>NZ_JBFAMF010000014.1:0-68576 GCF_040656435.1 Brevibacterium sp. NPDC049920
TGCACCGAAACATCGAGTGCCGAGGTCGGCTCGTCGGCGATGAGGAGCTCCGGGTCGAGCGCGATGCCGCGGGCCAAGGACGCACGCTGGCGCTGCCCGCCGGACAGCTCGTGGGGGAACCGGGCGGCATAGGACTGCGGCAGCTGCACGGCCTCGAGCAGGTCGAGCGCGGCCCGCCGGCGCTGCTGATCGCTGAGCTCGGGGCGGTGCACCGCGAGCGGCTCGGCCACGCACTCGCCGATCGACAGGTGCGGGTTGAAGGAGGCCGCCGGGTCCTGGAACACGAACCCGATCCGCTTGCGCACGGGTCGGAACGCCTTCTCCCTGAACCCGACCATCTCGTGGTCGAACACCGTGAGCGAACCCCCGGTCGCCCGGGTCAGACCCGCGATCGCGCGCCCGATGGTCGTCTTGCCCGACCCCGATTCGCCGACGAGGCCGAACACCTCGCCCGGCCTGATCTCGAAGCTCACGCCGTCCACCGCGGTGAAGTCACTCTTGCCGAAACCACCCGGGTAGACGATCTCGAGGTTGCGCGCGACGACCACCGGCGCGACATCCGGGCGCACGTCCGCAGCCGGATCCGCACCGGGAGCCGCGGCCGCCGCCTCCGCCGAGGCGCCCGCCGGCGCATCCGCCCGTGTCGGGGCGGACGCAGTGCCCGCCGCAGCCCCCGCCGAGGCGCCAGCACCATCGGCGGCCGGCACCTCGGTGACGGAGAGCCGGGGCACGGCGGCGAGCAGCGCGCGCGTGTACTCGTGGGTCGGATTCGCGAACAGGGTGCGGACGTCCGCGGTCTCGACGAGGTCGCCGCGGTACATCACGGCCACCCGGTCGGCGAGGTCGGCGACGACGCCCATATTGTGGGTGATGAGGACGATCGAGGTGCCCATGTCGTCGCGCAGGTCCCGGAGCAGGTCGAGGATCTCCGCCTGCACGGTGACGTCGAGCGCGGTAGTGGGCTCGTCGGCGACGATGAGCTCCGCCCCGAGCGCAAGCGCCATCGCGATGACGATGCGCTGCTTCTGCCCGCCGGAGAACTGGTGCGGGTAGTAGTCGTGGCGCTCCTCGGCATTCGGGATGCCGACCTTCTCCATCGCCTCGACGACGCGCGCCCTCATCGCCTTCCTGCTCATCTTCGGGTTGTGGGCGCGCAGGCCCTCCGCGATCTGCCAGCCCACGGTGAACACCGGGTTGAGCGCGGTCGAGGGCTCCTGGAACACCATCGACACATCCGCCCCGCGCATCTGCCGCAGCTTCTGCGGGGAGGCGGTGAGCACATCGGTGCCGGACAGGACGATCGCCCCGCCGGTCGTCGCGGTCTCCGCGAGCAGCCCGAGGATCGACTTCGCGGTCACAGTCTTGCCGGAGCCGGACTCGCCGACGATCGCGAGCACCTCGCCCGGGCGCACGCTCAGGTCGAGGTCGTTGACGGCGTTGACGTCGCCGGCGTCGGTGGCGAAGGTGACGTCGAGGTCGGAGATCGTCAGCCGGGCTTCGCCCGCGCCGTGGCCGGAGGCGTCGCCCGTGCCGGCGCGCGCAGCACCGGCGCTCCGGGCGCGGCCGCTCTCGTCGTGCGCTGCAGCGAGGTTGTCCGAGGTCATCGCAGATCCCCCTTCGTCGTCGTGGCGGCCGAGGATCCGGTCGCCGAGGTGCCCGCGGCACCGGGCGCAGTCGCCGAGGACCCGGCAGCACCCTGCGCGCCGGCACCGGCCCGCCCGCGGCCGCGGGCCCGGCGGCGCACGCGCAGGCGCGGGTCGTTGAGGTCATTCATCGACTCGCCGACAAGCGTGATGCCGAGCACCGTGAGCACGATCGCCAGGCCCGGGAACACCGAGGTCCACCAGATGCCCGAGGTGACGTCGGACAGCGCCTTGTTGAGGTCGTAGCCCCACTCCGCGGCCGAGGTCGGCTCGATGCCGAAGCCCAGGAAGCCCAGGGCCGCGAGCGTGAGGATCGCCTCGGAGGAGTTGAGGGTGAAGATCAGCGGGATGTTGCGCGTCGCATTGCGGTAGACGTGGCGGGTGATGATGCGGAACTTCGACTCCCCGATGACCTGCGCGGATTCCACGAACGGCTCCGCCTTGAGGCGCACGGTCTCCGCCCGCACCACGCGGAAGTACTGCGGCACGAACACGACGGTGATCGAGATCGCCGCGGCCAGGACGCCGCCGACGACGTTCGACTGCCCGCCGGAGATCACGATCGTCATGACGATCGCGAGCAGCAGGGACGGGAAGGCATAGATCGCGTCGGCGACGACGACGAGGATCCGGTCGAGCCAGCCGCCGATGTAGCCGGAGATCAGACCGAGCGCCACGCCGATGAACAGCGACATGACGACGGCGACGATGATGACGAACACCGCGGTGCGCGCACCCCAGATGACCCGGGAGAACACGTCGAAGCCGCCGACAGTGGTGCCCCAGATGTGGGCCGCGCTGGGCGACTGCTGGGCGCCGAACGCCCCCTCCGGGGTGCGCAGCTGGGCGTAGTCGTAGGGCGCGATGAGCGGGGCGAAGATCGCGGCGATGAGCACGAGCGCGCAGATCACCAGGCCGCTGATGAGCATCCCCCGCTGCAGGCCGACGGACTGGCGCAGGTGGCTGATGACCGGCAGGCGCGACCAGCGCGAACGGGAGCTCGACGGGGCGCCGGGGGTCGCGGACGCCTCGGGGGCGGGCGCTCCGGGAGCGCCGGGGGTGGGGGTGATCTCGGTGCTCATCAGTACCTCACTCGCGGATCGATGAGAGCGGCGATGATGTCGACGACGAAGTTCGTCAGCGCGACGATCACGGCCAGCAGGACGACGATGCCCTGGACGGCGACGAAGTCGCGCGCGGCCAGGTACTGGGCGAGCTGGAAGCCCAGCCCCTTCCACTCGAAGGTCGTCTCCGTGAGGACCGCGCCGGCGAGCATGAGGGCGATCTGCATGCCCATGACGGTGATGATCGGGATGAGCGCGGGCCGGTAGGCGTGCTTGGTGACGAGCCGGAACTCGGACACCCCGCGCGAGCGGCCGGACTCGATGTACTGGTTGCCGAGCGTGCCGATGAGGTTCGTGCGCACGAGCCGCAGGAACGTGCCGCCGGTGAGCAGGCCGAGCGCGACGGCCGGGAGCACCGCGTGGCGCAGCACGTCCCCGGCGGCGTCCATGTTGCCGATCCGCAGGGCGTCGAGCAGGTAGAGGCCGGTGGGGCCGACGACGCCGGACATGAGGAGCTCGGTGTTCCCGGTCGCGCGTCCCGCGACCGGCAGCACCGGCCACATCACGCCGAACACGAGCTTGAGGAGCAGGCCGGCGAAGAACACCGGGGTGGCGTAGCCGAGGATCGCGAGCACGCGCAGCACCGCGTCGGGCCAGCGGTCGCGGAACTTCGCGGCGACCATGCCGAGCGGGATGCCGACGAGGAACGCGACGATGAGGGCGAAGAAGACGAGCTCGAGCGTGGCCGCGCCGTAGGTCAGGAGGACCTCGGTGACGGGCCGGTTGTCCGACAGGGTGGTCCCGAAGTCGCCGCGCAGCAGACCGCCCATGTACTCGAAGTACTGGACGATGAGCGGGCGGTCGTAGCCGGCGGCGGCGACGCGCTCGGCGAGCTGCGCCTGCGTCAGCCGGCCGCCGAGTGCGGCGGTGATCGGGTCGCCGGTGATCCGCATGAGGAAGAACACCAGGGTGGTGAGGATCCACACGGTCGGGATGATGAGGAGGAAGCGGACGAGGATGTACCGGCCGAGTCCCGAGCCCTGACGGGTCTTCGGGGACTTGACCGGACCCTCGGCGAGTTCCGGGGCTTGCACGCTGGCTGTCATGGATTCGCAATCGGGCTGGGGAGCAGGGGTGTGGTGCGGCGGCGCTGTCCGCGGATCACGCGGGCGGCTCGCACGGGCCGGGCCCAGGGAGACCCGGACGCCGCAGCGGGACGGGCAGGAAGATCCTACCCGCCCCGCTGCGGTGGTGGTGCCGGCGGGCGCCTCGGCCGAGGTGCCCACCGGGTGATCGGGTGACGTCACCCGGCCGGCCGGGCGAGGACCGCCCGACCGTTCGGCATCACTTGCCGAGGAGTGCCAGACGGAACTGGAAGGACGGATCGAGGGTGTCCTCGATGCCGGTGACCTCGGAGTTCGCCACGGCGATCTGCTCGCCCTGCAGCAGCGGCAGGGTGGGCAGGTCCTCGGACAGCGTCTTCTGGATGTCCTCGATCGCAGTGGTGCGCTCGCCCTCGTCCTCCATCGACACCTGCTCGTCGAGCTTCTGGTTGAGCTCGTCGTTGGTGTAGTCGTTGCCGAGGAAGCTCGGGGAGTCCTCGGTGTTGTAGAAGAACGGGACGAGGTAGTTGTCCGCGTCGGAGTAGTCCGGGAACCAGCCGAGCTGGTACTGCGGGTAGGCGTCGATGCGCTCTTCGGCGTACTGCACCCACTCCGTCGACTGGAGGTCGACGGTGAACAGCTCGGTGCTCTCCAGCTGGTCCTTGATCTGGGCGTACTCGTCGCCCGAGGACGGACCGTAGTGGTCCGGGCTGTACTGGAGCTTGATCTCGACGGGGGTCTCCACGCCGGCGTCCTCGAGGGCCTGCTTGGCCTTCTCGACGTCCGCGCCGCCGCTGCCGTCGCCGTAGGCGCTCTTGAGCTCCTCGGCCGCACCGGGCAGGCCGTCCGGCACGTGGCCGAACAGCGGGGTGTAAGTGCCCTTGTAGACCTGCTCGGCGATCGCCTCGCGGTCGATCGAGTGGGCCATCGCCTGGCGCACGGCCTTGGCCTTGTCCTCGTCGGCCTCGTCGGTCTCGGTGCCGAAGGGCATCGAGTCGAGGTTGAAGACGATGTAGCGGATCTCGCCGCCGGGGCCCTCGTGGACGGTGAGGTTGTCGTCGCCGCCGAGGTCCTCGATGTCGGTCGCCGACAGCGAGCGCCAGGCCACGTCGATGGTGCCGCTCTGCACGTCGAGCTTCATGTTGTTCGCGTCGGTGTAGTAGCGCATCTGCACCGCGTCGGACTTCGGCTCACCGAGCGCACCCTGGTACTCCGGGTTGGCCTTGTAGGAGACGAGCTCGTTGAACTGGTAGGAGTCGATGGCGTACGGGCCGCCGAACGCCTCACCGGAGACGATGTCGTCGTCGGCGGTGATCTCCTCGGCGGAGAACACGTCCTCGTCGACGATCGGGCCGGCCGGGCCGGCGAGCACGAGCGGGAACGTCTGGTCGTTCTCACGGGCGAGGTTGAAGACGACCGTCTGCTCGTCCGGGGTGTCGATCGACTCGAGGCCGCCGAGCAGCGAGGACGGTCCGTTGGGGTCCTGGATCGACTTCTGACGGTCGAAGCTGAACTTGACGTCGGACGAGGTGAGGTCGTTGCCATTGGAGAACTTCAGGCCCTCCTTGAGCTTCACCTCGTACTTGGTCGGCTCGGTGAATTCGGCGGACTCCGCGACGTCGGGCTCGGTCTCGGCGGTGCCGGGGGTATAGGCGAGCAGGAACGGGAACACCTGCTGCATGACGAAGAACGAGCCGTTGTCGTAGGAGCCGGCCGGGTCGAGCACGGTGACCTTGTCGGTGGTGCCGATCGTCAGGGCCTCACCGCCGCCTTCACCGCCCTCTCCCGAGGTGTCGGTGGTGGAGGTGGAGCAGGCGGACAGCAGGAGCGCGGTGGCGCTCAGTGCTGCACCGGCTTTGAGCAGCGCACGAGTGCGAGTCATCGATACATCCTTATCTCGGTCGGGATCTCAGGGTGGAGATCCGCTGGGGCTCGGCCGACATCGCGCGAGGCGGTGGGCGGCTGCTGCGCTCAGATCTGAGCACGCCATCCCTGTTCCGTGGGCATCGGCTGAAAGACACGGATCATCGTAGTCCCTTCCGGAACTCCCTGCCCCTGTTCGCCGCTTCGAAGTGCGAATGCAACCGAATCGTCACTTTCGCGGGGCATGCGGGCCGGGCACGCGGCCTCCCCGGCCTCCCCGGCCGCGCCGGCTGCGGCCCTCCCGCACCTCGATGCGACTGATTCTGGAGCAGACGATGGAATTCAGTCGCAAACAGCCCCGAAGGGCCGATATTCGGCTGCCGTCTGCAGGAACAGTCGCATCCCCGGACCGGACGCCTCCCCGGGGCCGGCCTGAGCGGTGCGGAGGACGACCTCCGCACCGTCGGTCACTTGAGCGCGTTGCCGGCGGACCCGAGATTCTCGCAGGCCTCGACGATGCGCGCGGCCATGCCGGCCTCGGCGGCCTTGCCCCAGGCGCGCGGGTCGTACTGCTTCTTGTTGCCGACCTCGCCGTCGATCTTGAGCACGCCGTCGTAGTCGCGGAACATGTGGTCGGCGACGGGCCGGGTGAAGGCGTACTGGGTGTCGGTGTCGATGTTCATCTTCACCACGCCGTGGCTCACCGCGGCGGCGATCTCCTCCGCCGTCGAACCGGAGCCGCCGTGGAACACGAGGTCGAACGGCTTCTCCTTGCCAACCTCCGCGCCGACGGCGTCCTGGATCTCCTTGAGGAGCTCGGGACGGAGCTTGACGTTGCCCGGCTTGTACACACCGTGGACGTTGCCGAAGGTCAGCGCGGTCAGGTAGCGGCCCTTCTCACCGGTGCCGAGCGCCCGCGCGGTGGCCAGGCCGTCCTCGACCGTGGTGTAGAGCTTGTCGTTGATGGCGTTCTCGACGCCGTCCTCCTCGCCGCCGACCACACCGATCTCCACCTCGAGCAGGGTGTTCGCCTTCGCCGACAGCGCGAGGAGCTCCTCGGCGATCTGAAGGTTCTCGTCGAGCGGCACCGCGGAGCCGTCCCACATGTGGGAGCCGAACAGCGGCTGCTCGCCGTTGCGGGCGCGCTCGGCGGAGAGCTCGAGGAGCGGCTTGACCCACGCCTCGACGGCGTCCTTGGGCGCGTGGTCGGTGTGGAGCACGATGTTGACGTCGTAGCTCTTGGCGACCTCCTGGGCGAACGCGGCGAACGCCACGGCGCCGCGCACGCGGTCCTTGATCGTCGGGCCGGACATGTACTCCGCGCCGCCGGTCGAGATCTGGATGATGCCGTCGGACTCCGCCTCGGCGAAGCCGCGGATCGCGGCGTTGATCGTCTGGGAGGAGGTGCAGTTGACGGCCGGATAGGCGAAGCCGCGGGACTTGGCGCGGTCGAGAAGCTCGCTGTAGACCTCAGC
The DNA here is from genome assembly GCF_040656435.1 of Brevibacterium sp. NPDC049920. Taxonomy (NCBI): domain Bacteria; kingdom Bacillati; phylum Actinomycetota; class Actinomycetes; order Micrococcales; family Brevibacteriaceae; genus Brevibacterium; species Brevibacterium sp. NPDC049920. The sequence continues at coordinate 7,149 of NZ_JBFAMF010000014.1, forward strand.
AGTTGCAATGGGCATGTCGTCTCCTTGTTCCACCGGGCCGCGCTCGGAATCGGCGGCGTGCGGGTCCTGCCTCCGATGTTTTCACGTCCGCCCGGCCGGTGCCAGTCATCAGCGCGCCCCTCACGGGGCTCCCAGGAGCCCGCCCCCAGGTGCCCGCCGATTCCGCGCGGCGCGGCACCGCGGCAACGGGGGTGCGCAGAGCACGGGCGGGATGGCGCAGACCACGGACGGGGTGGTGCGGACGGCGCCGAGGCGCCCGCCCGGTGCCGGTCCGGGCGGGCGCCTCGGGCCCGGGTCACTCGCCCTGCGGCGCCCCGCCGTCTGCGCGAGCGGCCTCCCCGGCACCCGGCGCCTCGGCTCGGCCGCGGGTGAACGGGCCGGTGGTGCGGGAGAGCCGGTAGTCGATCCGGTCGTCGACGCGCGTGTCGACCTGCCGGCCGAACGCGTGGTCGAAGTCGTCGGCGAGCTTGCCGCTGAGCATCGCGTAGCGCTCCTCCCGCTCCCGCTTCTCCCGCAGCGCCTGGTCCACCTGCAGGCTCCGCAGGGTGGACACGGCCATGAGGAGCATGACCACGCTGAACGGCAGCGCGGTGGCGAGCGAGGCCGCCTGGAGCGCCTGGAGACCGCCGGCGAGCAGCAGGCCGATCGCCAGCGCACCCTCGAGGAGGGCGAACATCACGCGCGACCACGTGGGCGGGTTGGGGTGGCCGCCGGAGGCGAGCATGTCGACGACGAGCGAGCCGGAGTCCGAGGACGTGATGAAGAAGATCGCGACGAGGACGATCGCGGCGACCGACAGAATGGTGCCCAGCGGCAGGCCGGTGAGCACGTCGAACAGGGCGGCCTCGGCGACGACGCCCGCCTCCGGGTCGACGAGGTCTCCGGCACCGAAGATCTGCCGGTAGATGCCGGCGCCGCCCATCACGGAGAACCAGAAGAAGCCGACGATCGTGGGCACGAGGAGGACGCCGGCGATGAACTCGCGGATGGTGCGCCCACGGGAGATCCGGGCGATGAAGACGCCGACGAACGGCGCCCAGGAGATCCACCAGCCCCAGTAGAAGATCGTCCACGAGGAGTTCCACGCGGCCCCCTCCTCGCCGGTGTAGGCGCCGACGTCGAAGGACATGTCGAGGACGTTGGCGAGGTAGGTGCCGAGCGACTCGATGAAGTTCTGGAACAGGAAGAGCGTCGGGCCGAGGAGCAGCACCGAGATGAGCAGGATGCCGGCGAGGGAGAGGTTGATGTTCGACAGCCACTTGATGCCCTTGCCGAGACCCGACACGACGGACAGGGTGGCGAGGAAGGTGATGACGACGATGAGGATGACGAGGATCGTGTTGTCGACCGTGTCCACGACGCCGAGGCTCGACATGCCCGAGGCGATCTGCTGGACGCCGAGGCCGAGCGAGGTCGCGACGCCGAACACGGTGCCGAAGATCGCGAGGATGTCGATGACGTCGCCGACCCAGCCCTTGACGCGCTCGCCGAACACCGGTTCGAGGGCCCAGCGGATCGAGATCGGACGGCCGCGGCGGTGCACGGCGTAGGCGAGCGCGAGGCCGATGACGGCGTAGATGGCCCAGGGGTGGAGACCCCAGTGGACGAAGGTCTGCGCCATCGCGAGCTGCGCGAGCTCGGTCTCGTCGCCGCTCCAGCCCGGCTTCGGGCTCGACGTGGCGTAGGTCAGCGGCTCACCGACGCCGTAGAACACGAGGCCGATGCCCATGCCGGCGGAGAACAGCATCGCGAACCACGACAGGAGCCCGAACTCGGGGCGCTCGTCGTCGTCGCCGAGCCGGATGCGCCCGAACTTCGAGAGCGCGATGCCGACGACGAACACGATGAACCCGGCGATGATGAGCATGTAGTACCAGCCGAGGTTCGTCACGATCCAGCCCTGCACCGCCTGCAGCGCGGTGTCGGTGGGGCCGGGGGCGAGGATCGCGATCACCGCGACGGCGAGGATGACGAGCAGCGACGGCCAGAACACCGCTGGTGCGACGTTGCCGCGGCCCAGGCGCACTCCCTGCCGCTTGAGCTTCTCGGTGATCTGCGCGTCGGTGTCGTCCTCGGCGATCTGGTGCCGCGGTTCGAGATCGGGGTCGATCGGGTCGACGCCGTCGTCGCGGGTGTCGGCGCGCGCGCCGGCCGCGCCGGTGCTATCTGATGCGTTCATCCGGGTGTCCGTTCCGTATTCGCTGAATCGTCGTGAGATCTGGGTTCCGTATGGCCTGGGTTCCGTGAGTCCCGGGTGTCGTACCGTGACGAGGATACTCGGGAGATTCCCAGGTTTCATCCCCTGGACGCCCCGTGTGACGAGGTGCACGGCTAGAGTGCCCGGTATGAGCACCCCCGAGACGGAGCGTCCCGCATCCGAGGTGCCCCGCCCCTCGGGGACCGCACCCAAGCGCACCGTGCTGTCGTGGGCGCTGTGGGACTGGGGCGGTTCGGCGTACAGCGCCGTCGTCGTCACCTTCGTCTTCGCCCCCTACCTGACCTCCGGCGTCGCGGCGGACGAGGTCGCCGGCTCCGCGGCGCTCGGCTGGGTGACCGGGATCGCCGGGGTCGTCGTCGCCCTTCTCGCCCCGGCCGTCGGCACCCGCGCGGATTCGAGCGGTCGGCACCGGCTGTGGCTCGGCGTCAACACCTTCCTCGTCGTCGCCTGCGTGCTCGGCATGTTCTTCATCCGGGACTCCCCCGGCTACCTGTGGCCGGGCCTGCTGCTCCTCGGGCTCGCCGGGATCTTCTACGAGCTCGCCGAGGTGTTCTACAACGCGATGCTCTCCCGGATCTCCACGCCGAGCACCGCCGGGCGGATCTCCGGTTTCGGCTGGGGGCTGGGCTACTTCGGCGGGCTCGCGCTCCTCGTCATCCTCCTGTTCACCGTGATCCAGCCGGAGGTGGGCCTGTTCGGCGCCACCGACGAGGACGGGATGCGGTATCGGATCGTGGCGGCGGCCTCGGGCGTGTGGTTCGCGGTGTTCGCCGTCCCGCTGCTCGTGTTCGGCCCGCGCGATGTGCCGGGCGCGGCGGCCGGGCCCGGTGGGGGTGTGCGCGGCATGGTGCGGCAGTGGGGCCGGGACCTCCTCCACGTCGTCGAACGGATCCTCGACCTGTTCCGCAGCGACCGGGAGACGCTCAAGTTCTTCCTCGCCTCGGCGGTGTTCCGCGACGGCCTGACGACGATCTTCGCCTTCGCCGGGGTGATCGCACTCGGCTCCTACGGCTTCAGCGGTGCGGAGGTCATCTACCTCGGGGTGGCGGCGAACCTCGTCGCCGGGATCGGCGCGGTGAGCGCCGGCTGGTTCGACGACCGGTTCGGACCGCGCGCGGTGATCATCGTCGGGCTCGTCTGCCTCATCGCCGGTTCCCTGCCGATCATCGTCAGCGATTCGAAGACGGTGTTCTGGGTCACGGCGATGTGGCTGTGCCTGTTCGTCGGCCCGGTGCAGGCCGCCTCGCGCTCCTTCCTCTCCCGGATCACGCCGCCGGAGCGGGCCGGTGAGAACTTCGGACTCTATGCCACGACCGGGCGGGCCGTGAGCTTCCTCGGCCCCTTCATGTTCTCGACCTTCATCATGCTGCTCGGCTTCCAGCGCGCCGGCGCGATCGGGATCGCCCTCGTCCTCGCCGTCGGCCTGATCCTCTTCCTGCCGGTCGGCCGACCGGCCGAGGTGCGCGCACAGGAGAGCTGATCGCGCGGGCCGATCGATCACGCAGCGCCATCGACCTGCCACCTGTGCTCGAGACCCGGGCGGATTCTCGAGCATCCGTGACAGCTCGTCGTGCCGATCGCGCGGTGCCGGCAGCTCGCCGGCCGAGGGCGCCTCGGCGGCGGGCATCCGACCTTACTCAGCAGTAACGGTCAATTGTGACTGTCGCCACTCCGGCTACTACACTGGGATGACAGACCCCATCCCTGAACGAACGATCGAGGAAGATCCATGGATAATCTGCTGAGCAAGGAAGAACTCGAGTTCGCACAGCACATGCGCGAGTTCTATCGCACCGAGATCCCCGAGGACATCCGTCGCCGCAACGCGATCGGCGAGGAACTGAGCAAAGAGGACATGGTCACCTCGATGCAGATCCTCAACAAACACGGCTACGCGGTGCCCAACTGGCCCGTCGAGTGGGGCGGCCAGGACTGGACTCCGGTGCAGCGCCACATCTGGCTCGAGGAGATGCAGCTCGCCTCCGTGCCCGCGCCGCTGGCGTTCAACGCCTCGATGGTCGGCCCGGTGATCGCGACCTTCGGCAGCCAGGAGATCAAGGAGCGGTTCCTCCCCAAGACCGCCAACCTCGACATCTGGTGGAGCCAGGGCTTCTCCGAGCCCGACGCCGGCTCCGACCTCGCCTCCCTCAAGACCACCGCGGTCAAGCAGGGCGACAAGTACATCGTCAACGGGCAGAAGACCTGGACGACGCTCGGCCAGTACGGCGACTGGATCTTCATGCTCGTGCGCACGGATCCGAACGTGAAGAAGCAGGCCGGCATCTCCTTCCTGCTCATCGACATGAGGACCCCGGGTGTCACCGTGCGCCCGATCCAGCTCATCGACGGCGGCCACGAGGTCAACGAGGTGTTCTTCGAGAACGTCGAGGTCCCGGTCGAGAACCTGGTCGGCGAGGAGAACAAGGGCTGGACCTACGCGAAGTTCCTGCTCGGCAACGAGCGCACCGGGATCGCCCGGATCGGCGCCTCGAAGGTCGCACTCGCCCGCGTCAAGGCCTACGCCGCAACCACCCGCACCCCGCGCGGCACGCTCCTGCAGGACCCGCTGTTCTCGGCGCGCCTGACCAAGGTCGAGGCCGAGCTCACCGCGCTCGAGTTCACCCAGCTGCGCATCCTGTCGACCCAGGCGGCAGGCTCCGACAAGCCGGACCCGCGGTCCTCGGTGCTCAAGCTGCGCGGCTCCAAGCTGCAGCAGGACATCACCGAGCTGCTCGTCGACGTGCTCGGCCCGCAGGCCCTCGACTTCGTCGACTCCCGCGAGGTCGCCGACGGCTTCACCACCCTGCCGCCCGGTGCCTCCGACGCCCTCAAGGCGTACTTCAACTACCGCAAGGTGACGATCTACGGCGGCTCGTCCGAAGTCCAGCGGTCCATCATTTCCAAGGCTCTGCTCGGCCTCTGAGCCGCGACGATATTCGAAGGAGAATCGCCCCATGGATCTCGAACTCACCGATGTTCAGCAGGAGCTCGGCTCGACCGTCGCCCGCCTGCTCAAGACCAAGTACGACGCGGGCACCCGCGAAGCCCTCCTCGCCACCGACCGGGGTTGGAGCGAGGAGATGTGGAACCAGTACGCCGAGATCGGCCTGCTGGGACTCCCGTTCGCCGAGGAGCACGGCGGTGCCGGCATGGGCTTCGCCGAGGTCGCCGTGGTGATGGAGGAGTTCGGCCGTGCCCTCGTGCTCGAGCCCTACCTCCCCACCGTGGTGCTCGGCGGCGGCCTGGTGGACGCCGTCGGCACCGACGAGCAGAAGGCACAGGTGCTGCCCGGCGTCGCCGAGGGCACGACCTTCCTCGCCTTCGCCGGCCAGGAGCCCAACAGCCGCTACGACCTCACCAGCCCGGCGACCACCGCCGCGGTGTCCGGTGACGGCGCGACGCTCACCGGTGAGAAGTCCGGTGTGCTCGGCGGCGACGCCGCCACGCAGTTCGTCGTGTCCGCGGCCGTCGACGGCGGCGTGGGCCTGTTCCTCGTCGACGCGCAGGCCGAGGGCGTGACCGTGGACGTGCGCACGCAGGCCGACGGCCTCAAGACCGCCTCGGTGCTGTTCGAGAACGCACCGGCCACCCGTCTGGGCACCGGCGATGCGAGCGATGCGATCGCCCGCGTCATCGACACCGCCAACGCCGCGCTCGCCGCGGAGGCCGTCGGTGCGATGTCGGCCTCGCTGAAGATGACCGCGGAGTACCTCCACACCCGCGAGCAGTTCGGGGCGCCGATCGGCCGCAACCAGGTGCTCCAGCACCGGGCGGCGGACATGTACGCGACTCTCGAGGGCGCGAAGAGCATGGCGCTGTACTCGAAGCTCGCGATCACGCAGGACGTGGACGGCACCTCGAAGTCGCGTCACGCCGACGTCATCGCCGCGAAGATCATCGTCGACGACGCCGCCGAGCAGATCAGCCAGGAGTCGATCCAGATGCACGGCGGCATCGGCATGACGATGGAGTACCCCATCGGCCACTACGCCAAGCGCCTCACCGTCATCCCGCGCACCTTCGACGACGAGGACTCGCTCGTCGCGGAGCTCGCCGGGCTCGGCGGACTCATCGAGCCGGAAGCCGCAGATGTGAGCTGAGTCCCGGTCTCCGACAGCACAGAGCCCCTCGGTCACCCGAGGGGCTCTGTCGTGTCAGCCGGTCCTGCCGGGGGTGCTCAGTGCTGCGACCGGGCCGACCGCCCGGCTCACCGCTGCGGCCGGGTCGGCGTCGAACTCAGCGCCGCGGTGGCCGGAAGCGGTCCTGCGGGTTCTGTCCCGGATGACCCTGACCCGGGTGGTTCTGACCGGGGAATCCTCCCTGCTGCCCAGGAGGGTACTGCCCGGGCGCGTGCTGACCGGGCATCTGCGGCCCGCCCTGGGGATGTCCTCCGGGGTGGCCGCTGCCCGGCTGCACCGGCGGGGAGCCCGCGGGTCCGCCGTAGCCCGCAGGTGCCGGTCCGGAGCCGTACCCCGGTGCGGGCCCCGAGCCGTACGGGCCGGGCTGCTGCTGACCGGGCTGGGGTCCGGGGCCGTGGTGGCCGGGCGCGGGTCCCGAGCCGTACTGACCCGGCTGCGGACCCGAGCCGTAGGGACCGGCTGCCGCTGCAGGTCCGCCCGGGTACCCCTGACCGCCGGGGGCACCGTACTGCGCACCCGGGGCACCGAATCCGGCGCCCTGCTGCTGCCGCTTCTTCTTCCGCGACATGACGATGAGCACGATGATGAGTGCCACGATCCCGAGGATCACGATGATGCCGATGACGATGAGGACCCACCACGGGAACCCGGAGACCTGCGCCTCGGCGGTGAGCTCTTCGCCCTCGAAGGTCTGCAGGTCCCAGGACGCGGTCGAGCCGTTGACCTCCGCACCGGGCGCATCGATGACCTTACCCGGGAAGGTGAACGCGATGACCGACTCGTCGAGCATCGAGCGGATGCTGTCGACGCCGAGACCGGTGTCGATGCCGGGTGCGGCGCCGGGGTAGCCGCCGGTCGGCGGGGCGGGCATGTCCATCGACGGCATCGCCACCGGGTTGGGCATTGACAGGGAGATCGTGCCGTCCTGCTCGCTCAGCGAGAGCTGCGAGATGAATCCGAGCTCGTCCTCGGTGAACTCGGTGGGGTCGACGTCATCGAGGGTGAACCGGATACCGACGTAGAGCTCGTCGTGCACCTCCCCCGTGGTCACGCCGCGGTCGGACATGTCCGGCACGTCCCCGGTCATCTCTTCCAGGGCCTCGTCCGTGGTCTGCCCGAGATCTTCGACCGCGGACTTCTTCATCATCACCGACATCGTCCCGGACAGTGTGAGGTCCGTGCTCACGTCGAGGTCGGAGTTGAGCTTCACACAGCCGGTGAGGACGAACAGGGTGAGCAGGAGGAGTGCGACCCCGGCGAGACGTGAACGCCGAGCGCGAGGCGGCAGGGACGCGGTGGGTGCCGGGGACATGGCCGAGCCTTTCGACGATGAGTGCTGGCTCAAACCTATGCGGCAGGCGGCCTCCCGCGCCACTGCCGGGCCGGCCCGTGGGCAGCGGACTCCCCGGTCCTGCCGTCCCCGTGCCCGAGGTGCGGGCTCACCGGCGCTCGGGCGCCGGGTCCCGGCCCGGGGCCCCGGCGGCGAGCTGGCCAAAGGCGTGCCGGCGGATCCAGGCGTGCATCGCGATCGCGGCGGCCGCGGCGGCATTCATCGACCGCGTGGACCCGTACTGCTCGATCGAGAGCACGGCATCGCACGCGGCGTGCGCGGCGTCGGTGAGGCCGGGGCCCTCCTGGCCGAAGAGGAGCATGCACGCCTCGGGCAGCTCAAAGGTCTCCAGCGGCACCGAGTCGGGGAAGTTGTCCACGCCGATGAGGCTCAGTCCGCGCTCGGCGCACCAGGCGGCGAGCGCAGCGGCGTCGGGGTGGTGGTGGATGTGCTGATAGCGGTCGGTGACCATGGCCCCGCGGCGGTTCCACCGCTTCCGGCCGACGATGTGGACGGCGGCGGCGTTGAAGGCATTGGCGGTGCGCACCACGGACCCGATGTTGAGGTCGTGCTGCCAGTTCTCCACGGCGACGTGGAACGAGTGGCGGGACCGGTCGAGGTCGGCGACGATCGCCTCGAGCGTCCAGTAGCGGTATCGGTCGACGACGTTGCGGCGGTCACCGGCGGCGAGCAGCTCCGGGTCCCAGTGGTCGCCTGCCGGCAGCGGGCCCTCCCACGGTCCGACGCCGACGGGCAGGCGCTCTGCTGAGCCCGCCTGCCCGTCGTCCTGGTGCTGCTCGGTCACCGAGCGCCCGGCTTCTTCCGCTTCGAGGCGGCCGAGGAGCCGGCTTTCCCGGACTTCCCGGCGGTACCCGGCTTCGCCGCGGACTTCCCGGTCGCGGTCTTCGCGGCCTTCGTCGCCGGAGCGGGCTTCCCGGTCGACTTCCCGGTCGACTTCGCGGTCGTGGCCGTGGACTCCTCCGCGGCATCCTCGTCCGGGTCGGAATCCTCGACGTCCGCGTCATCGAGGTCCGCGCCATCGACGTCCTCGGACCTGCCAGCGGTCGTCGACTTCCCGGACTTCCCGGACTTCGCGGACTTCGCGCCCGTGGCAGCTTTCGCGCCCTTCGACGACTTCGCGTCCTTCGTGCTCGTCTCCGCGGCGTCGTCGTCGCCGTCCTCGGTCTCGGCGCCCTTGCTCCGATCCCCCTTGACCTTCGCGGTCTTACCGGTGCGACCGGAGCCGCGCAGGAGGTTGCGGCGGTAGGCGGCGGAGGCGAGGGCGAACGCGATGAGTGCGGCGACGAGCACCGAGCCGAGCGCGATCAGACCCTCCCACCACTCGGCCTGGGAGGCGAAGTAGCGCAGCGGGGTCGCCACCGGAGCGGTGAACGGGATCCACGACATCCACTTGAGCGCCTCGAAGTTGTTGAGGAAGAACAGCGGCGCAAGCGCCCCGCCGAGCACGAGGATCACGGTGAGTCCTGCGCCCACCTGGCGGCCGCGGCGCTTGGCGGCGGTCGCGGCCCACAGGTACAGCGACAGGAACAGGAGGTGGGCGAGCAGGAACAGGCCGGCGAACCAGCCGAGTCCCGGCATCATCGACACCGCGAGCGAGGTGCGCGAGGCGATCGAGAGTCCGAGAAGGAGCACGCCGACGGCGATCGCGAGGTACCCCAGCGACAGCAGCGTGAGGCCGTACACCCGGCCCCAGGCCGCGGACTTCGCCGGGATGGTGGCGGCGATGATCTCCGCGATGCGGTTGCGCTTCTCCACCCGCATGTTCGAGTAGAGCAGCGCGCCGAGGGTCATCACCGAGGCGATGAGGAGGAACGCCAGGCCCCAGCCGAGCGCCTTCGCGGCCTCGGTGTTGACCGCCGGGGGCTCGAGGTAGGTCACCGGCATCTGCGGGGCGAACTTGTCGAGCACGGCGGTCGGCTCGCTGTTGAGCGCGACGATCGTGTCGTTGCCCTGGCCCGTCACGTCGGGGATGAGTGCGGCGTCGACCTCGCCGTTGCGCACCATCTCCTGGGCGACCTCGACGCTCTCCGCGTCGAGGACCGTCATGCCGAGCTGCTGTTCGAACAGCGGGGCCTGCTCACCGATCCCGACGACCGCGACCGCGGTGTCGGAGCCGTCGCTCGTCGAGTCCGCGTTGCCGAGCCCGATGACGAGGCCGGCGAGCACGGCGAGCCCGATGACGAGGGCGGTGACGTAGAACAGGGGGCTGCGCGAGGCCGTGGTCGTCTCCCGGTTGGAGACGAGCCAGGCCGCCTGGCGGCCGGTGAGATCGCGGAACTCGGAGACGAGGCCGGTGCGCGGCTCGGTCGCCGGGTCCTGCCGGTCCTCCCGCAGCTCGTAGGGCACCTCGTCGTCATCATCGATCGTCGCGACCTCGATCTCCTCGTCGGCCGCATCCGCGTCGAGATCGTCGTCGGCGAGTTCATCGTCATCGGGATCGTCGGTGGCGGGATCCTGCGGGTCGACGGCGTCGTCCTCGGTCGTCGTGGTCTCGTCCTCGGTCGTCGTGGTCTCGTCCTCGACCAGGAATTCGTCGTCCTCGAGGTTCCCGAGGTCGGAGGACAGGTCGCGCTTCGGCCCGTTGGCGCCGGTGTCCTTGGGATTCGTCATCACACCTTCTCCTTGAACAGTTCGGCGAGGCTGGGCTCGACGGTGGTGAAGCCGCGCAGACCGCTCAGTCCGGTGACGGCGGCCCCGGCGGCGTCGACGTCGCTCGCCTCGAAGGCGACGGAATCACCCGTGCGGGCGGCGGTGGCGACGCCCGGGCTCGCGGCGAGGTGCGCCTCGGCGGCGGTGGCCGAGGCTTCGTCGGCGAAATCGGCGCGGTAGCTGCGGTGGTCGGCGCGGAGCTCGGCCAGGGTGCCCTCACCGGCGATCGTGCCGTGCGAGAGCACGATGATGTCGTCCGCGGCGGCCTGGGTCAGCTCCCAGCTGTCGGAGGTGAATACGATCGGCACACCGGAGTCGGCGTGGTCGCGCAGGAGCTCGAACACCTTCTCCGAGCTCGCGGCGTCGAGTCCGTCGAAGGGCTCGTCGAGGACGACGACGTCCGGGTCGGCGGCGAGGATCGCGGCGATGTCGACGCGCGCGACCTCGGTGCCGGAGAGGTGCGACAGCGGCGCATAGGCGCGGTCGGACAGATCGAGGCGGGAGAGCAGGGTGACGGCGTTGCGCTCGGCTGCGCCCATGGTCATCCCGTGGAGGCGGGCGAAGAAGACGATCTGCTCGAGCACCTTCATGTTCGGGTAGCCGCCGCGCTCACTCGGCAGGTAGCCGAAGTTCTGGCGGTCGCCGAACCCGAGCTCGTGGCCCTCGAGGGTGATGGTCCCGGAGTCCGGTTCGATGAGGCCCATGATGATGCGGGCGAGCTCGGTCTTGCCGGAGCCGCGGGGGCCGACGACGCCGGTGATCCGGCGGGCCTTCGCGGTGAATGACACGTCCTTGAGCCAGGTCTTGCGACCCGACTTGAGCGTGATTCCTGTGAGTGTGAGCACTGATCGTCCTTCTGTTCCGCCAGGGGTGCGCACGCGTCAGACCGATGGGTGCGCAGAGACAAGTGTGTCCCGACGGTGGGACATGCCACAAACCGAGGGGCGGCCCGGCGCTCGTTATCCGGACAATTCCCAGTCGCCGCGCGGGGTGTGCCGGGGTGCCGAGGAGGCCCTGGGGCGCCCCGCAGCTTCGCCGGGGCCTGGGGGCTGGAATCGGGGGCCGGCCGGGGCGTGGAGCGGATCTAGTCGAGGCCGAGGTCCGCGGTGGTGAGGGCGGTGAGGTAGGGCAGGCCGGCCGCCTCGACCCGCTGCTTCGCTCCGGTGTTGCGATCCATCACGACGGCGACCGCGACGACCTCGGCCCCGGCTTCGCGCAGCGCCTCGACGGCGGTGAGCACGGAGCCGCCCGTGGTCGAGGTGTCCTCGACGGCGATGACTCGGCGCCCGGCGACATCGGGGCCCTCGACGCGCCGGCCCATGCCGTGGGCCTTGGCCTCCTTGCGGACGACGAAGGTGTCGAGCGGGGTGCCGCGCACCACGGAGCGGTGCATGACCGCGGTGCCGACCGGGTCCGCTCCCATGGTCAGGCCGCCGACCGCGTCGACGCGGTCGAGGTAGCCCTCGCGCTCGAGCAGGTCGAGCACGACGTCGCCGATGAGCGGGGCGGACCGGTGGTCGAGTGTGACCCTGCGCAGATCGAGGTAGTAGTCGGCCTCCTTGCCGGAGGACAGCGTGACGCGGCCGCGGACCACGGCGAGTTCGTCGATGAGGGCGAGGAGCTGGGTGCGCGCATCCGCGGCAGAGGTCTCAGACATGGCCCCAGTCTACGGCGACGGGGCGCCGGTGCCGGAGTGGTGAATACAGAAGTCCCGGGGCGCGGAGACCGCGACATCCCGGGACTTCTGCAGCACTCCCCTCGAGTACCCGGACGCATCCCCATACGTCCGTTTCATTCGTCCGATCCCCACCGGACGAATGGTTCCATTTGACCACAGGATTCCGACGGCTGTAAACCGGGCGTTCACTTTGCTCGATTACTCTCAGTCTTCTCACAAAAAGCATAGACAAGCGCGAATTCGTGCGGGTCACAGGCATCACCCGGGCGCTCCGGGCGTCGGCGCAGGTCAGACCTACTGTGGAGTAGAGCCGCCGCTACTCGCGAGTACTGTCAGATGTCCACACCTCGTCACTGCGCCCGGGCACGCCGCGCCGCCCGATCGGACTCGGACGGCCCCCGCAGCGGGTGCGGCCCGTTCAGGAGTGCGGTCCGGGCCGGGCCGGGCGGCGCAGACGGCGGAATCGGAATCCATTGCTCAGGCCTCGCAGCAGCGGCCGAGGCACGGCCTGCGCGAGGAGGTAGGCGAGCTTGTACTGCAGGCCCGGCACGGACACCGCCTTCCCGGCGCGCGCATCCGCCAGCCCCTCCCGGGCGACCTGGTGCGCTGCGACCCAGGCGATGGCCGGCATCGTCGACATGTCCACGCGCATCCGGTCGTGGAACTCCGTGCGCACGAACCCGGGCAGCACCGCGGTCGCCGTGACCGGGGTGTCGGCGAGCTCCGCGGCGAGGTTCTCGGTGAATACGAGGGCGGCGGACTTCGCTGCGGCGTAGGCACCCATGGTGGTGAGAGCGGCCATCGACACGACGTTGACGATCCCGCCGCGACCCCGTTCGATCATCCGGTGAGCGGCGTGCCAGGAGATCTGCTGGACGGCGGAGTTGAGCACCCGGTCGAGCGCGACGAGGTCTGCAGGGCCCGTGCGGAGCACCGAGTGCTTGAGCCCGTAGCCGGCATTGTTGACCACGACGTCGACCCGTTCGCGGTCGAGGAAGCCGGTGACGGTACGGATCCCCGATTCGGCGGCGAGGTCTGCGGTGAGCACTCGCACCGGGACGCCGTACTCGTCCTCGAGCACCTCGGCGGTCTCCTCCAGCCGGGCGAGAGTGCGGGCGACGAGCACCAGGTGATAGCCGTCGGCCGCGAGCGCCCGCGCGAACTCCAGCCCGATCCCGCTCGTGGCCCCGGTGACGAGGGCGACGGGCACGGGGCCCTCCGGGGCATGCGCGGCGCGGCCGGGGTGGGAGACGGCGTCGGAGGTGCGGGAGTGGGGCGAACGGTCCATGGGATCACCCTACGGCGGGCCGCTGACGCGGCGCCCGCGAAACTCCGGCCTCGCTCCGGGCCGGAACGCCCGGGCCTCGACCCTGATCCCCAGGCAGTGCGCTCCGGGTCCGGCCCGTTCCGGTGTCCATGCGCTCAGGCCCCGGCCCCGTGTCCGAGGCGTCGAATACAGTGGGGGCATGCGAATCGCGACGTGGAATGTGAACTCGATCCGGGCCCGGGCGGAGCGGATCGGAGCATGGCTCGACCGCTCGGACGCGGACGTGCTGGCGATCCAGGAGCTCAAGTGCCGCGACGACCAGTTCCCCGCCCAGGTCTTCTCCGAGCGCGGCTACGAGGTCGCGTTCCACGGGCTCAACCAGTGGAACGGCGTCGCCATCGCCAGCCGGGTGGGGCTCGCGGATGTCGAGATCGGCTTCCCCGACGTCCCGGGCTTCGGCGACCAGGACGATGTCGAGGCCCGCGCGATCAGCGCCGACTGCGGCGGGGTGCGGGTCCACTCGCTCTACGTGCCGAACGGCCGCGAACTCGACCACCCGCACTACACCTACAAGCTCGCCTGGCTCGAGGCGCTCCGCGCGGAGGTCTCCCGGACGCTTACCGTGGACGCCGGCACCCGGCTGGTGCTGTGCGGGGACTTCAACGTCGCACCGGAGGACGACGACGTCTGGGACATGGCCGAGTTCGACGGTGCCACGCACGTCTCGGAGCCGGAGCGCGCGGCATTCTCCGCGCTCCTCGACGCCGGCCTCACGGACGTCGCCCGACCCTTCACCCCGGGACCGGGCGTCTACACGTTCTGGGACTACCAGAAGCTGCGGTTCCCCAAGAAGCAGGGGATGCGCATCGACTTCCAGCTCGCCTCGCCGGCTCTGGCCGAGCGGGCCGAGGATGCGTTCGTCGACCGCGAGGAGCGCAAGGGCAAGGGTGCCTCCGACCACGCACCGGTGGTCGTCGACTACAGCGGCTGAGGCGCAGGCGGCCTCCGAATCGCCCTGATCTGACCCCTCATCCGACAAACTTAAAAATTCTGGCCGCGTTTCTTATAAGATCATCCAGTGGACCCTGCCAGATTTGTAAGTTCCGTGTTCGGCACCGTCATCGCCGACCCCCTGCTCGCGTGGGACCACCCGTTCTTCAGACCGGCGCCGATTCCGCGTTCGATATCTCTGCGACAGGAGACCAATGATGCACTCTCCCGCGCGAGCCTGGCCCTGGGGAAGCTCGGGGGAGCGAGTCTGATCGTTCCGGACCCTTCGCTCTTCCTGGCCCCGTCGATGGCACAGGAAGCCGTGTCGAGCTCTCGAATCGAGGGAACCCAGGCTTCGCTCAGTGATGTTCTCTCTGCTGAAGCGGTATCCGATTCGTCTGCAGTGGATCCGGACCTCCAGGAAGTCCAGAACTATCTGGCTGCGATGAGGCTCGGTGTCGAGCTCCTGCCCGATCTGCCACTGACGCAACGCTTCATCAATCGACTGCATGAAGTGCTGATGACAGGCGTTCGCGGGGAAGAGAAGAGTCCCGGGGAGGCTCGCCGATCGCCGGTCTGGATCGGGGCAGCAGACGCCACTCCCCGAACAGCCGCTTTCATTCCGCCCCACAATGAGTATCTGCCCGAAGCCCTGACCGACTGGGAACGATTCGCCAATGGCGACCACGCCATGGCGCCCGTCCTCAAGAGCGCGCTTCTCCACTACCAGTTCGAGACCATTCACCCGTATCTCGATGGAAATGGCCGCATCGGCCGATTGCTCATACTCTTCGGCTTCATCAGCGACGGGATCCTGCCTCATCCCACTCTCAACGTGTCCGGATACTTCGAAGCCCACCGACGCGAGTACTACGACCGGCTCCAGGCGGTGAGAGAACGCGGTGAGATCGACGAATGGGTGCAGTTCTTCGCCCGGGCAATCGAAGTGCGCTCCGACGCGTCATCCCGCAGACTGCAGCACTTGATCTCCACACGGGAGCGGTATCGAGAAGCTGTCACGCGCAGGAACGAAAGGACTGCATTGACGCATCTCGTCGAAATCATCTTCCGCAACCCCCTGGTCACCGTGGAGAGCGTGAGGCGGGAGCTCAACGTCAGCCAACCGACCGCGTCGACGGCCATCAGAGCAGCCGAGGCCGAAGGGTGGCTGAGATCCGAAGGCAGATGGGGCCGTGGCGGAAAGGAACGATGGGTAGCCCCTGAGATCTGGGACGCCATCAGTGGAGACGAATGATCGCAGGAACGGAATCGGCGCACTGGTGAGTCGCGCTCTCCGTCAACCGTCGACTACAGCGACTGAGGCGCAGGGGGGGGCATCCCGTGTTGCAGTTCCGCCATACTCCCGCTCGGGCGCTGGTAGGCGGCGGGAACCGTGACCTAGTGTGGACGCCATGAGCTATCCCAACGATCCCTATCGGCGCCCGAATCCCCCGCAGGTCACCCCCCGGCCGCAGACGGGCCAGGGACATGGGGCTCCTCCCGGCACGGGCAGCGGTCAACCGGGCGGCCCGTTCGCCGGACAGCCGGGCGGTCAGCAGCAGCCCAATCCGGGCGCCGACGGATACCCCGGCGGCCCGCAGCGCCCGAGCGGTCCCGGTGGACCCGGCCCCTCCGGAGCACCGGGACATCCGGGTGCAAGTGGTCCCGGCCGTCCCGGCGCACCCGGGCCCCAGCACCCCGGCACTGCACACCCCGGCAACGCGCAGCCCGGCTATCCGGGCGCCCCGCAGAGCGGCGGACCCGGGAGCACCGGAGGTCCAGGAGGCCCCGGCGGCTACCCGGGGGCATCTCCGGCATCCGGCTACCCGGGAGCGTCCCCGGCCTCGGGCTACCCCGGTTCGCCGAGCGGACCGGGCCACCCGGGCGCACCGGGATATCCGGGCGGGCCCGGCGGCCCCCCGCCCAAGAAGAAGCGCACCGGGCTCTTCATCGGCCTGGGCGTCGGCGCGTTCCTCGTGCTCGCGCTCATCGTCGGCGGCGGCCTGTGGGCCGGGAGCACAATCCTCAACAAAGGCGAGCCCGAGCCCTCCGAGTCGGCCGTCGCCGAGCCCACGCAGGATCCCACCGGGGAACCCACGCAGGAGCCGACCCAGGATGCCGCGGGCGAACCCGACCTCGCCGTGGGCGACTGCATCGCCAATCCGGACGTCACCACCGCCCTGCAGACCGTCGAATGCGATCAGCCGCACTTCGCGCAGGTGTACGCCCAGCAAGAGATCGATGGCGACACGTACCCGGGCACGAGCACGCTGACGGCGGACGCGCAGGCTTTCTGCGAATCCGGCACTGCCGGAGCACTCGATCCGGCGAAGCTCAGCTCCGACTTCGCCGCGAGCTACGTCATCCCGACCGCGGAGACCTGGGGCCAGAACGACCGCCACATCCACTGCCTCGTCCACCGGGCGGACAAGGGCGACTTCACCGAGAACCTGCTTCCCAGCTCCTGAGGCACGTCGCGTGCACCTGCCCGAGGCGCACGCACCTGCACGCGCTGCGCCCCGGAGCAGGAGTTCTCGCACGCATGAAGCGTCCCCGCTGTGATGTCACAGCGGGGACGCTTGATCTCACGGTCGTCCGATCCGTGCACTCCGGCGGCGCGACGCGGGCGTCCCGACGGGGACGCCGCCGCGCGGGGCACCGGGGCGACCGGTCACACCGGGGCGATGACCAGCCCACCGGAGGCATCGGCCGCGGTGTCCTCCGGACGGTCCACCCGCACGGTGTCGCCGTCGTGGATGACGCCGCCGAGGATCTCCTTGGCCAGCCGGTCCCCGATCTCGCGCTGCACGAGGCGGCGCAGCGGCCGGGCGCCGTAGGCGGGATCGTAGCCCTCGATCGCCAGCCATTCGGAGGCGGCCGGGGTGATCTCGAGCGTGAGCCGGCGCTCCGCCAGGCGCTCCTGCATCGCCGCGATCTGCAGATCGACGATCCGGCTGAGATCCTCCATGGACAGCGGCTCGAACATCACGATGTCGTCGAGCCGGTTGAGGAACTCGGGCTTGAACGCCTGGTGCACCACGTTCATCACCGCGGCCTCGCGGGCCTGCTGGTCGAGCGACTGATCGATGAGGAACTGCGAGCCGAGGTTCGAGGTGAGGATGAGGATGGTGTTCCGGAAGTCCACCGTCCGCCCCTGCCCATCGGTCAGCCGGCCGTCATCGAGCACCTGGAGCAGGATGTCGAACACGTCCGGGTGCGCCTTCTCCACCTCGTCGAGCAGCACCACCGAATAGGGCCGGCGCCGGATCGCCTCGGTGAGCTGGCCGCCGGTCTCGTAGCCGACGTATCCGGGAGGCGCGCCGACGAGGCGCGACACCGAGTGCTTCTCCCCGTACTCGCTCATGTCGATGCGCACGAGCGCGCGCTCGTCGTCGAACAGGAAGTCCGCGAGCGACTTCGCGAGCTCGGTCTTGCCCACGCCGGTGGGCCCGAGGAACAGGAAGCTGCCGGTCGGCCGGTCCGGGTCGGACACGCCGGCCCGCGAGCGCCGGATCGCATCCGACACCGAGGCGACGGCCGCCTGCTGGCCGATGAGTCGCTGTCCGATGATCTCCTCGGCGCGGAGCAGCTTGTCGCGCTCGCCCTCGAGGAGCCGGCCGGCGGGGATGCCGGTCCAGGCGGCGACCACCTCGGCGATGTCGTCGGCGGTGACCTGGTCGCCGACCATCGGGCGGGCGGTGCCGGTCCCGGACTCCTTCTCCTCCGCCTCGGCGGCGGCGATCTCCTTCTCGACAGCCGGGATCTCGCCGTAGAGCAGGCGCGAGGCGGTCTCCAGGTCGGTGTCGCGGCGGGCGATCTCCGCCTGCGAGCGGAGGTCGTCGAGCTTCTGCTTGAGCTCGCCCACCCGGTTGAGCCCGGCACGCTGGGTCTCCCAGGTGGCATTGAGCCCGGCGAGCTCCTCCTGCTTGTTCGCGAGGTCCTCGCGGAGCACCGCGAGCCGTTCGACGGAGGCCGCGTCGCTCTCGTGCGAGAGCGCCATCTCCTCCATCTTGAGCCGGTCGACGGCGCGGGTGAGCTCATCGATCTCGATCGGCGCGGAGTCGATCTCCATCCGCAGGCGGGAGGCCGCCTCGTCGACGAGGTCGATCGCCTTGTCCGGCAGCTGCCGGCCGGCGATGTACCGGTTGGACAGCGCAGCGGCGGCGACGAGCGCGGAATCCGCGATCGTCACCTTGTGGTGCGCCTCGT
The DNA here is from genome assembly GCF_040656435.1 of Brevibacterium sp. NPDC049920. Lineage (NCBI taxonomy): Bacteria > Bacillati > Actinomycetota > Actinomycetes > Micrococcales > Brevibacteriaceae > Brevibacterium > Brevibacterium sp. NPDC049920. Next base: position 25,650 of record NZ_JBFAMF010000014.1, read on the forward strand.
AGCGCTCCTTGAGGCCGCGGAGGATCGCGATCGAGTCCTCGACGCTCGGCTCGCCGACGAACACCTGCTGGAACCGCCGCTCGAGCGCGGGGTCCTTCTCGATGTTCTCGCGGTACTCGTCGAGCGTGGTCGCGCCGACGAGCCGCAGCTCACCGCGGGCGAGCATCGGCTTGAGCATGTTGCCCGCATCCATCGCGGAATCGCCGGTAGCACCGGCGCCGACGACGGTGTGGATCTCGTCGATGAACGTCACGACCTGGCCGTCGGAGCCCTTGATCTCCTCGAGCACGGCCTTGAGGCGCTCCTCGAACTCGCCGCGGTACTTCGCACCGGCGACCATGCCCGCCATGTCGAGGCTGATGAGCGTCTTGTTGCGGAGCGATTCGGGCACGTCGCCGGCGACGATGCGCTGGGCGAGGCCCTCGACGACGGCGGTCTTGCCGACGCCGGGCTCGCCGATGAGCACCGGGTTGTTCTTGGTCCGGCGCGACAGCACCTGGACCACCCGGCGGATCTCCGAGTCGCGGCCGATCACCGGGTCGAGCTTGCCCTCACGGGCAGCCGCGGTGAGGTCGACGCCGTACTTCTCGAGCGCCTGGAAGGTGTCCTCCGGGTTCTCGCTCGTGACCTTGCGCCCGCCGCGCACCTCGGGCAGGGCGGCGAGCAGTCCGTCGCGGGAGACGCCGTTGCGGACGAGCAGCCTGCCGGCCTCCCCGGTGTCCGCGGCAGCGGCGATGAGGAGGTGCTCGGTGGAGACGTACTGGTCGCCGAGCGCGGACATCTCCTTCTCCGCGTTGTTGACGAGCTGGAGGCCGGCACGGGACAGGCTCGGCTGCGCCTGGTTGGTGCCGGAGATGCTCGGGAGCGTGGCGAGCAGCGTCTTCGCCTCGCTCTGCACGGCCAGGGCATCGGCGCCGAGGTGCTCGAGGAGGGCGGAGGCGATGCTGTCCGGCTGGGACAGCAGGGCGAACAGGATGTGGGCGGGCTCGACCTGGGAGTTGCCCCGTTCGACGGCGTCCTTGACCGCCGCCGACAGGGCCTCCTGTGACTTCGTGGTGAACTGGGATTCCATGGGTGTTCCTTTCGAATTCTGGCTTCTCAAAGGTCAACAGCACCAGAGTTGAGTCTATTCCACTCAAGGTGGCTTCCCTCAAGTCCGATCTCGCTGTGCGGGTCCGCCTCTCCTCCGGATTTCACCGGCGCGCACGCGCAGGTCAAAGGCTCAGCGCGGCGCGGCCGCGGCGGCCACCGCGATGAGCGCGGCGGCGGCCGGGGGCGGCTGCGGGCCGCGCCACACCGCGCGGATCTCCCGGGTGAGGTCGAGACCGGTCACGGGGATCGCGATGAGGTCGCCGCGCTGCAGGGGCCCGGCGATGACGAGCTCGCTGAGCACCGCCGGATCCGCTCCGGCGGACACACTGGCGAGCACTGCCGCGTTGCTCCCGGATTCGAGCGCCGGCGGCACCGGCCGGTAGGGGGCGAGCGCCTCGTCGAGGGTGACCCGGGTGCCGGAGCCGGGCTCGCGCACGACGAGCGGCGTCGCGGCGAGCTCCTCCGGCGCCAGCCCGTGTCGCCGGGCCGCCCAAGGGTGCCCGGGCGCCACGACGACGACCAGCCGGTCGCGCGCCACGGTGCGCGTGCGCAGCGTCGGGTGCAGGTGCGGGGTCTCGACGAACCCGAGGTCGCAGTCGCCGGCGGCGACGAGGTCGAACACGTGCGAGGAGTTGTGCACCCGCAGGCGCACCTCGGCATCGGGGATCTCGCGCCGGAGCTCGGCGAGCCATCCGGGCACGAGGTGCTCCGCGACGGTCATGCTCGCAGCCACGTCGAGGTGAGCGGTGTGCTGTGCGGCGAGCGCCTCGGCGACGGAGCTGAACTCACGGGCGGCGTCGAGCACGCGCCGGGCCCAGTCGACGACGACCGCACCCTCCTCGCTCACCCGTGAACCGGACGGGTGGCGGACGAGCAGGTCGACGCCGAGCTGCTTCTCGAGCGCCCGCATCGCGCGGCTCGCGTTCGGCTGGGCCATCCCGACGGCGCGCGCCCCGGCGCCCAGTCCCCCGCGTTCGCTCACGGCGGTGAGGAGCTCGAGGACGGCGAGGTCGGGCCAGCGGGCAGTCATATCACTATGATATGTCCGGATGCGGGATCGGGGTCTACCGGCGCTCCGGCGCGGGGCGCAGGCTGGAACGCATGCCCTCCGACCCGACGACGCTCCCGCGCAGCAGCGCTCGCATCGCGCGACTGCGGGAACTCGCACCGGGTGCGGGGCTCGCCGCCCTCGGCGCCGCGGCGGCCGTCGGCATCGGTGCGCTCCTTCCCACCGTGAGCGCCCTGCTCGTCGCGATCGTCCTCGGCATGCTCGTCCGCAACCTCGCGACCCTGCCGCCGCGCGTCGAGCCCGGCCTGAACTTCGCCGCCAAGCACGTGCTCCGCGCGGGCATCGTGCTGCTCGGCCTGCAGCTCGTCCTCGGCGACATCCTGGGCCTGGGCACCGGGGTCGTCCTCACCGTCGTCGCGGTGGTGGCCGTCGGGTTCGCAGCGACACTGCTCGCCGGGCGGCTGCTCCGGCTGTCGTCGACGCAGACGCTGCTCATCGCCTCCGGGTTCTCGATCTGCGGGGCCGCCGCCGTCGCCGCGGTCGACGGGGTGATCCGCACCGAGGACGAGGAGGAGGTCGTCACCGCAGTCGCGCTCGTCGTGGTGTTCGGCACCCTGATGATCCCCGCACTCCCGCTCGCCGCCGCCGCGCTCGGGCTCACCGAGGCGCAGACGGGGCTGTGGGCCGGCGCCTCCGTCCACGAGGTCGCGCAGGTCGTGGCGATCGGCGGGAGCCTGGGGGCTGCGGCGCTCAGCGCCGCTGTGCTCGTCAAGCTCGCCCGGGTACTCCTGCTCGCACCGGTGATGATGATCATCGCCGTCCGGCAGCGCCGGGTGATCCTCGCCGCGCGCACCTCGGAGGCGACGCGCACCTCGGACGCCGGCACGGATGACGCGCCGTCGCTGCCGCCCCTCGTGCCCCTGTTCGTCCTCGGCTTCCTCGCGATGGTCGCGCTGCGCTCCACCGGGATCGTCCCGCTGCTCGTCGTCGATGCGGCGGCGATCGCGCAGACGGCGCTGCTCGCAGCGGCGATGTTCGCACTCGGCACCGGGGTCCGGCTGTCCATCGTGAAGCGGGTGGGGGCGCGCCCGTTCGCACTCGCCGCGCTCTCCACCCTCGCCGTCGCGGCCACCGGGCTCACCGGGGTGCTGCTCGCCGCGTGATGCCACCGGGCCGAACGGCACGGCCACCGCAGCCGGCCCGTCCGGGCGCACTGTTCAGGTGCCGATGAACTCCCAGTTCTCCTGGCAGGTGATGCCGATGATGCTCGGACCCGAGCGCATCTCGTCGAGCTGCGAGGGCACCTCGGTGTCCTGCGTGCGGCCGAGCTCCGTGCCTTCGCCGAGGTCGCCGGTGATCTCCTCGACGATGCAGGCGTCGAAGTAGGGCTCGTCGGAGTTCACCGCGAGCTCGAACACGCCTCCGGGTCCGGCGTGGAGGAAGTGGCCGGAGCCGAAGCCGGATTCGGGCACGAGCATCATGTCGCCGATCGGCTCGAACCGGATCTCCCAGTCGGCGTCGCCGGTGACGGTGATCGTCGACCAGTCGACCGACACCCCGCCGATGTAGGTGTCCGAGGTGCCCGTCCCGTCGGCGCCGAGCAGCCAGCCCTGGCGACCGGACTCGTCGGCCTCGACCATCTGGAAGGTGCCCTCGCTCATGATCTCGTAGGTCACGACGGCCGGGCCGGTGACGTCGGCGGGGACATCGAAGTGGTCGGGGCCGGAGCCGGAGACGGTCTGCGGCTCGAAGGTGCCGTAGTTGGCGTCCGCCCAGTCGCGCGCATCCTGCTCGTCGGCGGCGGCGACGTCGATGAGCGAGGGACCGTAGTCCGGGCGCTCGGGCGCCTCCTCCTCGCCTGGATCCGGCGGCGGCACGGGCGCCTCCGTGGGCGGGGCGGAGGCCGCGGCCGGGTCCGAGGCGGAGGACGACTCCGCGGTCGGGCCAGCCACGGGCTCGTCCCCGATGGTGGCGCCGAAGCCGAACCAGATCACCCCGGCGACGAGCGCGAGGACGAGGACGCCGGCTCCCAGGGCCAGGCCGATGATGAGGCCGACCGGCTTCCCGCGCCGCGGCATCGTGCTCGGCCCGACCGGCGGGCCGGGGAGGATCGGGGCGCGGGGGTGGTGCGGGGCGCCAGGGTGCGGACCGCCCGCGGACCGCGCGCCGTCGTCGTACGGAGCGGCGCCGTCGTACGACGGGGTGCCGTTCCAGTGGGGCGGCCGGCCGGGCGGTGGGGGCGGTGTGCTCATCGTGGGACTCCGGGATGGGGGCGGCCCGCCGCCGTGCGCGGCAGGCGTGACCTGGACGAATACTCGTCATCGTAGTCGCCGTCCGGCGCCCGGACCGGCCCGGGATGTGCCAGGTCCGGGACATCCGTTCCCGGCTCCGCCACACCGGCCGCCGCGTTCGGATCGCGGTCGCGCGGGACCCGTGTCCACGCCATCGGGCACACTGGGGACATGAGCGAAGACACCGTACTCCTCACCGTCGAGGACACCGTAGCCACCGTCACCCTCAACCATCCGGCGACCCGCAATGCGCTCTCCCTCGAGCTCATGCGCGCCCTCATCTCCACCTTCCGCGAGCTCGGCGGGCGCCCCGACGTCCACGCGATCGTGCTCGCCGCCGCCGGCCACGTGTTCTCCTCCGGCCACGACCTCAAGGAGGTGAGTGCGGCGGACCACGCCGGGCAGCAGGAGATCTTCGACACCTGCTCCGAGCTCATGCTCCTCATCCAGGAGATCCCGCAGCCGGTGATCGCCCGGGTACAGGGCGTCGCGACCGCCGCCGGGTGCCAGCTCGTCGCCACCTGCGATCTCGCCGTCGCCTCGCGTGAGGCGCGGTTCGGCACCCCGGGCGTGCGGATCGGGCTGTTCTGCTCGACCCCGATGGTCGCGCTCAGCCGCGCCGTCGACCGCAAGACGGCCATGCGCATGCTCCTCACCGGCGACATGCTCAGCGCCGAGCAGGCGCTCGCCCGCGGCCTCGTCTCCGACGTCGCGGACGCCGCGGAGCTCGAATCGGCCGCCGCCGCGCTCGCCGCCCAGGTCGCCCAGGCGTCCTCGGCCACCGTGGCGATCGGCAAGCGGGCGTTCTACGAGCAGATCCACCTCCCCACCGCGGAGGCCTATGCGCGGATGAGCACGGTCATGGCCGACAACGCGGTCATGCCCGATGCCCGGGAGGGGATCGACGCCTTCCTCACCAAGCGCGAACCGCAGTGGCAGCACCGGCAGTGAGCCGCCCGACCCGTCGGGTCCGAGCGGCTGCCCGGGCCCCGCACGCGCACCGCACCGGCGCCGCGTGTGCACCGCACCGGCGCCGGTGAGGGGTGAGTTCGCACGTGTGACTTCGCTCGACGGCCTGGCTTAGGATCGAAACGGTCGCAGGCCCTGCCCGCGCCCGCCGCCCGGGCCGGTCGGGAACCGCGTCCGGAACCGCCGGCGGACCGCCGCCGCGACCGCACCCGCACCCCATCAGCAGCGTCAGGATCCCAGTGAAGTACGCAGACACCGTGCTCGACCTCGTCGGCAGCACCCCCCTCGTCAAGCTCAACTCCGTGGCCTCCGGGGTCCGGGCGACCGTCCTGGCGAAGCTCGAGTACATGAACCCCAGTGGCTCGATCAAGGACCGGATCGCCGTCAGCCTCGTCGCCGACGCCGAGCGCTCCGGCAAGCTCGCCCCCGGTGGCACCATCGTGGAGCCGACCTCGGGCAACACCGGGGTGGGCCTGGCGATGGTTGCGGCGATCCGCGGCTACGACGCCGTGTTCGTCACCCCCGACAAGGTGGGCAAGGGCAAGCGGGACGTGCTCTCGGCCTACGGCGCAGAGGTCGTCGTCACCAAGACCAACGTCGCCCCCGACTCCCCCGAGTCCTACTACGGGGTGTCCGATCGCATCGCCTCCGAACGGGCCGGCGCGTTCAAGCCCGACCAGTTCTCCAACCAGGCCGGGCCCGAGGCGCACTACCGGACCACCGGGCCGGAGATCTGGAACGACACCGACGGCCGCGTCACCCACGTCGTCATGGGGCCGGGCACCGGCGGCACGATCACCGGCACCGGCCGCTACCTCCACGAGGCCTCCGAGGGGCGGGTGAAGGTCGTCGCCGCCGACCCCGCCGGATCGATCTACGCCGACCACTCCGCCGACCTCCACAGCTACTACGTCGAGGGCGTCGGCGAGGACATGATCCCCGACACCTACGACCCCTCCGTCCCCGACGGCTTCGTCACCGTCGACGACGCCGCTGCCTTCGAGATGACGCGCCGACTCGCCGTCGAGGAGGGTCTGCTCGTCGGCGGCTCGTCCGGCATGGCGGTCGTCGCCGCTCTCGAGACCGCCCGCGAACTCGACGAGGACGCGGTCGTCGTCGTCGTGCTGCCCGACTCCGGGCGCGGCTACATCGACAAGATCTTCAACGACGAGTGGATGGCCGAGCACGGCTTCACCACTGCCGCCCGCCGGGGCGGGGACGTGCTCGCTGCCCCCGGTGCCGAGGTCGAGGACTCGGAGCCCGCAGGATCCGGGCAGCCGGGTGCCGGACACGGGCAGCAGGGCGCCTCGGTCGCGGATGTCGTGACCGGGCTCGGGATCACCCCGGGCGACTATCCCTGCGTCGGTCCCGACACCCGGCTCGCGGAGGCCGTGACCGCGCTCAGCGGGGACGTGCTCCTCGTCGCGGACGCCGGCGCGGCCACCGAATTCAACGTGTTCGGGGCATTCGAGCGCAGCGCACTGACGTCCCTGCTCCTCGACACCGATGACGTCGCCGACGTCGACACCGCGGTCGGCACACTGACCCACGCGATGATCGACCTCCCGAAGGTCGGCGTCGGCCAGACCGCCGAGGTCCTGCGCGCCCGTCTGCTCACCGCCCCGGCGGCCCTCGTCTACGACGCCGGCCGGCCCGTCGCCCTCATCGACCGCACCGCCCTCGCCCGCTGGGCCGCCTCCCGAAAGGACCACTCGTGACCGAGAACATCACCCCCTCCTTCTCCACCAAGGCCATCCACGCCGGGCAGGAGCCGGATGCGCAGACCGGCGCGGTGATCCCGCCGCTCCACATGAGCTCGACCTACAAGCAGGACGGGGTGGGCGGATTCCGCAGCGGGTACGAGTACTCGCGCAGCGCGAATCCCACCCGCGACGCCCTGCAGGCGCAGCTCGCCGCGATCGAGGGCGGGGCGCACGCGTTCTCCTTCGCCAGCGGGCTGGCCGCGGAGGACGCCCTGCTGCGCGCGCTCACCGCTCCCGGTGACACGATCCTGCTCGGCAACGACGCCTACGGCGGCACCTTCCGCCTCATCAACGCGGTGTTCGGGCAGTGGGGCGTCAAGCACTTCGCCGTCGACCTCACGGACACGAGCACCGCGGCCGATGCGATCGCCGCCCACCGGCCCAAGGTCGTGTGGGTGGAGACGCCCACCAATCCGCTGCTCAACGTCGTCGACATCCGCGAGACCGCCCGTCTGGCCCGCGAGGCCGGGGCGATCCTCGTCGTCGACAACACCTTCGCCACCCCGTACCTCCAGAACCCGATCAGCCAGGGCGCGGACATCGTCGTGCACTCGGTGACGAAGTACCTCGGCGGCCACTCCGACGTGGTCGGCGGTGCGCTCGTCCTCGCCGACGACACCCACGCCGAGGCGATCGGCTACATGCAGAACGCCGCCGGCGCGGTCTCCAGCCCGTTCGACGCCTGGCTGACGATGCGCGGCATCAAGACCCTCGCCGTGCGGGTCAAGCAGCACAGCCAGAACGCCGCCGCGCTCGCCGCGGCGCTCACCGACCACCCGAAGGTCGAGACGGTCCTCTACCCCGGGCTCGAATCCCACCCCGGCCACGCGGTCGCGGCTCGCCAGATGCGTGAGGGGATGTTCGGCGGCATGATGTCGATCCAGGTGGCCGGCGGGCGCGAGGCCGCCCGGACCCTCGTCGACAGCACCAAGGTGTTCACGCTCGCGGAGTCCCTGGGCGGGATCGAGTCGCTCATCGAGTACCCCTACGACATGACCCACGCCTCGGTCCAGGGCACCGACCTCGAGGTGCCGGCGAACCTCGTGCGGCTGTCGGTGGGCATCGAGGACGTCGAGGACCTCCTCGCCGACCTCACCCAGGCGCTCGACCGCATCTGACCCTCCCCTCCCAACCGGCAATTTTCGAAGGTTTCTGGGAGCCGTTCCGCGCATCTGTGCAATGTCACGGCGCAGTTCCACAGCGACCCAGCACGATGACGCGGTGCCCCGGCCCAGTGCCACAGTGCCACGGCACGGTGATGCGGACACACGGAAATACATGGGGCGCGAGACACGGTCCCGCGCGACCTCCGACCCGGGGTGACCGCACCGCAGGACACACCGGCCAATGCCCTCTCCTGCCCTTCGGGCGCACTAGCCTGGAGGGGAGGAAAGGACGTGCATGTCGATCGTCGTCACCGGAGCTTCGGGTTTCATCGGGCGCGCCGTCGTCCAGCGTCTGCTGGAGGACGGTCGGCGCGTCGTCAGCCTGGGCCGCACCGACCCGCAGATCCCCGGTCTCGCCCACCACGCCTGGGACATCCGGGAACCCGCCGACGCCTCGGCGCTGCGCGCCCTGCCGTACCTCGAGACGGTCGTGCACTGCGCCGGGCTCGTCGACGACTGGTCGGACGCGGACGACCTCCACGCGGTCAACGTCACCGGCACCCGGCACGTGCTCGACGCGTTCCCGGACCAGCGCATCATCCACCTGTCCTCGACCGACGTCTACGACCCGCAGCGGGAGCACCATCGCCTCTACGAGGAGGCCGGCCCCGTCGCGGAGGACCGCTACCCGGAGCCCGGTCCGGCGCTGTCGAAGGCCCTCGCCGAGGCGGTGGTCCAGCGGGTGCGCCCGCAGGCCCTCGTGCTCCGCCCCGCAGTGGTCTACGGACCCGGTGACACCACGCTGTTCCCGCGACTGCGCGCCACGATCGAGAACGGCACGCTGCGGATCCCCGGCGGCGGCCGCAAGCAGATGACCCTCACCCACATCGACACCCTCACCGGGGCCGTGCTCGCCGGCATCGACCGGCCCGGCGTCTCCGGCCCGATCAACGTCGGCGACCCGAAACCCTACGTGCTCAAGGACGCGCTGCTCACCTACCTCGCCCGGACCGGCGAGGAGCAGGTCGAGCTCGACGAGGTGGCAGCCGACCTCGCGCTGGCGAAGACCTGGTACGCGGAACGGCGCGCGCGGAAGAAGGGCGGCCGCCCGCCCATCACCCGGTACACGATCCGGCAGGTCGTCCACGAGCGGACCTATGATCTCACCCGCCTCGAGCAGCAGCTCGGGTTCACCGGCGTGCAGCACCTCGCCCCGCGGCGGGCGTGACCCGGGCGGGCGTGAGCCGGGCGGGGTCGTTCAGCCGTCCGACCGGCCGGGAGCCGCTTCCGGCCCGGCTCCGCCGAACTCCTGCAGGGCATCCCCGGTGAGCCGGAAGGTGTCCCACTCGTCCTGCGGGAACGCCCCGACACTGCGGTAGAACGCGATCGAAGGTGCGTTCCACTTGAGCACCGACCATTCCACACGCGCGTATCCGCGCTCCACTGCGGTGCGGGCGAGCTGCTGGAGCAGCGCCTTGCCGGCGCCTCGGCCGCGGGCGTCCGGGCGGACGAACAGGTCCTCGAGGTAGATCCCGTGGACGCCCTCCCAGGTGGAGTAGTTGAGGAACCACAGGGCGAAGCCGTCGATCCGGTGAGCGGAGCCGGCCGGCGCCTCGGCGACGTGGGCGAAGATCGCCGGCCGCTCCCCGAACAGCTGCTCGTGCAGCGTCTCGGCGGTGAGTTTGACCGCCTCGGCGGGCTCCTTCTCGTAGATCGCGAGCTCGACGACGAGCTGCTGGATCTCCTCGACGTCGGCGGGCGCGGCGGGGCGGATGCGGGCCTGTGCCATGGGCGGCGGTCCTTCTGTGCGGGGGCGGGGAGAACAGTGGAACAGGGACGAGGGGCGCAGCGGGCGCGCGTCCTCACGAGCTCTACCGGACCCCCGGATGCCGCCGGCCCGGCCACCGGGATGCGGTCGGCCGGGCCGGCGGGTGCGGCTGGGTCCGTGGGGCTCAGAGGCCGTCGCGGTAGTGCTCGGTGCGCTCGACGTTGCCGCCGGGACCGGCCTGGGGCCCGGGCGCAGGGGTCTCGCGGTAGGTCACTTCGCTGCGACGGCGGCGCGAGGCGAGCGTGACGAACCCGAGGATGAGCGCGAGGATGCCCACGCCGATGCAGATGTAGCCGACCATGGTGAGATCCATGACGCTCCAGGCGTCCTGCACGGCGAACGCGAGGATCGCTCCGACGAGGATGAGGAAGACTCCGACTCCGAATCCCATGACTGTCTCCTGACACTGGTGATGCGGCGACCCGGACCCGGGACCGCGGACTTTCGTGCCTGCGGATCGGGCCGCCCCCGGCGGGGACAATGCGCCTTGACTGAGTGGTACGCCTTTCAAGTATTGACGACACCGGGCCCGCTGACAACAGACGCGCCGGTCGGCGGCAGGGATGAGACCGTCGATGAGATCGCAGAGAACGGCGGTTTCGCGCTCAGGAACCTTCGAAAATTGAGTGTTCAGGGGCGGGAGGTGGAGAGAACCGTGTCGAGCCAGGCGCGCGCCTCGGCGAAGGAGGTGTCCGTGGTGCGCGGGTCGACGATCACCGTGTCCCCGGCCGCCGCGGGGTACGAGCCGAGGAACTGCATCCGCCGGGCCACCCGGTGCACGCCCATGAGCGCCTCGGCCATCCGCGCCTCCGCGATGTGCCCCTGGAGGTCGATCGAGAACTGGTAGAGGCCGAGCCCGTCCCCGGTGGGACGCGACTCGATGCGCGACATGTTGACCCCGCGTGCGGCGAACTGCTCGAGCAGCTCGAGGAGCGCGCCGGCCCGGTCGCTCGACAGCACCGCGACGATCGTCGTCTTGTCCGCCCCCGTAGGAGCGGGGAGGTCGGCCGGGGTGCGCACGAGCACGAACCGCGTGATCGCGTCCGCGCGGTCGCCGATCCCGGCGGCGAGGACCTCCAGCCCGTAGCGCTCGGCGGCGAGGGCCGGGCAGATCGCGGCCTGGTACTCAACGTCCCCGGCGGCGAGGTCGCGCGCGGCGGCCGCGGTGGAGGAGGCGGGCAGGAAGTGCGCGTTCCCGAGGTGTTCGGAGATCCACGTGCGCGTCTGCGCCTCCCCGTGCGGGTGGGTCGCGAAGCTGCGGATGTCGGACAGCTGCGTGCCCGGGCGCACCGCGAGGACGAAGGTCACCTGCACGAGGGTCTCCGCGACGATCTGCAGCCGCCCGTTGCGGGTCAGCGCGTCGAGCGTGGCCGGCACCCCGCCCTCGAGCGAGTTCTCGATCGGCACGACGGCCCCGTCGAGCTCACCGCGGGCCACCCCGGACAGCGCCGCCTCGGCGTTGTGCATGGGCACCCGCGCGGCGTCGGTGATACCGCGCTCGTCGAGCAGCCGGATGAGTGCGGCCTCGGTGAAGGTCGCCTCGGGGCCGAGGTACCCGAACGCCGTCATGACGGGTTTCCGTTCCCGGCCCGCCGCCTCCGCAGCCGCCGGGTCAGCAGCGCCCGGGCGACGTCGCGGTACTGGGCGGCGCGGTGGAGCTGCGCCTTGAGGTCCTTGCCGGTGACCCGGTGGTGGAGGTCGCATTCGACCTCCTCGACGCGCAGCCCGGCGTTGATGACGTCGATCGTCATCCCGGTCTCCACGCCCCAGCCGGCCGCGAACGGCAGGGCAGCGTCGAAGGCCTCGCGGGTGAGGCAGCGCATCCCGGACAGCGGCTGGGTGGCGGTGAACCCGGCGAGCTCGCTGATGCCCCTGCGGGCGAGCCCGACGACGAGCCCGAACCCGCCGCCGGTGCGCTTCTGCGGGGGCAGGATCGCGATCGTCATGTCGGCCCGTCCCGCGAGCACCGGTGCGGTGAGCGGGGCGGTGTTGACCGCGGAGTCCTCGAGGTCGCCGTCGATGAAGAGGAGCGCGCGGTGTCGCGGCCTCTCGCCGGGTCCGAGCCCGGAGATCTCCCGGTTGCGGACGGCGAACGCGCCGGTCATCATCGCCGCCGCCTTGCCCCGGTTCTTCCGGTGGGTGACGACCCGGGCGCCGGCCGCCGTGGCGAGCGCCCCGGTGTCGTCGCGCGATCCGTCGTCGACGACGATGACGAGGTCGACCCCGGGGATCTCCTGCGCCGAGGCGACGGTCGCGGCGATGCGCTCCGCCTCGTCCTTGGCGGGGATGATCGCGGCCACCGCGACGGGCGCCTCGGGCAGCGCTCCGACGGGAGCCGCCTCGGGCGCGGGTCCGGCGGTTTCCGGGTGCGCAGGCGTCATCAGCGGATCGTGAGCTGGCGGGAGACGACGCCGGCCTTGGCGCGCCGCTCCTCGTAGTCGAGGTTCCCGGACTCGTTCATCGCCTCGGTGAGCTGGGCGTCGAAGGTGCCGAGCGGTCCCTCGACCTCGTCGGGCTGGGTGCCGTCGGGCAGCTCCCACACGGGGATCACGATGCCGTGAGCGCGGAAGCAGCCGAGGTACTTGCCGATCCCGCCGAACGTGTTGTCGCCGCGCGCGTGGAGGCGGGCGAGGCCGTTCATCACGGTCTCCTCGCCGTCGGTGCGGGCCCAGCGGACGTAGATCCGCCCGCCCATCTCGGTCCAGTAGGCGGCCTCGGCGGAGACGAGCTTCTCCGTGGGGCTGATGTTCTCGTTCGCCTGCTCGAGGGCGGCGGCGATGTCCTCGTCCTGCTGCGCGGTGTCCTCCGGCAGCCAGTAGTCGAAGGTCTCGAGCACGCTCACGGAGAACGGGACGGAGGTGTCGAGGATGTCCTGCAGGCGCGGACCCTCGCCGGGGTCGGAGTCCGCCTGCTGGTAGGTGCCGGGTTCGGCGTCCTTGACGGAGAGGATCGCCGCGGCGATGTCGCGCGAGGGGTCCGGTGAGGAGAACGGGACCTGGAGGCCTGCCATGACGACGCCGTCGGCACGGTGGAGCGCCTGCCAGGCGGCGGGGAGGAGGGAGGCGAAGATGATCTCGTCACCGCCGTACTCCTCGGTGAGCTTCGCGGTCGCGGTCGCGGCGGGCACGAGCTCGCGCAGGCACACGAGGTCGGCCTCGAACGGCAGGCCCTCGAAGGGCCGCTGCACGAACGCCCCGGCCTGCGCCTTGGCCAGCCGCTTGGCGATGAGTTCTTCCTTGGACTTCTTGGACTTCTTACCCATGAGGTGCAGTCTACTGGGGCGAGTCAGTCCGACCGAGGCGACCCGGCGGAGTACTGCGCGGAGAGGCCCTCCCAGCCGACCTCCATCGCGTCCGCCCCGACGACCCGCTCGACGTCGACGCCGCGCAGCCGGAGGCTCAGCACGGCGAAGCACACGTGCCAGCCGGCGGCGGTCATCGCCGCCTCGGCGTCGGTGGCGAAGTCCTGCCCGAGGCCGAGGGTGCACCCGTCCGGGCGCTCGACGATCGTCCAGGTGACGAGGCCGCCACCCCAGCGGTGGCTGAGATGGTGGGGTGCGTCTGCGGTGATGACCGTCGCGTCGACGGGGTCGTCACCGGGGTTCTCGCGGGATTCTGCCGCACCGACGGAGTCGAGCGGCCGGTCCGGCACGATCGGCGACCACTGCGCGAGGAGCCCGGGGTCGGTGAGGTGGGCCCACACCTCGGCCGGGGTGGCGGTGAGCTCGAGGGTCTGGGCGAGCGCGAACGCCGGACCGGTGCGGTCCCCGGCCGTGATCAGCTCGGTGCGCAGCTGGAGCCCGTCGATCGCCTCGGCGACGCGGGTCCGGGTGGTGTCGGTGATCATGATGGGCCTTCCCTTCGACGACACCGCCAGCGTACCGGGCCGGGCCGTCCGGGACCCGCGCCCTTCAGCCGCGGGTGACGGTCGTGCGCACCGGCACCGGGTTCTCGATGATGTCGAGGACGGGGCAGTTGGCGTCGACGGCGGCGCGCAGCACCTCGTAGCGCTCCTGGGTCTCCTCACCGCTGAGGGTGATTTGGATGCGGACCTCGGAGAAGCCCGGGCGCACCGAGTCGTCGGCACCGAGCAGGCGGGCGGCATCGAGATCGGCCTCGGCGGTGACGGCGATCTCGTCGAACGGGATGCCGAGAGTCTGGGCGTAGAGCCGGTAGACCACGACCTGGCAGCCGGCGAGCGCGCCGAGCACGTAGTCGACCGGGCTCGGCCCGGCGTCGTCCCCGGCGAGGGCCGCGGGTTCGTCGACGATGAACGCGTGCCGTCCGGCGCGCACGGTGGTCGCGACGGTGCCGACGCCGGCTGCGGTCGCGCGGCTGGTGAGGTGGGCGCTCGTGCGGTCGGCGGCGATGCGCTCGCTCCACTCCTGCCCGGCGCGGGTCAGGCGCTCGGCGCGCTCGGCGGCGGAGGTCGTGGGGACGGTGGTCGGGTGGGCCGTCTGGGCGGCCGGTGCTGTTGTCGTCATGGTGTGGATTCTCGCCGCCGAGGCGCGAGCGGGGTCGGAGTCCCGTCGTCTCCCGTCATCCGGCGTCACCGGATGTCATGTCCGGGCACGGCCGCTGCCGGCGGGGCGTGCTTCAGGGTGTGGGCGGTCTGACCGGGACCGGACGCACCGGTGGGCCCAGCCGGGTGTCGAATCGAGTGCTCGCCAACCGCCGCTCGGTGGCCGCCACGAGATCGAGGACTTCTGAGGCGATGTATGCGCGTCGGCGCTTGCCGATCGCTCGGGTCTCGAGGATTCCAGCGGCCTCGAGTTCGTCGAGCGCCTTGACCGCGGCTGCCGCGGTCACGTCATGGATCCGCTGCACGGTCGCCGGTGTGAGCACCGGCGACCCCGGAAGGTCCCGGAGCACGAGCGTCACGGCCGAATCGCTGCGCAGTCGGCGAGTCCTGCCTTCACGCCGGCGGTGCCCGTCCAGGCGCTCGTTCCACTGTCCGCGCAGCTCGTCGAGGTCCTCGGCGAAGCTCAGAGCCTGGATGCTCGCTTCGATCACCGCGTCGGCGAAGGTGGTGATCCACCGCTCCACGGCGTCGATGGCGTCGGAGGAACCGGGTGCACCGGCATGGCGGTAGGCGGTGAGCCCAGCGACGTACTCTCCGCTGAGCGTCGACAGCACGAGGCTGACCGGCAGCACTGCCCCGGAGGTCAGTCCGCGCCGGGCGAGCACCGTGTGGATGAGAGCACGTCCCACTCGACCGTTGCCGTCGGCGAAGGGATGGATCGTCTCGAACTGCGCATGGACGAGCGCCGCCTGGATGACCGGGGAGTGAGCCGCCCCGTTGAGGTAGGTGACCCAATCGTCGAGCAGTCCGTGCACGCGCTGCGGCGCAGGGGGCACGAAGTCGGCGTCGAGCGGGTGACGGCCCGACCCGCCGATCCAGTTCTGGCGCGTCCGCACCCCGTGCATCCGGTGTGCATCCGGGAGCAGCGCGCGCTGCAGGCTGACCACGTCGTCGATCTGCACCGTCGGTGCGGCGACGAGAGCCGTGGTCGCGGACTTCACGATCGTCATATTGTTCGCGACGAGCTGCGCCTGCTCGCTGATCCCCGAGACATCCTCGGACAGACCGAGCTCCGCGAGCGCGACGTTCCGCGGATTCGGCGCGATCCCCTCGATGCGCGAGGAAGCGATCGCCTCCGAGCGCAGCAGGTACCGCGAGACTCCGGCCAGGTCCGCTCCGGCGCGCCGGTCGAGCCGGCGCACGGCCTGTTCGGCCTCGGCCACACGTGCGTCGACCTCGCGACCGAGGACGAGCGGCATGCCCACGAGCGTGTCGGGCAGGTAGGTGCGGAAGCTCCCGGTCTTCCGGTCGCGCCGCGAGATGCCCGAAGTCTCAGCGGCGACCCATTCGGCCGACTCCCAGATTCCCACGTAGCTCCTAAAGTGAACGTTCGACCCCTACTTGTTGAGTTTAAGCCTTAAAGTAAACAACAGGAAGGTTGCAGACCCCGGAGGTCATCAGCCGATGACGGCACTTCCGATCTCCCCTGTCGGCACTCGCACTTCACTCCGGGCGCTCCATCGGCCGGGCGCACCCGCTGAGTTCACAGACTGGAAGTGGATATCATCTGAGCGGACGCTATCGAACGGCCAAAGCACGATCGGCCGCGGAAGCCTCGAACCAGGATCAGCGGGCAAGAGCATTGGGTATAAAGATCCGCCGGTCCTCAGACTCAACGACCCTGACCCGGAGATTATCGCCGATCTCCACATAGTCAGCGACCGAGATCTGCTCCTTCGAACCGACCAACTCCTTGACCCTGATGGCTTGAATGAGCCCGCGATTCCCATCACCGTCGTCCGCGAGCGCATATCTTGGGCCTGTACGTGTGACTGTCACATCAATGGTCGCGTCGTCGGCAGATTCCTCGACGTCAGCCTTGGTCACGTCAACATCGACGGTGTGCTCGATGTCATCAGCAACGAAATCCGCCAGCCGATCGACCTCAGCCAACAGGTTCGCCATGGTGTTCGTGACATTGTCGTGGAAGGGAGTCTTCTTGAGCGCCTCCCCTGGCTTATAGGACATCTCATGGGTGAGCTCACCCCACGCGTCCTGCAGCCGAGTCTTGATCTGCACCTCGACATACACCGGAGAGACCCCCTTGACGGGGACTTCGACAATGATGTGCTTCGCACGATATCCCGACCGCTTCGGCTTGCTGACGTAGTCCTTGGATTCACAGATGCGGAACGCGGCATCCTCGCTCAACCCGTGGAGATGGTCCCAAATCAGCTCTTGGTCCCGCGTCGAATGGCAGATCAGCTTGATCCCCACGAGGTCCAACAGATTCTGCTCCACCTGCCCTGCAGATGATATCTCCAGCTGCTCCGATTCGGCTTTCCGGATGAGCTTCCTCAACGCCCGGTCCTGGTCCTTGATCCGCGACTCCGAGACCTTGAGCCGCGTTCGGTCATCCAACCCGGCGAGCGCCTCGTTGCACTGCCGAGCGAGCCAGTTCTTGACTTGATTCCGCGCATCTTCCCAGTCAGGCATTCGCTCACGGAATAACCCGGCCACCAACTGCTCGACTTTTCCCACCGGTGATCACCTTCACTCGAGACTCAGGATGAAATAAGCGTGTCGTTCAGCGATATCGTATGCACAAATATTGGACTGTTGCACAACAAGTCGCTGTACGCTGCAGCATCGGCCGCCCCCTCCGCTCCCCCTCACAGCTCCGGCTGGGATCTCAGGTACCGCCCGAAGTGGGGCACGGTGAAGGCGATGCGGCCGCGCTCGGCGGAGAACACGAGGCCCTTCTTGATGAGGCCGTCGCGCGCCGGGGACAGCGACTGCGGCTTGCGGCCGAGGTGCTCGGCGAGGTCCTTCGTCGCGACCCCGGTCGGATCCGGCGAGGCGCCCTCGCGGACCTCGAGATCGGCGAGCCCCTTCATGTACTCCCGCTCGGCCGGGGTGGCCCGCTCGTAGCGGGAGCCGAAGAAGCCGACGGCGAGCTCGTTCTGCGCCGCGGGTGCGGCGACGGTGATGTCCTCGGCAGTGATCGGGGACTTCGGGGCGACGTCCCAGGCCGCCTTGCCGTAGGCCTGCACGAAGTAGGGGTACCCGTCGGTCGCCTCGTAGAGGGCGGCGAGCGCCTCGGCGGTGAAATCCGCGCCCTCGTCGAGCGCCGGGGTGCGCAGTGCACGATCCGCCTGCTCCCGGTCGAGCCGGTCGATGCGCCGGTAGTGGAACAGCCGCTCGGAGTACGACTTCGACGCCGAGAGCACCGCCGGCAGGTGCGGCAGCCCGGCGCCGACGACGACGAACGGCAGTCCGAGCTGGGAGATCTCGTGGCAGGCGGCGCACAGCGCGGACACGTCGGCCGGCTGCACGTCCTGCATCTCGTCGATGAAGATCGCCACCCCCTTGCCGCCGTCCTGCGCGAGCCCGGCGATGTCGGTGAACAGCTCGACGAGGTCGATCTCGATGTCACCGGAGTCCGCGCGTCCGGTCACAGCCGGGGCGTCGATGCCCGGCTGCCACTTGTCGCGGAGCTTGGCGTCGGCACCGGCGCTGCGCTGGGCGAAGGCCTTGAGGATGCCGAGGACGTGGTTGCGGGAGTCCTCGTCGCGGATCCCGAGCTCGCGCACCGCCTGGTGGAGTGCGGCGGACAGCGGCCGGCGCAGCTCGGAGTCCGGGCGCGCCTCGATCTTGCCGGTCCCCCACCGGGACCGCACCGCCGAGGAGCGCAGGCTGTTGAGGAGCACCGTCTTGCCGACGCCGCGCAATCCGGTGAGCACGAGGGAGCGCTCGGGCCGGCCACGGGCGATCCGCTCGAGCACGACCTGGAACATGTCGAGCTCGGTGTCGCGGCCGGCGAGCTCCGGCGGGCGCTGGCCGGCGCCGGGGGCGTAGGGGTTGCGAATCGGGTCCATGGCCTCACGGTACCGGCCTCTAGCCCGCTCTAGCCCCAGCGACATACGAGGCCGGGCCGCCGGATGCGGCTGCTCCGCGGACGGGCCTTCCTCCCTGGACGGGCCTCCCTCCCCGGATGCACCTGTTTCTCCGAACTGCAACCCGAGATCGCTGTCTCAGCCGGGATCGCCGGAGATTCCATCGCCCGGGAGAGAAACGCTCGCATCGACGGGCTCGACGAGCGCTCCCGGGGCGAGGCGATACTGTGGCGGGCATGGCGATCCTCTACCCCGGACTGCACAACGATGCGGTCAAGAAGCGGCACGTGCGCTGGGCGCAGACCCTCGTCGATGCCGGGTTCTCCTTCGACCTCCTCGTCGACGAGGGGCGCGAGGAGACCGCCGCGCTCATCCGCGAGGCGACCGGTGCTGCGGGGTCGAGACCCGCCGAACCGACGGAATCTGCCGAACCGCCGGCACCGACGGGACCCACCCCCGAGCCTGCCGAGCCGACGGAACCCACCCCCGCCGAACCGCCGTCCGCGCCCACCGGCTTCGCCCTCGAACCGCAGGACACGGGGCTCGTCGTCCGCGACTCCTCCGGCGCCCTCGCCGGCGCGCTCGTCCTCACCGCGGTGAGCTACGACAACGGCACCGCGCTCTTCGTCCGGGCACTCGCCACGGCACCGGCGTTCCGCTCCCGCGGCATCGCCACCGTGCTGCTCGGCCTCGCACCGCAGGTGCTCGGGCAGGCCGGCCTGCCCACCCGCGCCCTCCTCACCGGCGCCGCTCCCGAGGCGCTCGCCGGGTTCGTGCACCGCGCCGGGTTCGTCGTCCTCGAGAACGGCGACGAGCCGCCCTTCACCTTCGGTGGGATCGAGGACGAGCTCCTCGCCTCCTCGGCGACGATCCCGGGCGACCGCTGCTGGTTCTTCAAAGAGGTCGCATGACCCGGCTGCTCTCCACCGGCACGGCGGGGGCGCGCTGATGCCCGAGGGCCATACGATCCACCGCCTCGCCTCGGCGTTCGAAGACGGCTTCCGCGGTGCCCGGCTCGCGCTGTCGAGCCCGCAGGGCCGGTTCGCCGCCGGCGCCGCCCGGTTGACCGGGCAGATCCTCGGGAGCGCGGAAGCCGTGGGCAAGCACCTGTTCCTCGGCTTCGCCCCGGAGGAGCGGGCGCTCGAGGACAGCACGCCTGAGTCCTACGTCCACGTCCACCTGGGCCTCTACGGCTCGTGGACCTTCGCGGGGGATCAGGAGTTCTCCCGGGTCCACGCGATCGGCGCCCCGCGCAGGCGCCTCGGCGAGCAGGAGAGCACCCCGGGCACCGGCGCCGGCCCCGCGGACCAGCACTCGTGGCGGCACCTCGCGCCCGGAGAGAACGTCCGGCTGCGGGTCGTCGGCCCGCACGGGCTCGCCGACCTCACCGGGCCGACCGCCTGCGCCGTGCTCGAACCCGCCGAGCGGCAGGCGATCATCGACCGCCTGGGACCCGACCCGCTGCGCGCCGATGCGGACCCGCGCGTGTTCGTCGAACGGGTGCGGCGGTCGCGGACGGCGATCGGCACCCAGCTGATGAACCAGGCCGTGGTCGCCGGGATCGGCAACATCTACCGCGCCGAGCTCCTGTTCCGCGCCCGCCTGGACCCGTTCGTGCCCGGCACCGAGCTCACCGCGGGGATCGTGCGCGGCCTGTGGGACGACCTCGTGCCGCTCATCGGCTACGGCGCGCGCACCGGGCGGATCGTCACCACCGAGCCCGAGCACCGCGACATCCACCCGATCATCCGGGAGCGCTCGCGCGGCACCCGGCAGAACGGGGACGACGACCCCGATGTCGTCCCGCGCGAGAAGTCCTTCTACGTCTACCACCGGCAGGGGCTGCCCTGCCGCCTGTGCGACACCCCGGTGCGCGACGCGACCGTCTCAGGCCGCGCCGTCTACTGGTGCCCCCGCTGCCAGACCGCGCGGAAGCGCCGCGCCTCCTGGGACCGCGGGACCTGTTTGGACTGAGCGCACCGGCTCGACCGAGCGCAACGACACGACCGAACGCACCGGAGTGGGAATAGACCCGGCCGGTCGGCCGTTGGTCCACTCGGCCCCACCCGCCGGTCATCCGCACGGCCCGGCCCCGGATCCGAGCCAGAACCCGAGCCCGAAGCGTCCTGCTGCCGCGCATCACCGGCGCACTTCACCCGTCACCCCACCCGCGCGCGTCGATCGATGTGCGCGTCGCCCCCGGAGGAGGATCCATGGCCGCCCGCCTCGCCGTGTTCGCGCTCGCGATCGGCGCCTTCGGCATCGGCACCGCAGAGTTCGCCACCATGGGTCTGCTCCCGCAGATCGCCGCCGGCTTCGACGCGAGCCTGCCCGAAGCCGGCCACGCGGTCTCGCTCTACGCGCTCGGCGTGGTCGTCGGCGCGCCGCTCATCACGGTGCTCGGGGCGAAGGTGGACCGGCGGCGGCTGCTGCTCGGCCTCATGGTCGTCTTCGTCCTCGGGAGCATCGGTTCCACGCTCGCGCCGAGCCTCGGCGCGCTGCTCGGATCGCGGTTCCTCACCGGCCTGCCGCACGGCGCGTTCCTCGGTGTCGCCGGGATCGTCGCCGCGTCGCTGGCGCGCCCGGAGCGCCGGGGCACCGCAATGGCCCGGGTGATGCTCGGGCTCACCGTGTCGAACATCGTCGGCGTCCCCGCCGCGGCTGCCCTCGGAGCAGCGTTCGGCTGGCGCGTCGCCTACGCCCTCGTGGCCGCGATCGGCCTCGTCACCCTGCTCGCGATCCTCGCCCTCGTCCCCACCACCGCACCCGCGGCCGCCCCGTCGATGCGCGGAGAGCTCCGCACCCTCAAGCGCCGGCAGGTGATCCTCACACTCATCGCGGGCTCCGTGGGTTTCGGCGGGATGTTCGCCGTCTACACCTACATCGCGCCGACGATGACGGATCTCACCGGCATCCCCGCGGCGGGCGTCCCCTGGGTGCTCGTGTGCTTCGGCGTCGGGATGACCGCCGGCTCGCTCATCGTCGGGCCGCTCGTCGACCGCTCGATCGAACGCACCGCGCTGCTCGGGATCGGCGGCCTCGGCATCGTCCTCCTCGCCTTCGGCGCGCTCGCGCACCTCGTCTGGGCGGCGATCGCGTGCGTGGCGCTGCTCGGCATCTGCGGATCGATCTTCACCACCGCGCTCCAGGTCCGGCTGCTCCGCGACTCCCGCGACGCCCCCTCCCTCGCCGCGGCCATGAATCACGCGGCCTTCAACCTCGCGAACGCCATCGGGGCGTTCCTCGGCGGCGTCGTCATCGATGCCGGCCTGGGACTGCGCGCGCCGGCGCTCACCGGTGCCGGACTCACCGCCATCGGCCTGGTGGTGACCGCGGCGGCGGTGGTCACCCACGCACGGTCCCGCAGCCGCTCGGTCATCGACCTCTCCGGGCCGGGCTCCCCGTCGGCGGGCACACCGGCCGCCGGCACCTCGACTGCGGACGCCCCGGCCGGCCGCACCCCGGCAGCGGGCGCCTCGGCAGCGGGCACCTCGGCAGCGGGCACCTCGACCGGTCGCGCCCCGGCTCCGGGCGCCGGAGATCCCCGCGGGTCCGCGCCCGCCGATTGACGCGGGGGCCACCCATGGGTGAAGGTAATAAACAATCGTTCGAACCGTGTTCAAAGGCTGAGCCCGGTCCACGACACCCCCATCGCACCGGGAACAGAGGAGAGTCATGACCCGTCGATTCGAGAACACCATCGCCATCGTCACCGGAGCCTCGCGCGGCATCGGCCTGGGCATCGCCCAGCGCCTCGTCGACGAGGGCGCCAAGGTCGCCATCACCGCCCGCGGCCAGGAGGCACTCGACACCGCCGTCGAGGCGCTCGGCGGCCCCGAGCACGCGCTCGCCGTCGCCGGCAAGGCCGACCGGCCCGAGCACCAGGACGAGGTCATCGCGAAGGTCACCGAGACCTTCGGCCCCATCGACATCCTCGTCAACAACACCGGCATCAACCCGGTCTACGGACCCATGATCGATCTCGACCTCGGCGCGGCCCGCAAGGTGTTCGAGGTCAACGACATGTCCGCGCTGTCGTGGACCCAGAAGGTCTACCGGGCGTCCTTCGCCGAGCGCGGCGGCCGCGTGCTCAACGTCGCCTCCGTCGCCGGCCTCGGCCAGCCGGAGAACATCGGCTTCTACGGCTCCTCGAAGGCCATGCTCATCCACATCACCAAGCAGCTCGCGATGGAGCTCGGCCCGGACGTGCGCGTCAACGCCGTGGCGCCGGCTGTCGTCAAGACGAAGTTCGCCGAGGCGCTCTACGCGAAGGACGAGGAGGGCGTGGCCGCCGGCTACCCGATGAAGCGCCTGGGCACCCCGGAGGACATCGCGGCCGCCGCGGCCTTCCTCCTGTCCGAGGAGGCGAGCTGGATCACCGGTCAGGTGCTCGTGCTCGACGGCGGCAAGGGCCTCATCGGCGGGGTGTGACCCCGCCCGGACCCGGCAACGGCCACCGCGAAGGCCGCCTCACCGATGGGTGGGGCGGCCCTTCTCGTGCTCCGATTCCGCTCCCCGGTCGCGGGAACCGCTAGCGTGGAGCCATCATGTCTCTCCTCCGCACGATCGCCCTGGCCACCGCAGCGATGTCCACCGCCGTGCTGGGCGGGTGCGCGCTCGGCGGCGACCGGGCCCCGGAGGACCTCGACCTGTCGCTGTACACGGCGGCGCTGATCGGCTCCGCGGTGGAGAGCGCCGAAGGCGGATCCGAGTACTCCCTGCTCACGGTCCGGCCGGACGGCTCGCTCGACCGCTTCGATCTGGGCAGGGACGACGCCGAGCTCGAGGTGCAGGGCGAGAGCCTAGTGCTCCGCAGCGGCCGGATCATCACCCGGTACGGGACGGACCCGGTGACCGAGCGGCTGGGGAGCTTCGGCGACGGCGGGGGCGGCCACCTGCTCGGTCGGGAGGATTCGACGACGGTCGTCCGTGCGGGAGGGAAGGGCAGCGAGGTCGTCGAGATCCGCGACACCGGGGTCACCACCCGCGCCGAGATCGATGGCAGGCCGGTGGCGTCGGCCGTCTGCGGTGGCACCACAGCGGTGCTCACCGGGTCGGACTCCAGTGATGACGACGGGCATCTCTGGACAGTCCGCGAGGGCAGGGCCGAGCAGCTCGACGCGCCCATCGAACCGGGGATCCTCGAGGGCCGCACCGGGGACCACCCCTGCATCGACGGGAGCATGATCCTCACCGAGCGCGTCCACCCCGACGAGGGTCTGGAGCACGGAATCCGACTCCGCGCGATCGACACCGCCGACGGCACAGTCACGGAGCGCGTGGTCGACTCCGCCGGCGACGGGTTCCTCGGCTGGGGCGAACCGCGCGGAGCAGTCGGAGGCGGGACCGGCGGCGCGGTCGTCTGGCTCGACCAGACCGGAGCGTTCGAGCAGGTGCCGATCGACGCGATCGACGGCAGCCCGGAGCCGGTGGCGGCCCGCATGCTCGACGGCGACTTCACCCCGGACACCGTTCACGGCGCCTGGATCGACGGCACCGAGGCGGTGATCGTCCACCACGCGGAATCCGTCGCGCAGCGCGACGCCGGCTCCCCGGTCCCGCAGCTCGAGTTCGTCGACCTCACCGACCCCGGGTCGAGCACCCGCCTGACGGTGTTCGAGGAGCTCTCCGACTTCACCTTCCGCGGCGAGAACGCTCTCGTCCTCGACGCCGTCCGGCTGCCCTGACCCGCACCGCCCCGGAGGTCGGCATCACTCCCCCGCGGCGGCCTCCGCGACGACGGTGAGGATCGCCTCGCCGTACTCGGCACGCTTCTTCAGGCCCACCCCGCTCACGGTGCCGAGCGCACCGATCGAGGTCGGCCGGGCTTCGACGATGCCGACGAGCGTGGCGTCGGAGAACACCATGTAGGGCGGGATCTTCTTCTCCCGCGCGGTCTCCGTGCGCCAGTCGCGCAGCGCCTCGAACAGCTCCCTGTCCGCACCCTCCAGCCCGTCCGCCGCCGAGGCGCGGGCCCCTCCCGCACCGCTCGCACTGCGGGAGCGGCGGGACGCCCGGGCCGGCTCCGGGTCGTCGCGCAGATGCACGTTCTCCTCCCCGCGGAGCACCCCGGTGGCGCGGGGTCCGGGCACCAGCACGTTGTACTCACCGGCCGCGGCGACGATGTCGGCGGCCATGAGCTGCCGGATGACGGTCCGCCACTGCTTCTCGGACAGCTCCGCGCCCACGCCCCAGACGCTGAGCTCCTCGTGCCGGGACTGCGCGGAGCGCGGGTTGTCGCGGCCGAGCAGCACGTCGATGACCTGGCCGGAGCCGAACTGCTGGCCGCGTTCGCGGTCGAGCCGGATGAGCGCGGACAGGAGCTTCTGCGCCGCGATCCTCGCGTCCCAGGTGCGCGGCGGGTTCAGGCAGGTGTCGCAGTTGCCGCACGGCTCGGACTCCTGTCCGAAGTAGCGCAGCAGCTGGACGCGGCGGCAGTCGACGGTCTCGCACAGGGCGAGCATCGCGTCGAGGTGGGCGCGCTGGCTGCGCTGGAACTCCGCCGAGCCCTCCCCGGAGTCGATGAGCCGCCGCTGGTTGACGACGTCGCCGAGCCCATAGGCCATCCAGGCGGTCGCGGCGAGGCCGTCGCGACCGGCGCGCCCGGTCTCCTGGTAGTAGCCCTCGATCGACTTCGGCAGGTCGAGGTGGGCGACGAACCGGACGTCGGGCTTGTCGATGCCCATCCCGAACGCGATCGTCGCGACCATGACGATTCCGTCCTCATGGAGGAACCGGGCCTGGTTCCGGGCGCGGTCGGCGGCGTCCATGCCCGCGTGGTAGGGCAGGGCCGGGATCCCGCGGGCGTCGAGCGCCTGCGCGACGGCGTCGACGCTCTTGCGCGACAGGCAGTAGACGATCCCGGCCTGACCGGAGTGCTCACCGGCGATGAAGTCCATGAGCTGCTTGCGCGGCTGGTCCTTGGGCACGATCCGGTACTGGATGTTCGGCCGGTCGAAGCTCGACACGAAGTGCCGGGCCCGGCCCATCCGGAGCCGCTCGGTGAGCTCCTCGTGGGTGGCGCGGGTGGCGGTCGCGGTGAGCGCGATCCTCGGGATCTGCGGGAACTCCTCGGCGAGGAGGGACAGCCCCAGGTAGTCGCGCCGGAAGTCGTGCCCCCATTGGGAGACGCAGTGGGCCTCGTCGATGGCGAACAGCGACACGTGCCCGCGCCGGAGCAGGGCGCGGGTGCGTTCGAGGACGAGCCGCTCCGGGGCCATGTAGAGGAGGTCGAGCTCGCCGGCCTCGAACGCCGCCTCGACGGCGCGCGCCTCGTCGGGGTCGAGCGAGGAGTTGAGGAACGCCGCCCGGATGCCGAGCGATTCGAGCGCGGCGACCTGGTCGGCCATGAGGGCGATGAGCGGGGAGACGACGATCCCGGTGCCCGGGCGCAGCAGCGAGGGGATCTGGTAGCACAGCGACTTGCCGCCGCCGGTGGGCATGAGGACGACTGCGTCCCCACCGCCGGCGACGTGGTCGATGATTGCACCCTGGTCGCCGCGGAAGGAGTCGTAGCCGAAGACCTCGGAGAGGATCCGCAGCGCCTCCGGGGAGCCGGCGGGAGCCGAGTCCGACTCGCCGGGCCCTCCCCCGGGCGGGTCGTCCACCGTCACCGAGGCGCCCGCCGACTCCCCCGCACCCGCTCCCGGGTCACCGGGCGCGGGGTCATCGGTGGACATCGTGTCCGCGCCGGACATGACAGACTCGCCGGGCACCTCGGGTTCACCGACGGCCGTCGGCGGTGCCGGTTCGACGGGTGGTGCTGCGGTGACGGGTGGTGCTGCGGTGGGGTGGGGGTGCGCGGCCTCGTCCATGCTTCCAGCCTACGGGTCGCCGCGGACACCCCGCGGGGAGGGCGCAGCCGACCCGCGTCCCGGCACCCCGAGCCGCCCGGCTCAGACGGGTTCGCGCGCCGGTTCGACCTGCCCTGCGGGGCCGCCGATCACCGTGGTGAGCAGCGCGACGAGCGCGACGACAGAGGCGCCGGCGTACAGGAGCACCGGCGCACCGAGCGGGTAGATCAGCGCGGCCCAGGCGTATCCCGTGGCCATCCCCATGAAGCGGGAGGTGTTGTGGATCCCGAAGGCCATGGAGTTCTTCGCCGCGAGCGAGCGCGAGATCGCGTACGCCGCGATGCTCTGCCCGGCATTGAGCCCGGCGCCGATGAGCAGGAGGAGCACGATGACGACCGCCACCTGGACCCTGGCGGAGTCGGACTCGCGCGAGGTCCACCAGCCGAGCACGAGCGGCGCGAAGATGAGGACCCCGAGCCCCATCTCGATCACGGTGCGCATCGAGAGCTTCGCCGACAGCCACGAGGTGAGTCGGCCCGACACCGCCATCGCGAAGGCCATCGCGAACACCACGAGGCCCACCGGGCCCGGTGTCAGGCCCAGCCGCTCGCCCAGGTAGAGCGGCAGGCTGACCAGGCACACCCCCATGATGAACATCGTCGAGCCCGCCGACACGGTGCCGCGGATGTAGCGCTTCTCGAGGAGCGAGCGCGGCTCGAACAGGGTCTCCGGGTAGCGCGCGGCGAGCACGACGTAGACGACGAGGCCGAGCGAGGCGATGATCGCCACGACGGCCTCGGCGAGCGGGTCCGCGCGCTGCCCGACGAGGGTGACGAGGAGGACCGAGGCCCCCATCGCGATCATCAGCACCGCCATCCCGATGCCGTGGATGGGCGCCTGCCGCCCGCGCACCTTGGGCACGGCGACGACGATGACGACGGCGAGGAGAAGGCACAGGGAGGCCTGCAGGATGAACACGGCGCGCCAGCCGAAGATCTCCGAGACCACGCCGCCGACCGGCGGTCCGACGGCTTGGCCGACACCGATCGCTGAGGCCCACGCCGCCATCGCGGCCTGGCCCTTCGACGGCCACAGCGCGACGAGGGCGCGCTGCACACCGGGCGGGAAGGTCGAGCACGCGATCCCCTGCACCACCCGGAGCACGATGAGCATCTCGAGGTTGACCGAGAATGCGGCGAAGGCCTGCGCGACGATCATGATCGCGAGTCCTCCGAGCACGATCCGCACGGTGCCGAAGCGATCGCACAGCCACCCGGTGAAGGGCACGAAGATCACCATCGACACGGTGAAGGCCGACACCGCGAGCACCGTCTGGCTGTCGGTCGCCCCGAAATCCTGCTGGATCCGGTGGAGGGGGGCGTTGATGACGTTGCCCGACAGCGCACCGACCGTGGTGGTGCCGAGCATCGCGAGGTAGGCGAGCCGGCCGGGCTCGGCCTGCTTCTCCGGCTTCTCCTGCTTCTCCGGCACGCGCTCCGGTCCCGGTCCGCGCCCCTGGGCGGGGTCGCGTTCCGGGACCGGGTGCGGTCCTGCGGCGTCGGTCACGCCCTTCAGGCCTCGGCGGGTCGCTGCGGTGCGGCCTCGTCGGGGCGGGTGTAGTCCTCGTTCAGCCAGGCGCGCACGAGCTCGGTGTCCTGCCCGAGCGCGGGCGGGGCGAGGTCGTAGACGACCGGGGACTTCGACAGCGAGATCGGGTTGCGCACGGTGGGGATCGTACGGTCCCCGGTGGTCACCTCGACGACGGGCTCGAGGCCGATCCGCTCGGCGAGCTGCACGCCCTGCTCGATCGAGTTGATCGGGGCGCACGGCAGGCCGGCGGCGGTGAGCAGCTCGTACCACTCCTGCGCGGTGCGGTGGGACAGCGCCTCGATGAGCAGCGGCTCGAGCGCCTTGCGGTTGCTGTTGCGCGGGAAGGCGGTCGCGAAGCGCTCGTCGGTGAGCCACTCGGGGCGCTCGACGGCGTTCGCGAGCACCGCGAACTGGCGGTCGTTGCCGCAGGCGACGATGAGGTCGCCCTCCTGCGTGGGCATCGGCTGGTAGGGGTAGAGGCTCGGGTGCTCGTTGCCCATGCGGTGCGGCACGACGCCACCGGCCACGTAGGCGGAGGTCTGGTTGACGAGGCCGGACAGCGCCGAGGACAGGAGGTTGGTGTCGACCTTCTGCCCCTCCCCGGTGCGGTTGCGGTGCTGGAGGGCGGCGAGGATGCCGATCGTCGTGTGGAGGCCGGTGATGACGTCGAACACCGCCACGCCGCCGCGGTAGGGGGGACTGTCGGCGTCGCCGGTCAGGCTCATGAATCCGGACAGGCCCTGGACGAGCAGGTCGTAGCCGGGCTGCGGGTTGTTCGGCCCGAAGCCGGTGACGGAGGAGTAGATGACGTCCGGGTTGGTCCGTGCGACGGTCGCGTGGTCGAGCCCGAACTTCTCCAGCCCGCCGGGCTTGAAGTTCTCGACGATGACATCGGCGCGCCGGGCGAGCTCACGGGCGAGCGCGAGGTCCTCCTCCTTGCGGAAGTCGAGCACGACGTCGGTCTTGTTCCGGTTGACCGACAAATAGTAGGTCGCGTCGTCCTCGCGCACCGGCGGCTTCCACAGCCGGGTGTCGTCGCCGCCGGGGCTCTCGACCTTGATCACCGTCGCGCCGAGGTCGGCGAGCAGCATCGTCGCGTAGGGGCCGGCGAGCACACGGCCGAAATCGGCGACGATGATGCCGGAGAGGGGGCCGTTGCCGGTGCGCGAGAAGCGCTCGCGCAGGTCCTGCGCCTTGCTGTCCTGAGCCGTGGTGTCCACGTGTCTCCTCCTGTTGCCGCCCGCCGGTGGTGACGGCGGGCGATCGGTCTGGCGGCCGGTGGCGGCCGGGTCGGTCGTGCGCGTCAGCGCAGGTAGAGCCTGACGGTGTCGATCTCGTTGCGCAGCAGGCGCACCTCCTCGATGGTGGGCTCCGCGGTCGTCTCCACGGTGGGGGCGACGGCGAGGTCCCAGCCCGTATTCTCCCGCACCTGCTCGACGGTGACGCCGGGGTGCACATGGGTGAGCTCGAGCTCGCCGTACTTGTCGGTGCGCTGGAGCACGCCGAGCGGCGTGATGACGACGCTCACGCCGTGGCCGGCCGGCTGGATGCCCACGGCGGCCTCGCGGGCGCGGACCGGCGAGGGGGAGGTGACGAAGTCGACCGCCTCCGGGAAGGCGGAGAGGTCGTGGCGGCGGACGATGACGAAGATCTCCCCGGCGTTGGCCATGATGTCCGTCGCCCCACCGGATCCGGGCAGCCGCACCTTCGGCCGGTCCCAGTCGCCGATCACCGTGGTGTTGAGCGAGCCGTGCCGGTCGATCTGCGCCGCGCCGAGGAAGCCGACGTCGACGTTCCCGCCCTGGAGCACGTAGCCGAACAGCGCCTGCATGTTCACGACCGCCTCGGCCCCGGACACGACGACGGAGTCCGCGATCCCCTCGGCCATGGCCTCCGGGTGGGCGCCGGACACACCGGACTCGTAGATGAGCTCGATGTCGGGGTTGATGGTGCGGTGCGCGAGGTCGACGGCGAGCGTGGGCAGTCCGATCCCGGCGAACACGGTGCGCTTGCCGGCGAGCATCTGCGCGGCGGCGCACACGATGAGCTCGGTCTGGGTGTAGTCCGGTGCGGTGCTCATGCCTGCTCTCCGTCGGTGGTCGTGGTGGCCGGTCCCGAGGTGCGCGCGCCCTGGCCGCCCGCCCCCTGCCCATCCGCGTCCGAGGTGCGGGCCGCTGCGTGCTCTCCGGCCTCGGCGGCGGCGAGCTCGGTGCCGAGCAGACGGCGGCCGTAGTCGACCGAGCCCGAGGGCCGGGATCCGACGGCGAGGCCGGCCATCCGGTCGCGTCCGAGCACATCGAGGTACTCGGCGTGGTCGGCGGTGTTCCGCACGTGGTCGTCGAGCCATTCCTGCAGACGCTGCGGATCCTTGCTGATCGGTGTCCACTCGCGGTAGAAGGCGCAGTCGCGGTCGTAGGATCCCTGCACGTAGGACGGGTGCGCTCCCTGCGGGACGACGCATACGGCGTCGACCGCGTGGGCCGGGATCAGGGTGCGGTTGGGGTCGGCGCGGATGACCTCGGGCGCGACGATCTCCTCGACGACGACGATCGCCCGCTCCGCGGCGTAGACGGCCTCCTGCTGGACCCCGGTGATGCCCCAGATCTGGGCGTTGCCCCTCGTGTCGGCACGCTGCGCGTGGATGATCGTGACGTCGGGGTTGAGCGGGGGCACGACGTAGGTGGTGCCCCCGGTGTAGGGGTCGGCGACGAGCTTGATGTTCGGGTTGATCGACGGGATGTCGGAGCCGGCGAAGGAGCGGATCGGCATGAAGGGCAGGCGGGCCGCGCCGGCATGGTAGCGCAGCACCATCGCGTGGTGGCTGTACTCCTCGACCTCGAGCGGCTCCGGGTCGTGGTGCTCGAGGCGGCGGCGCACCTCGTAGAGGCTGCCGGCGGATCCGGAGGCGAAGAAGGAGCACACGAGCTTCGACACGCAGCCCGCGGCGAGCATCATGTCGCAGATGAGGTCCGGGGTCATGCGGCAGAACGTCAGGTCGGTGATGCCCTGGCGGATGATCTCGTGGCCGGCGGCGAACGGGATGAGGTGGGAGAAACCCTCGAGCGCGACGGTGTCACCGGAGTGGACGTGCGCGGCGATCGCCTCGGCGAGGTCGACGACTTTGTCTGTGTTCATGTTCGCTTTCACTGGTGGATCCGCGATACTGGCAGTGGACGAGCGCGGTGCGAGGAGCGGCTCGTTCCACATTAAGTCATCTGGCGCACGAATACCACCCCCATTCTTTACGCGACGTGCAATAATGTGGGCATGGAAATACACCAGATCCGCGCGTTCCTCGCCGTCGCCGAGGAGCTCCACTTCGGTCGCGCCGCAGACAAGCTCGGCATGGCGCAGCCGCCGCTGAGCCGCACCATCCGGCAGCTCGAGCGCGAGCTCGGCACCGACCTGTTCCGCCGCACCACCCGCTCGGTGAGCCTGTCCCCGGCCGGCGCCGCGCTCGTCGAGCCCGCCCGCGCCGTGCTCGACAGCACCCGCACCGCGCGCGAATCGATCAAGCTCGCCACCCTCGGGGACATCGGCCATGTGCGCTTCGGGTTCGCCGGCGCCTCCTCGAACAAGCTCGTCGCCAAGCTCGCCTACGCCTCCCGGCAGCGCAAACCCGGGATCACCCTCGACCTCGAATCGACGACCTTCGCCAACGAGGCGCTCACCCGCGTCATCGACGGCTCGCTCGATCTCGCGCTCGTCCGCTGGCAGGCCAAGCCGCCGCGGATCTCCGGCCGGCCGGTGATGATGGAGCGCCCCGTGGTCGCCGTGCACACCGAGCACCGCTTCGTCGGCCGCTCCTCGATGGACATCGCCGAGCTCGCCGACGAGGATCTCATCCTGCTGCCGGCGGAGTCCGGGGCGAACATGCGCGACCTCATCGACCACTGGTGCTTCCGGGCCGGCTTCACCCCGAACGTCATCCAGGAGGCCCCGGACTCGTGGATCGTCATCGCGCTCGTGTCCGCGGGGATGGGCATCACCATCACCTACGATTCGGTGGTCGCGAGCTTCAACGACCCGAACATGGTGACGATCCCGCTCACCGTCGACCACGACCCGATCAAGGTCTACCTCGCCCACCGCGAGGACGACGACAACCCCGCCCTGCGCGAGGTGCTTGCCGCCGCCGAACTCGCCCTCCCCACCGTGGGCTGAGGGGGCGGGTCCATGGGCTGAGGGTCCGCAGCACCTGCTCTCGCATCGACCTGCCACTTCTGTTCGATCCTCCCGTCGAGCTGTCGCTCCCGCTCGAAGCACCCATGGATCCTCGAGCACAGATGGCAGGTCGATGCCGGGGTCGCGCAGAAGTGACAGCTCGACGGCACCCGCGGCGGGTGGGCGAGACCGAGGTCATCCCCAGGAGCCCTCCGCAGTCATTTCAGTGCGGTGCCGGCCTCGCCCAGCCAATCCAGTGCGGTCCAGCATCACCCCAGCCACTCCAGTGCGGTCCTGTATCTCCGCAGCCACTTCAGTGCGCTTACCCGCCGGTATCCGCACTGGAACGACCCGGGAACCCAGCCGGCGACCGTGGTCCCGCTCGGCGACCCTGGTCCCGGCCGGACCGCCGCCGTACGATGGGATCCCGGGGCCGTGCAGCGCAGCACCGCATCACGGCGCACCGCAGCACCCCAGCACCGCAGCACCCCAGCCCAGCAGCACTGCAGTACCACCCCACCGCAGCGCACCACCGCACCGCCCCCGCGACCCGCCCGCCGAGGAGAGCCATGACCGCGACACCCACCGGACGGACACCGACCGGACGCCTGTCCGCGCACCACCCGCTCACGCTCGAGATCAGCCGCGAGTTCGCCGTCGAACCCGCCGATCTCTGGGCCGCGCTCACCGAGTCGAGCCGCACCGCGGCCTGGATCGGCCCGTGGTCCGGGGACCCGGCCTCCGGCACGATCGCCATCCGACTCAACGCGGAGGACGGTGCCCCGGAGCAGACCGCGCGCATCACCGCCTGCGAGCCCCCGCACCGGCTCGGTGTGACCGTCGACGCCGGGGCCGGGCAGCCGTGGCGCCTCTCCGCCGAGGTCTCGGCAGCACCCGACGGAAGTCGCGTCACCCTCCTGCACCACCTCGACGATCCCGCGACCGCGGAATTCAGCGGCCCGGGCTGGGAGTTCTACCTCGACCGGCTCGCCGCGGTGATCACCGACGCCGAGGACCCCGCGGAGATCGACTTCGAACCCGACTACGTCCCCGGCATGTGCCCGCACTACCGGGCACTCGTCGAGGACGCATGAACGGCTCCGCGGAGGCACGTGGAGAGGAAGGCACCTGAACCCCTCCCCGCGAACGCCCTGCCCGCACACCGGACACCTCGCCCGCACACCGGAGCCCACCCGAAGGCCCTGCCGGGGGCCCACCCCGGGGCCCGATTACCTGTCGAAAAAGTATTAATCCAACGTGAATACCCCCTGGACAGGTATAGATGACCCGTGACACAGTGGACCCATACGGTCACGACTCCCGTCACCCATCGCCTCCAGGAGGGCACCCATGTCTGAAGACATCGTCATCTGCGAACCCCTGCGCTCCCCCGTCGGCGCCTACGGCGGCCAGTTCAAGGACATCGCTCCCGAGGAGCTCGGCACCCAGGTCGTCAAGGCCCTCATCGAGCGCACCGGCATCGCCCCGGACGTCATCGACGACGTGATCTTCGGGCAGTGCTACCCGCAGATGGAGGCCCCGGCGCTCGGCCGCGTCGTCGCGCTCAACGCCGGCCTGCCCACCACCGTTCCCGGCCGCCAGGTCGACCGCCGCTGCGGCTCGGCCCTGCAGGCCGTCATCGACGGCGTGTCCGCGATCGCCACCGGCGGCGCCGAGGTCGTCATCTCCGGCGGCGCGGAGACCATGAGCCGCGCCGCGTTCTTCAACGAGAACATCCGCTGGGGCGTGCGCGGCGGCAACATCGAGCTCAAGGACAGCCTGGTGCGCGGGCGCCTCACCGCCGGCGGCACCCACTACCCGGTGCCCGGCGGCATGATCGAGACCGCGGAGAACCTGCGCCGCGAGTACGGGATCTCCCGCCAGGAGCAGGACGAGCTCGCCGTCGAGTCGCACCGCCGCGCCGCGGCCGCGACCGACAACGGGACCTTCGCCGAGGAGATCGTGCCGATCACCATCCCGGCCACCCGCAAGACGCCCGAGCAGCAGATCACCCTCGACGAGCACATCCGCCCGGGGGCGAACCTCGAGTCGCTGTCCAAGCTCAAGCCGATCATGGGCAAGCAGGACTCCGAGGCGACCGTCACCGCCGGCAACGCCTCGGGTCAGAACGACGGCGCCGCCGCGACCATCGTCACCACCCGCTCCAAGGCCGAGGCGCTCGGCCTCAAGCCGCTCGCCCGGTTCGTCAGCTGGGGCGTGGCCGGGGTCGAGCCGAACCGGATGGGGATCGGCCCCGTGCCGGCCGTGGAGAAGGCGCTCGGCCGCGCCGGCCTGACGATGAAGGACATCGACCTCATCGAGCTCAACGAGGCCTTCGCCGCACAGGCGCTCGCCTGCACCCGCGAGTGGGACTTCGGCAAGGCCGACTTCGAGCGCACCAACGTCAACGGCTCGGGGATCTCGCTGGGTCACCCGGTGGGCTGCACCGGCGTGCGCATCCTCACCACCCTCGTGCGCGAGATGGACCGCCGCGGCGCCCGCTACGGGCTCGAGACCATGTGCATCGGCGGCGGCCAGGGGCTCGCGGCCGTGTTCGAGCGGGTCGAGGCCTGATGGCGCTCAAGCCGCTCGCCGGGATCACCGTCTTCGAGAACGACTCCTTCGTCGCCGGACCGTCCTCCTGCCTGGGCCTCGCCCAGCTCGGGGCCGAGGTCATCAAGATCGACCCGATCAAGGGCGGCCCGGACATCGACCGCTGGCCGATCACGCCGGAGGGCCGGTCGATCTACTGGGGCACCCTCAACCGGAGCAAGCGCTCGGTCGCGATAGATCTGCGCAGCGAGGCCGGCCAGGAGCTCGCGCAGGCGCTCATCACCTCTCCGGGCGAGGACGCCGGAATCTTCGTCGAGAACAACGTCGGCCGCCCGTTCCTGTCCGATGAGGTGCTCCGCGGCAAGCGGGCGGACCTCATCCACGTCAAGGTGCAGGGTTCGGCCGACGGCGGGCCGGGGGTCGACTACACCGTCAACGCCGAGGCCGGCATCCCGCTCATCACCGGCTCCGCCGAGGTCGACGGCCCAGCCAACCACGCGCTCCCGGCCTGGGACCTGCTGTGCGGTCAGGCCGCCGCGACCGCCGTGCTCACCGGGCTTCTCCACCGCCGGTCCACCGGCGAGGGCCTCTACGAGGAGATCGCGCTCAAGGACATCGCGCTGGCCGCGGTCGCCAATCTCGGGTGGTACACCGAGACCTTGCAGCCGGCCGGTGAGCGCGCCAAGCACGGCAACCACATCTTCGGATCATTCGGCTCGGACTTCGCGACCTCCGACGGGCGCTACGTCATGATCACCGCGATCACCAAGCGCCAGTGGGGCAACCTCGTCAAGGTCACCGGGCTGACCGAGGTGGTCAGCGCCTTGGAGACCGCCCTCGGCACCGACTTCGCCCTCGAGACCAACCGGTACACGTACCGGGAGACCCTCGAGGCACTGCTCAAGCCGTGGTTCGCCGCGCGCACGGCCGCACAGATCACCGCCGACCTCGAGGGGTCGGGAGTGCTCTGGGCGCCGTATGCCTCGCTCGGTGAAGTGGCGCAGGACACCCTCGCCGCCGCGCAGGACGTCCCGGCGGGAGCCGGCGTGCTGCGCACCCTGGAATCCGAGGCGCTCGGCACCATGCTCGTGGGCGCCTCGCCCATCCGGGTCAACGGGGAGTACCTCGCCGAGGATTCCCCGACGGTCTTCGGATCCGCGACCGAGGCGGTCCTCACCGAACGCCTCGGCTTGGGATCTGCTGAGATCGGCAGACTCCATGATGAAGGCATCATCGCCAGTTGATAACGTTAGAGAGCTATCCCTTTCGAAGGTGCACGTCTTCGCGTTCGAACGGGTACCAGGTTCTTCAGGAAGGATGAATCTCCCCATGCGGATTGTCACTTTTGTCAAGTACGTCCCGGACGCCGCCGGTGACCGCTCGTTCGAGTCGGACAACACCGTCGACCGCTCCGTCGACGGCCTCCTCTCGGAGCTCGACGAGTACGCGGTCGAGGCCGCCCTCAGGATCGCCGAGGACGGTGACGACGCCGAGGTCATCGCCGTCACCGTCGGTCCCGACGACGCGGTCGATGCCGTGCGCAAGGCCCTGCAGATGGGCGCCGACTCCGGCGTCCACGTCGTCGACGACGCGCTCGAGGCCTCCTGCGCCCTCGGCACCGCGAAGGTGCTCGCCGCTGCCGTGAAGAAGGTCGAGGAGGAGGAGGGCCCGGTCGATCTCGTCATCACCGGCCTCGCCTCCACCGACGGCCAGATGTCGGTCGTGCCGGTGCAGGTCGCCGAGCTGCTCGGCCGCCCCGCCGCGACCCAGGCCTCCGTCCTGGAGGTCTCCGGCGGAACCGCCAAGATCCGCCGCGACGGCGATGCCGCCTCGCAGCACATCGAGGTCACTCTCCCGGCCCTCGTGTCGGTCACCGACCAGATCAACGAGCCGCGCTACCCCTCCTTCAAGGGCATCATGGCCGCGAAGAAGAAGCCGCTCGAGGAGTACGAGCTGTCCGAGCTCGGCGTCGACGCCGGAGAGGTCGGCGCCGCCGGTGCCACCACCGAGGTCGTCGAGCTGACCGAGCGTCCGCCGCGCACCGCCGGTGAGATCGTCACCGACGAGGGCGAGGGCGGCAACCAGCTCGTCGAGTGGCTGGCGTCGAAGAAGCTCGTCTGATCCGCCGGTCCGCACCCGAATCGCACAGACTCCTCCTGACTGAAGGATTGATCACACACCATGTCTGAAGTTCTTGTTCTCGTAGACCACGTGGACGGCGACGTCCGCAAGTCCACCCTGGAGATGCTCACCTTCGCCAAGCGCCTGGGCGAGCCCACCGCCGTGTTCGTCGGCGACGCCGCCCAGGGCGAGGCAGCTGCCTCGACCCTCGGCGAGTACGGCGCCGAGAAGGTGCTCGTCGCCTCGGATCCGGCCTACTCGGAGTTCCTCGTGGCTCCGCAGGCCGAGCTCCTGGCGAACCTCATCGAGACCCGGCAGCCCGCCGGCGTGCTCGTGCCCGCCACCGCCGACGGTCGTGAGATCGCCGCCCGCGCGGCCGTCCGCACCGGTTCCGGCATCATCACCGATGCCAGCGACATCGCCGAGGGCTTCGTCGCCACGCAGTCGGTGTTCGCCGGTTCCTACACCGTCGCCGGACGTGTCACCAAGGGCACTCCGATCGTCGCCGTCAAGCCGAACTCGGTCTCCCCGGAGGCCGCCGCCGGTGCCGGTGCGGTCGAGACCGTCGACTTCGCCCCGAGCGATGCCTCGAAGACCGCCCGCGTCGTCTCCGTCGAGGAGAAGCCGCAGTCCGGTCGTCCGCAGCTCAACGAGGCCGCGATCGTGGTCTCGGGCGGCCGCGGCACCGCCGGCGACTTCTCGCAGGTCGAGGCGCTCGCCGATGCGCTCGGCGCCGCTGTGGGTGCGTCCCGCGCCGCGGTGGATGCCGGCTGGTACCCGCACGCCAACCAGGTCGGGCAGACCGGAAAGACCGTGTCGCCGCAGCTCTACGTGGCGGCCGGCATCTCCGGTGCGATCCAGCACCGCGCCGGCATGCAGACCTCGAAGAACATCGTCGCCATCAACAAGGACGACGAGGCGCCGATCTTCGAGCTCGCCGACTACGGCGTCGTGGGCGACCTGTTCCAGGTTCTCCCGCAGGCGACCGAGGCGGTCAACGCCCGCAAGTGATCCACCCCGGCTGAGCCCCGACCCCTGAGGCTCAACCAGAACGCGATATCCCGCGGTTCCTGAGAACGGAACCGCGGGATTTCGCTGTCTCGGCACCCGGCCGGATCGCCATGGCGTCGGACCCGCATCGGCCCGGCGCCCAGCCCGGCGCCGGGCCACGTCTGTCCGTCAGCCCGTCAGCTCAGCGTCGGCAGCGGGGCGGCGTCGTCGAAGGGGACGCGCTTGTCGATCGTGCCGTCGTGGCCGATGAGAGTGACCACACCCTCGCCGCCGCGGTCCGGGCCGGCGGTGACGCGTGCGCCGGGGGCGACGATGCAGTTGCGCAGCCGCACCCCCGCCTCCACCACGACGCCGTCGAGGAGCAGCGAATCGCGCACCTCGGCGCCCTCCTCGATCCGGCAGTCGATGCCGACGACGGAGTGGACCACGGTGCCGTGCACCTCGGCCCCGGCGCTGATGAAGGCCCGGTGCACCTGCGCGGACCCGCCGAGGAACGCCGGGAGGCGCTGCGGCTGGGCGGACCACAGCGGCCAGTCCGGGCGGTGGAGGTCGATCGCCTCGCCGTCGATGAGCTGGAGGTTCGTCGTCCAGTACGACTGGAGCGTGCCGAGGTCCATCCAGTAGCCGCCGAGGTCGTGGGACACCACGGTGCGCTCGGCGAGGAAGTGCGGGATGAGCTCGTCGCCGTAGTCGGAGAGCTGCCCGTTCTTCTCGAGCAGCTCCTCGAGCGCCTCGAACAGGGCCTCTGCCCGGTAGAGGAAGATCTCCGTGGTGACGTAGGCGTCCGCCGCGCCCTCCGGCTTGTACTCGAAGCTCGTGATCCGGCGCTCCGGCCCGATCTCCACCACTCCGTAGCGCGACACGTCCCCGTCCTGGTGGGTCGTGA
The DNA here is from genome assembly GCF_040656435.1 of Brevibacterium sp. NPDC049920. Lineage (NCBI taxonomy): Bacteria > Bacillati > Actinomycetota > Actinomycetes > Micrococcales > Brevibacteriaceae > Brevibacterium > Brevibacterium sp. NPDC049920. Next base: position 64,243 of record NZ_JBFAMF010000014.1, read on the forward strand.
CCATGGTGAGGTCCGCCCCGTGCTGCAGGTGGGTGTCGTAGACGTCGAGGAAGTTGAGGTTGTAGAGGTGGTCGGCGCTGAGGACGAGCACGTGCTCGGGCGCGAACTCCTTCATCGCGTCGAGCTGGCGGGCAAGGGAGTCCGCGTTGCCCTGCGCGAAGCCCTCCCCCTCGCCGCCCTCGAACGGCGGGGTGACGACGAGCCCGCCGTGCGTCCGGTCGAGGTCCCACGGCCGCCCGTTGTCGATGTAGAGGTTGAGCTTGTGCGGCTGGAACTGCTCGACCATCCAGACGTCCCGGATGTGGGAGTGCGCGAGGTTGCTCAGCGCGATGTCGATGAGCGTGTAGGTGCCGCCGATCGGCAGCGTGGGCTTGGGCTGCTCCTGCGTCAGGCTCTCGAGCCGACTGCCCTTTCCGCCGGCGAGGACGAGTGCGAGGATGCGGGGGATGCGCACGGGGAGGGACCACCCTTCGTGAGGAACGTGCCTTGTCGGAACCTGTCCCATCCTAGAGCGCGGATCCGGGGCCGGACGGTGATCCGATCCGGTGAAGTCGCCTAGACTTTCCCTGTGAGCACCCAGTCGAAGCAGGACCCCCGCCAGGACCCCCGTCCGGACGCCGCCGGCAGCACACGGCCGGACCGCAGCGCGTCCGGGCACCAGCGCGCCGAGGCCGCCCGGCGGCACACCGGCAGCACCGCCGAGTCATCGCCGCACACCCTGACCAAGGCCTCGTGGAAGTACGCGTGGGCCCGCACGGTCCACCAGTTCAAGCACAACCGGCGGCAGAACACCGCCGCCACGCTCTCCTTCTACTTCATGCTCGCGCTGCTCCCGGCGATCGTCGCCGTGCTCTCGATCCTCAACGTGTTCGGCCAGGGCCAGCAGACGGTGACCGCGGTGATGGACTGGCTGTCCCAGGTGTCCGGCGAGGGCAGCCTCCAGCAGCTCGAGCAGCCGCTCCTCGACCTCGCGGAGTCCCCCGGCGGCGGGGCCGCGTTCGGGCTCGGCATCCTCGCCTCGCTGTGGTCGGCGAGCAAGTTCGTGCGCGCCTTCGGCGCCGCGATCAACGACGTCTACGGGATGGCCGAGGGCCGTTCGAGCTGGGTCCGGTTCCTCCAGACCTACCTCGTGACGATCGTCGCGATCACGCTCGTCGTCGCGATCCTCCTGTGCCTGCTCGGCTCGTCCACGATCGTCGCCCCGTTCGGCCTCGACGAGACCCTCACCACGATCTGGGCGTGGGGCCGGTTCCCGCTCGCCGCGATCCTCACCCTCCTCCTCATCACCCTCCTCTATGCCGGGACGAGCAACGTGCGCCGCGCGAAGTTCGTGCTCTCGACGATCGGCGCGCTCGTCGCACTGTTCGCCTGGGCGGTCCTCACCGCCGGCCTCTACCTCTACGCCGTGGTGCTCGGCGGCTTCGACTCGACCTACGGGGCGTTCGCCGGGGTGCTGATCTTCCTGTTCTGGCTGTGGCTGACGAACATGGCGCTGCTGTTCGGCGCGGAGTTCGACTCGGAGATCGAGCGCGCCCGGCAGCTCCAGGCCGGGGTCCTCGCCGAGGACACCATCCAGCTCCCGCCGCGGTCGACGAAGAAGATCATCGACGACGCCCAGGTGCAGGCCCGCTTCCAGCGCAAGGGCCGGGCACTGCGGGAATCCCGCGGAGCCACCGACGGGGACGAGAACTCCCTGCCGGTATAGACTGGCACCGAACCGGCAGGCGCTCTCGCGCACGATCGCGCGGAGCAAGGATGCTTGCCGTGATAACCATGCGCCGATCAGGGCGCTGACCCCAGGGAGGGACCATGAAGAAGCGACTCATTCTTCTCGCCGGCGTCGGAGTCGGGTTCGTGCTCGGTTCGCGCGCCGGCCGCCAGAGCTACGAGAAGCTCAAGGCCCAGGTCGAGGAGTGGTGGCAGGACCCCCGCGTCCAGGACTCGGTGACCAAGGCGACCGACACCGTCAAGGAGCAGGCGCCGATCGTCGCCGACCGCGTCAAGGAGAAGGCTCCCGAGGTGGCCGGCAAGGTGCAGTCCGCCGCCGGATCCGCCGTCGGTGCGGTGCAGCACAAGGTCGACGACGTCAAGACCAACCGCGAGCAGAAGAAGGCGGAGAAGAGCGCCGCTGCCGGCGCAGACGACCTCGACGCGAAGAAGGACGCCGAGGCGAAGGCCGCCGCCGCCACGCCGGCCGCCGGCAGCGTCGCCGACCCGTCCGCGCAGGCCCAGCAGGACACCGGCGTCGAGGCCGGGTCGAAGGCCGCCGCGGGCGGATCCGTCACCGAGCCCTCGTCGAAGGCCACCGGCACGTCCGGCGGCGCCGGCAAGGCGAGCGCCTCCGGCAAGACCGCGGGCACCTCGTCCGACGCCGTCATCCTCGACGACTCGATCTCGGACCCCTCGACCCCGCTCGAGGCCGAGGGTCCGACCACCGGCGCCTCGAACTGAGAGACCCGCGCATCTGACGCTGCGCAGCGCTCTGAGCCCGCTGAGCGCCCAGCGCTCTCCGCACTGCTCGGCGAGCAACACGAGGCCCCGTGCACCAGAAGGTGTGCGGGGCCTCGTGCGTTCTCGGCAGACCGACGGTGCTAGAGCAGGGAGCTCGTGAGCCGGCACAGGCTCTCGAGGTACTTCCGGCCGAGCGAGCGCTGACGCCAGGCCTCCACGTCGAGTTCCACGGAGTTCGCACGATAGTCGTCGACCTCGAGGCGGTACATCCGGTCGGTGAAGTCCTCATCGACGATGAACAGGGTGACCTCCATGTTCATCGCGAAGGACCGCTCGTCCATGTTCGAGGAGCCGATGAGCGTGACCTCGTCGTCGATGAGGAGGAACTTCGAGTGGAGCACCGTGGGTGCGTGGTACTGGAAGATCCGCACCCCGGCGTCGACGAGCTCGTCGTAGTACGACTCCTGGGCCTTCTGCGCGATCGCGTGGTCGCTCGTCGCGCCGACGTAGAGCCGCACGTCCACGCCGGACAGCGATTCGGTGACGAGCGCGTGCATGAGCGACTCGTCCGGGACGAAGTACGGCGAGCACACCACCACGGTGTGGTTGGCGTTGTAGATCAGGTGGTTGAACAGGCGGAGGTTGTTCTCGAGCTCGAACCCCGGTCCGCTCGGTACCACCTGCGCCATGATCCCGCCGTCGTAGGGCGATTCGACCTCGGAGTCGAACTCCTCGGTGAGCATGACTCCGGTCTCGGAGTACCAGTCGGAGGCGAACACCGCGTTGAGCTCGGCGACGACCGGGCCGGTGCACCGCACCGACAGGTCCTTCCACTCGAAGCCCTTCTTGAGGTTCTTGCGCTTGTTGTACGTGCGGTGGATGACGTTCTGCGAGCCGGTGTAGGCCACGGTGCCGTCGACGACGAGGATCTTGCGGTGGTTGCGGAGGTCGGGCCGCTGGTACTCGAGCTTCCACGGGCGGACCGGCAGGCACCGGCGCCAGCTCACCCCGGAAGCGTTGAGCATCTTGACGAGCTCCGCGTACCCGGGATAGCCGAGCGAGCCGACGTGGTCGATGAGGATCCGCACCTTGACCCCGCGGGCGTGGGCGGCGAGCAGCGCGTCGAGGAGGGGGCGGGTCGCCTCGTCGATGGCGACGATGTAGAACTCGAAGTGGACGTAGTCGGTGGCCCGGTCCACCTCGGCGGCCATGTCGAGCATGCACTGGTGGTTGTCCGGCTCGAGGGTGAAGTCGTTGCCGTGGGTCATCGGCAGGGCACCGAGCCGGTAGTTGAGCTGCGCGGAGGTGACGAGCGCCTCGCTCAGGTGGTCCTCCCGGCCGAGGATCGCCTCCTCGTCGGTGCGGCTGCGGATGAGCTCGTTGACCTCGCGCTGCTGGGCACGGCGGCTGTGCGGCAGCTTCGCGGAGCCGAACATGAGGAACGCGAGGATGCCGACGTAGGGGATGAAGAAGATCGCGAGCAGCCAGCCGAGCGCCACCGAGGGCTTGCGGCGGTAGGGCACCCAGCCGAGCGCGACGATCCGGATGACCGCATCGATCGCGACGAGCGTCACGAGGACCCACGTGGGCCACCGCGCGTCGAAGGGGAAGATGATGAAGGATTCCACAGGCCGTCGTTCTCTCGCAGATGCGGCGCCGGGTCCCTGCTGGGAGCGCGCCGTGATCCTCTCATCCTACGTCCCCGCCCGCTCCCGGGGCCCGCCCGTCCGCTCCGGCACCGCGTCCGGCGCTCCTGTTCCGGCCGGAACGCCGTCGACCTGCCGTTCGTGCTCGAGATCCGGTGCGGATCTTCATCGACCACGTCGGCTCGCTCGGCTATCCCGGGTACGCGGAGCTCGTCAAGATGCTCAACGCTTCCGGGG
>NZ_JBFAMF010000015.1:0-59268 GCF_040656435.1 Brevibacterium sp. NPDC049920
TGCTCACCCCGATAGAGTTCGAGACGCTCCACTACGAGGCCCTCAACCGAGAGCCCGAACCCGCAAAGTAGCGGCAGAGAACCCGGGGCGGTTCATAGTGGCCGTCGCTGTCGCCATCGGAATGATCGGGCAACGATCAGACGACTCCGCGCAACGCTCGAGCGACACCGGATCCCAGGCCCCGGTCAGTCCCGTCGACGCGCATCTGCAGCAGTTCCAGACCCTCGCCGATGAACACGGCGACCGTGCTGCCGGCACTCCCGGGTACGAGGCCGCCGCCCAGTACGTCGAACAACAGTTGGCCAGCGCTGGATATCAGAGCAGGCGCCAGTACTTCACCTTCGAACACCGTGGTGAAGAGATCGAGTCCTTCAACATCATCGCGGAGACGGCCGGCGGCGACGACGACAACGTGATCATGCTCGGAGCCCACCTCGACGGGGTTCCGGACAGCCCAGCGATCAATGACAACGCCTCCGGCGTCGCGGCACTGCTGGAGGCCGCTACACAACTCAGCAACCAGGATGGGATCACCAATAAGGTGCGCTTCGCCTGGTGGGGCGCCGAGGAAATCCGCAGGACGCCCGGTTCCCGCCACTACGTGGACAGCCTGACCGCCCACGATCCTGATGAACTCGACCGCATCACCGCCTACATCAACATCGACATGATCGCCTCGCCCAACTACGTCATCGGAGTCTATGACGCACGGGAGTCAGATCCCGGGACCGCCGTCCCTGATGGGTCGGTGGCGGTCATGGACATTCTCACCGACTACTTCGACGCGCGGGAGCAGCGCTGGTCGACTACCCACTGGAACTTCGCTTCCGATCAAGTGGCGTTCACCGAGGCAGATGTTGCAGTGGGCGGGCTGTTCACCGGAAGCAGCGAGAGCAAATCCCGCAGAGACGCCGCCCTCTTCGGCGGAACAGCAGGACAGCCACGTGATCCCAACTACCACACCTCAGGTGATGACATCGGCAACATCAACGAGGAGGCGCTGAACATCATGACCGGCGCGATCTCCGATGTCGCCGACCGCTTGGCCCAGGAGGGACTCACATCGTCAGGCAACACCGATAACGAGCAGGAGGATCACCGGTCCAGCCCTAGCAGCAACCACGAATAAGGTCGGCAGCCGAAGCGACCCTGCCCCGCACGTCTGCACGAGTCCGCGCCACTGTGAAGATTCTGCGAAGATCGGTCGTCAGGGGCTGTGCTCGCCCGCGGCGGATCACTAGCGTCGAACATGGACCGGGCATTTTTCCGGTACCGACGACTGGGAGAAGAAGGAGCACTCCGATGACGCACATCAGCTCGATGATCGAAACCCATCCCAACGGCACCACTGACCTCGACGTCCAAAAACTGGCCGACTGCATCGCCGCCTGTTTCGAATGCGCCCAGACCTGCACCGCCTGTGCCGACGACTGTCTGGCCGAAGACATGGTCGCAGACCTGCGCAACTGCATCCGTCTCAACCTCGACTGCGCCGATATCTGCGCAACCACGGGCAGCATCCTCAGCCGCCGTACCGGGCAAAACCTCGCCACCGTTAAAGCCGTCCTCGAATCCTGCCGGACAGCATGCGCAGCATGCGCAGCCGAGTGCGAGAAACACGCCGACATGCACGAGCACTGCCGGGTCTGCGCTGAAGCATGCCGCCGCTGCGAACAGGCCTGCGCTGACCTCCTGGCCGTCATCGGCTGATTGTCACCGCCATTGTTCGGTCGGACCTCACGGGAGTAGAAGGTAGACAGCTGCGATCCGACAGGCTCAAGAGGTGTAAGTGTGGGGATCCCGTCCGTGAGCGGCCCCGGACTGGTGCTCGGCATACGACAGCACCTCGGACAGCAGCCGGTGCACGTGCGCGTCACTGGCGGAGTAGTAGACGAACGTTCCTGCCCGTCGGGTCTGCACCAGGTTCGCGGCCCGCAGCTTCGCCAGATGCTGGCTGACCACCGTCGGCGACGCCTCGATCAGTTCGGCCAGTCTCGTGACGTTGCACTCCTCCTGCAGAAGCACCCACATGATCCGCACCCGTGTCGGATCGGCCAGAATCCGGAACGACTCGCTGGCCAGCCGGGCATGAGGACCATCGGGCACCTGCACCTGCGATCGGACATCCATGGCCTCAGCTTAACGTTCCCGCATAGTTGCGAAGATATGCAGGTATGCTGGCGGCATGTCTCCGCACGTTGACCCCGGGAGCGGCGGCCGGCAGAGCCACTCCCACACCCACACCGAGCCCGACGACAACCACGATCGCGAGCACCACCATGATCACGACCTAGCCGACGAAGATGCAGAACGGGTGGCCGGCGGGATCGGTGAAGATCACGATCGGCTCGTCCGGGTCGGCCCGGCCGTCCTCGATCTGCCGGGCACCGAGCTCGAGCGCCCGCGAGCGGTGCCGCTCGAGCTGCGCGGTGTCCTCGACGGTGAAGTCGAGGTGGAGCTGTTGGTGCACCTCGGTGCTCGGCCAGGTCGAGCGCGGCAGGTGCTCGGTCGGCTGGAACGCGAGCCGCTGACCGTCGGGCGAGACGAGGATGAGGAACTCCCCGTCGTGCTTCCCGCCCGGCTCGTCGCCCGGGCGGTACGGCCACCCCAGGAGCGCGCGGTAGAACTCCGCGAGTCCACGGTGGTCCTCGGCATCGAGCACGGTGGAGCGGAGGCGGGGGAACGTCTGCTCATCCATCCACCCAGCCTGCCACCGGGCCGCGGTCCTGTCAGCCCCGCGAGCCATCTCCCGCGACTTCCATGTCTACGTCGTCGACATCCCCGGCCACGGCGGGTCCGAGCACGACCCCGAGCTCTACTCCGGCGCGGTGCTCGGGGAGCTGTTCGCCGACTTCATCGCCGGGGTCGTCGGCGAGCAGGCCATCGTCTCCGGGCACTCCTCGGGCGGGCTCATCGCCGCCTGGCTCGCCGCGTCCCGGCCCGAGGTGGTCGCCGCGCTCGTGCTCGAGGACCCCCCGTTCTTCTCCTCGGTGCTGCCGGCCGCGGAGAAGACCACGAACCACGTCGACCTGGCGACCACCGCCCACGCCTACCTCGCGCAGCACTCCCCGGGCTCGGGCCCGCCCGGCCTGCCCGGCCCGCCTGCGGCGGATCCGTCCGCGGCAGACCAGCCCGCGGCAGACCCGTCCGAAGCAGACCCGCGCGCCGCGGATTTCGTCGCCTACTACGCCGAGCACACCCCCATGCTCGACATGTTCGGCGACCTCGGCCCGCGCATGCGCGCCCAGGCGCTCGCCCAGCGAGCCGCTGACACCGCGCAGCCCGTGCGCTGGGCGCTCATGCCGCCGGTGCTCAACGAGTACTTCCGCGGGATGGGCGACTACGACCCGCGGTTCGGACAGGCCTTCTTCGACGGCAGCTTCCACGACCACTTTGACCACGCGCTCACTCTCGCCGCGATCAGCGCGCCCACCCTCCTCATCCACTGCAATTGGTTCCGCGACGAGGACGGCGTGCTCATGGCGGCGATGAGCGGCGAGGACGCGGAGCAGGCGCGCGACCTCATCCCCGACGTGCGATTCGAGCGGGTCGACTCCGGACACAGCTTCCACTTCGAGCACCCTCGCCGCTATGCCCGGCTGCTCCGCGGGTTCGCCGCTGACACCGTGGGCGAGGTCGACCTCCTCGACTGAGGCCGCCGGGCACCGATGCCGCACTCGAACACCGTCCAGGTCGACCTCCTAGACTGGCCGGATGGACAGATCAGCGACCATGCGCCGACAGGCGCTGCGCACGCCCGGCCTCCGCTCGATCCGCCGCCCGATCGGCACCCGCGACCCGCGCTCGGCGGCGGGATCTCCGCTGTCCTCCCCACCACCCGCCGAGGCGCCAGCCGCCTCCTCGACCGGGCCCGAGTTCGAGCTCCACTACGTGCGCACCGGCCCGGACACCTATCGGAGGTCACCGGACCCGGTGGCGCCGGCCTCGGGGACGGCGTCCGTCCCCCTCGTCATCCTCCCCGGCGGGCCCGGCCTCGCCTCGGCGCTGCCCTACGGTGAGGTGCGGAAGCAGGCGGCGGCGCGCGGCCTCGAGGTCATCATGATCGAGCACCGCGGAGTCGGGCTCTCCCGCCGCGACCTCGACGGAGACGACCTGCCCCGCGAGGCGCTGTCCGTCGCGCTCGCCGCTGCGGACATCGCTGCGGTGCTCGACGCCGAGCACATCGAGCGGGCGGTCATCGTGGGCTCGTCCTACGGCACCTACCTCGCCCAGGCCTTCGCCGTCGAGCACCCCGAACGGGTCGCGGGCCTCGTCCTCGACTCCCCGATGCTCGCCGCGACGGACGAGAAGGTCGCCCGCGAGTACTCGCGCGACCTGCTGTTCCACGGCACCGCGGGGTCGCGGGAGACACGGCTGCTCGCGGCGAAGGTCCACGACCTCGTGACCTCCGGCGACGTCGACGAGCTCACGCTCGGCCGCGATGTGCGGATCATCTTCGAGTTCGCCGGGCCGCAGGTTCTCGACCGCTTCCTCAACCAGGTCAAGCTCGGCCGGGCGAAGCGCACGCTCGCGTTCCTCGACAAGGCCGGTTCCGGCGACATGGGCGACGGGCTGCCCTACTTCATGGAGTTCGACCTCGTCGGCGAGATCGCGTTCCGCGAGCTGAGCTTCTTCGCCGCCGGCGACGGCCGGATCTTCGACCAGACGCACGAGTTCGAGGCGATCCGGGCGCAGTACTCCGACTACGTCGGCGAGCCCTACGACCTGCCGGCGGCGCTGCCGGGCTTCGACTTCCCCGTCGTCGTGCTGTCCGGCGACCGCGACCTGCGCACACCCCGGCCCGTGGCCGAGGAGATCGTCCGGCTCGCACCGCAGGGTCGACTCGTCGCACTGCCGGAGCACGGGCACAGCGCGCTCGACACCCATCTGCGCGCGCTGCTCATCGCGTCCGAGACGGTCGCCACCGGGCGGGAGCCGGAGCTCGACTGGAACCCCGAGCGGTTCGCGCACCTCGACCACACCGGGGGGCCGTCCCGGTTCGTCGGTCCGCTGATCGATGCGAACCTCGCCCTCGACCGGATCCTCTCCCGCTGAGACCTCGATTTCGGACGGTTCCTGAGAGCGTTTTCGCCGGAGTTTGCGATGTCAGCGCGTGCGACCTGGCGCGGTCCCCGAGACCTGACAGCAGACGCCCAGGCCCTGATGACCGGTGCCGATAGACTGACGACGTTCACGCCTACAAGGAGGTCTGCCGTGTCCGACCCCAGCACCTCTCGATCGAATTCCTCTCCATCGAGCACTTCGGCATCGAGCTCCCCGTCCGCCGACGCCGCGTCACGAGGAACCTCGTCCACCGGCGCCTCATCCACTGACGTGTCGTCGTCGGGCTCCTCGGGCGCTGCCACCACGGAGTTCCCCTCCGACGCCCCGCTGCAGGTCGAGATCCACGACGGGATCATGACGCTCACGCTGCGCCGCCTCGAACGGCGCAACGCCGTGAACCAGGAGCTCGCCGATGCGCTCGACCGGGCCTTCGCCATCGCCGAGGCGACCGCCTCCGTCCGCGTCATCGTCCTCACCGGGGCGGGCGGGTACTTCTCCGCCGGCACCGACCTCAGCGAGGGCACCTCGCCGAAGACCCCGGACGGCGGCTCCTACGGCTTCGTCCGGCGCCGGCGCAGCGTGCCCGTCATCGCCGCGGTGGAGGGATTCGCCCTCGGCGGCGGGTTCGAGATGGTGCTGGCCTGCGATCTCGTCGTCGCCGCCCGCGACGCCCGCTTCGGTCTGCCCGAGGTCAAGCGCGGCGTGGTGGCGAACTGCGGGGCGTTCTTCCGCACCCCCGCAAAACTGCCGGCCACTGCCGCCACCGAGATGCTCCTCACCGGCGACCCGATCTCCGCGCCGCGCGCCGTCGAGCTCGGCCTCGTCAACACGGTGACCGAGCCCGGGCACGCGCTCGCCGGGGCGCTCGAGCTCGCCGGACGCATCACCGCGAACTCCCCGGTCGCCGTCGCGGAGACCACCCGGGCGCTCATCGAGGCGCGCGACCTCGCCGAGGAGCCGCTGTGGCCGCTCACCGACCGCGCCTCGCAGACCCTGTGGGCGTCCCCCGACCGGGAAGAGGGGATCCGCGCGTTCTTCGAGAAGCGCGAGCCGCGCTGGACGGTGCGCTGACCCGCCGCCGAGGTGTGATCGGGTCCCGAGGTGGGACACGGTGCCGAGGTGGGACAGGGCGCCGAGGCGCCGGCCACCTCGACCCCGGCGCCACCCGCCTCGGGAGCGACGTCAACTGACGACCCCTCGCCTGACTACTCCTCACCCGGCGGCGCCGAGCACCTCTTCGATCGCGGCCACCGCAGCCGCCGCTCCGTCCTCCGCCGCGAACTCCGCCTGCACCCGGTCCGCCGCCTGCCGGTAGCGCGGGTCCGTGAGCAGCGCGCGGACCGCTTCGGTGAGCCTGCGGGTCCCGGCGGCCCGGCGGGGGAGCGCGATGGCATTGCCCTCCCGAGCGCACACCGCGATGTTCCACGACTGCTCGGGCTGCATCCCCATCCCGACGAACGGCACCCCGGTGGCGCACGCCGTCTGCACCGTGCCCTGCCCGCCGTGGATCACCGCGGCGTCGACGAGCCCGCTCAGGCGGTGTGCCGGCAGCAGGTCGACCAGGTGCACGCGCTCCGGCAGCTCCGACTCGTCCCCGGGCTCGAGGAGGTGCCGGACGGGCGCGACGACCTCGACGTCGAGGTGGGCGAGCGATGCGACGGCGGCGAGCACGGTGCGGCGGTCTCCCGAGGAGCCGAGCGCCAGATATACGAGCGGGCGCGGGCCGGCGGCGAGCTCCCGGACCACTGGGGGCACCTCACCGGGCAGCTCGGCGAAGATCGGCCCTACCCGGCGGTACCCGGCCGGCAGGGAGTACCCGGCGAGCTCGGAACCCATGACGGTGAGGAGGTTGATGTCGCCCTCGAACAGCGCGGCCCCGGTGCGCAGGGGAGGGACCCCGACCTCCCGGGCGACGGCGGTGAAGGCGCGCGGCGCGATCGGCAGCCGGTCGTAGACGAGCCGGAAGGCGGCCGACCCCGCCGCATCGAGTGCACCGCGCACCGCACTGGACACCGCATCTGACACCGCATCGAGCGCACCGGACACCGCACCGGACACCGCAGCGAGGGCGCCCGGCAGCGGCCCGCTCGCGGGGACGAGTCCCAACCGGGCCGTCTGCTCGACGTGCGGGCGGGTGAGCGCGAAGGGGACGGCGTAGAACAGCGGCACCGCCTCGGCCCGGGCGGAGATCAGCGAGGTGACGTTCGTGCCCATGACGACCGCCTCGGCCCCGGTCTGCCGGATGAGGCGCCGTTCGGCGGTGACGCGGGCGCGCACCAGCCGGGTGCTGAACGGGTGGCGGATCGAGCGGCCCTGGTCGAGCGCGAGCGCCTGCGCCTGCTGATCCGGTGTCAGCACGGGGGCGAGCCTGCGCACCTCGAACCCGGCGTCGCGGATGAGGTGCGTGTACGGGTCCTCGTAGACCTGGAAGATCGCGCGCCACTCGGGGCCGAGCGCCCGGGCGATGACGATCATCCGGGTGGTCTCGGCGAGATTGAACGTCACCGGTGCGAAGATCAGGGTCCGCATACGGTCAGCGTAGCGGGGTCGCTCGGGGCGGCAGGGGTGGCAAGGTGGCAGGGGCGCGGGTTGCTGGGCTCAGTGCAGTGGCGGCTCAGGGGTGTGGGCGGTTCAGCGCAGTGGGCGGCTCAGGGGTGTGGGCGGCTCAGCGCAGCAGGCCACTCAGGGCAGTGGACTCGGCACTCGGGCGATGACCGGGAACCGGGGCCGGGCCTACACTCGGACCATGACGAACTGGCAGCCCGCCGAAGTCACGATCTGCGCCACCTGCGGCGTCGAGTTCTCCGCGCCCGTGCCCGAGGTGTGTCCCGTCTGCGCCGACGAGCGCCAGTTCGTACCGCGCTCGGGGCAGGAGTGGGCGCGCCGCTCCGAGCTCGAAGCCGCCGGCCACGCGGTGACGATCCGCGAGGTCGAACCCGGCCTGCACGCGCTGCGCGTGGAGCCGCGCCTGGGCATCGGCCAGACCTGCTACCTCGCCCGGACGGAACAGGGGAACCTGCTGTTCGACGTCCCGCCCTACCTCGACGCCGAGGCGGTCGCCGCAGTGGCCGAGCTCGGCGGGGTGGCGGCGATCGTCGCGAGCCACCCGCACATGTACGGTATGCAGCTCGAGTGGAGTGCGGCCTTCGACGACGCCCCGGTGTTCGTGTCCCGCGCGGACGCCGGCTGGGTGCAGCGCCGCACCCGGGCGGGCGCGGATGCCGGGGCGGGTGCGGGCCCGCCGGGTGACGCGGAGACCGCCGAGGCGGAGGGGCCGGCCGAGGCGGGTGCCGGCGCGAGTCCGCTCGTCGAGTACGACCGGCAGATCGAGCCGGTCCCGGGCGTGCTCGTGCGGCAGATCGGCGGGCATTTCTCCGGCAGCTCGATCGTGGTGTGGCGCTCGCCGGAGGACGGCGTCGGGGTGTTCCTCGGTGGCGACACCATCAGCCCGGTCGTGCGCAGCGGATGGGTGACCTTCATGCGGAGCTTCCCCAACTACCTGCCGCTGTCCGGCGCCGTCGTCCGGCGCATGGCCGACGCCGTGGCCGACCTCGACTTCGACCGGATGTACGGCAATTTCGGCCAGCAGCTCCGCACGGGTGGGAAGGCCGCGGTCGAGGAGTCGGCACAGCGCTACATCGCCTGGGTATCCGGGGAGTTCGACCACCTGACGTGAGGCTCCGGGCCCACCGGCGGCTGCTCGAGAGTGCAATCTCTGGAGGATCTCTTCCCAGAAACCTTCGAGGATTGCACTCTCAAGGTCAGAGGGTGCGGAGGAGCTCGGCGGTGGCGAGAGCGGCGGTCGCGGCCTCGTAGCCCTTGTCCTCGCGCGAATCCGGCAGGCCCGCGCGGTCGAGCGCCTGTGCGTCCGTGTCGCAGGTGAGCAGCCCGAAGCCCACGGGGGTGCCCGTGTCGAGGGCGACCCGATTCAGCCCCTCGGTCGCAGCCGCGCACACGTAGTCGAAATGCGGGGTGCCGCCGCGGATGACGACGCCGAGCGCCACCACCGCAACGTGCGTCGCCGCGAGCCGCTGCGTTACGACCGGGAGCTCGAAGCTGCCCGGCACCCGCACGAGCCTCGCCTCGATCCCGGCCTCCGCGGCCGCCCTCTGCGCGCCGGCGATGAGTCCGTCCATGACCGTGTCGTGCCACGACGAGGCGACGATCGCCATGCTCAGTCCGCTGTCCGCGCTCGGTGCCAGATCCGGTGCTCCGTGGTGTGCCATCAGCCGGCTCTCCTCTGTTCGTCCATGTCGGTCCTCTCCATCTGTTCGAAGGGTTCTGTCTGTTCGGTGGGTGCTGTCTGCTCGCCGTGTTCTGTTCGTTCGGGCGGCACTGCCTGGTCGAATGGCACTGCCTGGTCGAATGGCACTTCCTGGTCGAATGGCTCTGCCTGGTCGAATGGCCCTGTGCGTTCGGTGCTCGCCGCGCCTGCCGCGCCTGCCGCCTCTCCCGCCGCCTCCGTCCCATCTGTGCCGGCGGTGAGCGAGTGGTGCATGCGCACCCGCTTGGTCTCCAGGTAGCGGGCGTTCTCCACGCGCACGGGCACCTCGATCGGCTCGCGCGCCTCGACTGCGATGCCGTGGGCCGTGAGCGCGGCGATCTTCGCGGGATTGTTCGTCAGCAGCCGGACCCGGTCGAGACCGAGTGCGGTGAGGATCGCAGCGGCGGCCGCGTAGCTGCGGGCGTCGTCGGCGAAGCCGAGCTCCCGGTTCGCATCGACCGTGTCGATGCCCTGCTCCTGGAGTGCATAGGCGGCGAGCTTGTTCGCCAGCCCGATCCCGCGCCCCTCGTGGTCGCGCAGGTAGACGAGCGTTCCGCCCTCGGCCGCGATCCGTCGCAGTGCGACGTGGAGCTGCTCGCCGCAGTCGCACCGGTGCGACCCGAACACGTCTCCGGTCAGGCACTCCGAGTGCAGGCGGACGAGCGGAACCGTGCCGGCGGGCGTCTCCCCGCTGATGACGAGGTGCTCGACGCCGCCGACCGTCCACGCCTGAGCCCGCAGCTGACCATGGGCGGAGGGGAGCGCGACGGGTGCGCTCGGGGCCGCCTCGGGAAGACTCGTTCCCGGCACTGGAGCTGTGGGCAGGGATGTTCCGGGCAGGTCCGGTGTGGGCAGGACCGGCGTGGGCAGCGCCGGCGCGGCCGGCCGTGCTCCGGCAGTCGAGGTGGACGCCGAGGCACCGGCACCGGCCGTGCTCCCGCCGTCCGCCTCCCCGTCGTCGTGCGCCTCGAGCCAGGCGACGAGGTCCTCGATCGACACGGTGACGAGCCCGTGCTCCCGCCCGAAGGCGAGCAGCGCATCGAGACGCATCATCGAGCCGTCGTCGTGGACGAGCTCGGCGATGACGGAGACCGGCTGCAGGCCGGCGAGCCGGGAGAGTTCGACGCCCGCCTCGGTGTGGCCGGGTCGCTCGCGCACCCCGCCGTCCTTCGCGATGAGCGGGAAGATGTGCCCGGGTCGGGAGAGCGCCTGCGGGCGCGGCCGGGCCTCGGCGAGCACGCGGACGGTCCGCGCGCGGTCGGCGGCGCTGATGCCGGTGCTCGTGTGTTCGATCGCGTCGCAGGACACGGTGTAGGCGGTGCCCTTGGGATCCTCGTTGACCGCGGTCATCGGCGGCAGCTCGAGGGCGCTCGCCCGTGCCGCAGTCATCGGGGTGCAGATCACGCCTGAGGTGTGCCGGACGATGAACCCCATCCATGCGGGGTTCGCGAGCTCGGCGGCCATGATGAGGTCGCCCTCGTTCTCGCGGTCCTCGTCGTCGACGACGATGATCGGCCGGCCGGCGCGGACCTCGGCGATCGCGGCGTCGATGGTGTCGAGGGTGCGGGCCGGCCGGTGCCGTGGCTGCCCCGGGTGCGCCTGGTCCTGGGCCCGCCCGTCCGGGGCGGGCGCTGCGGGGTGCGTGACGTGCAGCTGGGCGGTCATGACGGGTCTCCGATCGGGGCGAGGTCCGGGGTGGTGTGACCCCCGGTGGTGAATGAGAGGAGTCGGGCCGCGTACTTCGCGAGCACGTCGACCTCGACGTTGACCGTCCGGCCCACGGCCGCGGAGCCGAACACCGTGTGTTCGAGCGTGGCGGGGATGAGACCGACCTCCACCCAGGCGGGGGAGGCGCCCGGAGCGCTCACCGCGGTGAGCGTCAGGCTCGCCCCGTCGAGCGCGATCGAGCCCTTCTCCGCGGTGTACGGCGCGAGCTCGGCGGGCAGGTCGACGCGCATCCGCACCCAGCCGCCCTCGTCGTCGAACCGGCTGACGGTGCCGACGCCGTCGACGTGACCCTGCACCACATGCCCGTCGAAGCGGCCCCCGGCGGGTATGCAGCGCTCGAGGTCGACCCGGTCGCCGACGCGCAGCGAGCCGAGGTTCGTGCGCGCGAGGGTCTCGCCGATGACCTCGGCGGAGAACACGCCGGAGGGGTCCGTGCCGACCGGCCGGGTGCCGTGGGGGTCGTGGGTGCCGTGGGGATCGTGGTCCGCGCCCGTGCCCGGCACCGCGGTGAGGCACACCCCGTTGACTGCGAGCGATCCGCCCCGCGGGAGGTCGGCGACGATCTCCCCGGCGGCGATGGTGATGCGGGCGAATCCGCCGTCGGGGCGGACGTCGACGGCGGTGACGGTCCCGAGCGATTCGATGATTCCGGTGAACATGGTGGCTCCTTCAGTGATTCGACAGGGCCGGCGCGGAAAGGCGGGGCGGGTCGTGGGTGACGGCAGGGGTGGGCGCGGGGGAGAGGGGCGGATCCCCGTTCCCCGCGATGACGGCAGGGGTGCGTGCTCCCCCGTCGCCGGTGCTCTGCTCGCTGTCGTGCGCAACGGCGGGGACGAGGCGGTGGAAGGTGTCGGGTCCGAGTCGCGCGGGTACGGCGGGCCCGGCGGGGTCGGCAACGAAGCGGTGCGCCTCGGCCAGCGTCCCCACGTCCAGCCCGGCGAGGGCGGGCAGGCCGTCGCCGAGCAGGATTGGGGCGGTGTAGAGGTGGAGCTCGTCGACGAGTCCGGCGGCGAGGAACGCGCCGGCGATGTGCGCCCCGCCCTCGACGAGCACGTGCCCGACCCCGGCGCCGGCGAGTGCGCGCAGGGCGGTGAGCGGGTCGCGGGTGCGCAGGTGCAGGGTGCGCGGATCGCGGGCGAGGTGGGATCCGGCGGCGAGCTCGCGGAACCCTATGATCACCGGGCGCGGCTGCGCCCCGGCGGGGCGCCCGTCCCGGGTGCGGGCGGTGAGCCGCGGATCGTCGGCGAGCGCGGTGCCGGTGCCCACGAGGATCGCGTCGACCCGGGCGCGCAGGGTGTGGGCGTGGGCGCGGGACTCCGCCGAGGTGATCCACCGGCTCGTGCCGTCGGCGGCGGCGATCCGGCCGTCGAGGCTCTGCGCGAGCTTGAGCGTGACATAGGGACGCGCGGCGCGCTGGGCGGCGATCCAGCGGGCGTTGAGCCGCTCGGCCTCCTCCGCCCGGACGCCGGAGACGACCTCGACCCCGTGGGCGCGCAGATGGGCCGCACCGCCGGAGGCACGGGGGTTGGGGTCGTCGATCGCGTGGACCACGCGCCGGATCCCGGCGTCGAGGAGGAACTGAGAGCACGGCCCGCTGCGCCCGGTGTGGTTGCAGGGCTCGAGGGTGACGACCATCGTCGCGGTCGTGAGGTCGATGCCGGCCGCGCGGGCGCGCTGCACCGCGTCGACCTCGGCGTGGGGCGTGCCGGCGCCGTGGTGCCAGCCGGTGACCACGGTGCCGTCCGCGGCGAGCACCGCCGCGCCGACGAGCGGGTTGGCCCCGCGCTCCCCGCGGGCCGCCGCCTCGAGCGCGGCGGACATCGCCCGCGCCTCCTGTGATGCCCGTGTCCCTGCATGTGACCGTGTCCCGGGGAACACCCGTGTCCCGGGGAACGCACGTGTCTCAGGGAATGCCTGTGTCTCCGGGAATGCCCCGGCCTCCGGGAACGCCTGTGTCTCCGGGAACGACGGAACCGTCCGGTCTGCGTCCACTGTCTCCTCCTGGTCTGCACCGGGAGGAGGGAGGATCGTCACCGAACGGTTCGATGAATGCAGGGGATGCGTTCGACTGCGAAGTCGAGACGGCACACCCGTGCGCGTCGAGTTCCTCCCATCCAGACTTTGACTGTCGGTCTCGGAATCTCACCGAGTCAACCGGATCTCCCTGCTGCTGCAGGTCGAGCGGCTCGCGGACTGTACCGCCGGTACGGAATCTCACCGTCCCCGGAACTTCGTGGGCCCAGCATACAGACGTTCGGCGGGGAGTGGCGCGATGGTCCCTCATGGTGAGACGGGTCACACGGACTGCGGTGCAGTCACACGGACGGCTGTGCGCAGTGATCTCGTCCGGCCGACTGTGCTGTCCCCGCCGTCCGATCGTGCGCCGCCCGCTTCACCCGCACCGCCTGTATCGCCCGCGCTGCCGTAACGCTTCCGTAACGGGTCGGGAGGTCTGCGAGGTGTGACGGGGATTACTTCATAGGGTGAGTGGTGACCGACGCACCCGGACATTCCGGCGCGATCCCAGTGATCGCACCGGGGCCCGGCCGCAACCGAATCCGCTCGCAACCGACACCGATCGCAACTGACACCGACGTCGACAGGGGACCGCATCATGCGCACTCGCACCACACTTCTCACCGCCGGACTGGCCTCGGCCGCACTCGTCCTCTCCGCCTGCGGAGGCGGCAGCGGCGGCAGCGGCGGAGGTGACGGATCCGCCGAGGGCGGCGGCGACCTCGGCACCGAATTCATCACCATCGCCACCGGCGGATCCTCCGGCGTCTACTACCAGGTCGGGGCCGGCATGTCCGAGCTGCTCGCCGACCAGCTCGGCTCCGACACCTCGGTGCAGGCGACCGGCGCCTCGGTGGAGAACATCACCCTGCTCACCGAGGGCGGCGCAGAGGTCGCCTTCGCGATGGCCGATGCCACGACCCAGGCGCTCGAGGGCGCGGGCCCGTTCGAGGAGAACGGCGCGGTCGACTCCCTGCCGGCGATCGCGAGCCTCTACGACCAGTACCTCCAGCTCATCACCGTCGAGGGCAGCGGGATCGAATCCGTCGAGGACCTGGCCGGCAAGCGCGTCTCCGTGGGCGATATCAACTCCGGCGTCGAGCTCAACGCCCGCACCGTCGTCGACGCCTACGGCATGAGCTACGACGACTTCACCGCCGACTACCTGTCCTACGCCGAGGCGATCGACCAGATGAAGAACGGGCAGGTGCAGGCGGCGTTCGTCACCAGCGGTCTGCCGAACTCCGCGGTGACCGACCTGTCGACCACCGAGGACGTCGTGGTCGTGCCGATCACCGGTGAGGGGCGCGAGACCCTGCTCAACGACTACGACTACTTCGGGGAGGGCGAGGTGCCCGCCGATGTCTACGACACCGCCGAGGCCGCGGAGACCCTGACCATCCCGAACCTCCTGCTCGCCAGCCCCGAGCTCAGCGAGGACGCGGTCTACGACATCACCAAGGCGATCTTCGACAACATCGACCAGGTGCACGCCACGCACAACGCGGCGAAGGACATCACGCTCGAGAACGCGACCGATGTCACCGTCACCGACATCCACCCGGGTGCGCAGCGCTACTACGACGAAGCCGGCAGCTGATCCCATGAGCACGACGGCCGGCACCTCGGGGGCGCGATCGCGATGATCGCGCGCCGCGGGGTGCTGGCCGCCGCACTCGCACTGCCGCTCCTGACCTCGGCGACCCCGGTCGCCGCGCTCGTGGTGCGGGAGCAGCGGCCCGGCAGGCGGGAGTTCGCCCGGATCCCGGCGGGCCAGGGCGACATCGTCGAGTTCTCCTGGATCCACTCCGTCGACGGCACCCCGTGGACGGAGTTCTACCGGGTGGCCGGGCGCGAACTCGTCCTCGACTGCACCGAGATGAGCCTCACCGGCGCGGGGACCCCGTCGAGCGCGCCGGAGGTCAGCTACTCCGGGGACCAGACCCGGATGTGCGGTCTCGATCTCACCTTCGACGCAGTGCGCTGGATCCACTCCCGCGCCGTCGACCACCGCATCGTCGTCGGCGGCGCCCTGCTCATCGCTCCCGAAGCCGTCCCCCATCACTGCCGCGCCGAGCTGGCAGTCGTCTGAAAGCGAAGAGTCCCATGAGCCACACCCCGCAGCCCCTGGCCGAGGCCGAGGTCGTCGACCAGGAGACGCTGGAGAAGTACGACCGCGAATCGCGCACGCGCAAGGTCGAGACGACCTTCCTCAAGTGGCCGGTGACGATCGTCGCGGTCGCCCTGTCGGTCTACCACGTGTGGACCGCGCTGCTCGGCACGCCGCCCACACTGGTCCACCGCAGCATCCACGTCGCCGCGATCCTCGTGCTCGCCTTCTCGATCTACCGGCCGTACCAGAAGGAGAAGCGCGACACCATCCCCTGGTTCGACTACATCCTCATCGCCGCCTCGGCGTCGGTGGCGATCTACCTCGCGACGAACTACGAGACCATCGCCACCCGCGGCGGGCGCTTCGAGATGATCGACGTGGTCATGGGCGGAGTGCTCCTGTTCGTCGTCCTCGAAGGGGCCCGGCGGCTCACCGGCTGGATCCTGCCGGCGCTCGCGGTCCTCTTCATCGTCTACGACTACTACGGGCGGTCGATGCCCGGGCTGTTCCGGCACCGCGGCTACGACTTCGACACCATCCTCAACTTCATGCTCACCACCACCGAGGGCGTCTACTCCACCGCCGTCGGGGTGTCCTCGACCTACATCTTCCTCTTCATCCTGTTCGGCGCCTTCCTGCAGAAGTCGGGGATGGGGCAGTTCTTCAACGACATCGCCCTCGCACTGGCCGGCCAGACGCGCGGCGGGCCCGCCAAGGTCGCCGTCATCGCCTCGGGCTTCCTCGGCTCGATCAACGGTTCGGCGATCGCCAACGTCGTCACCACCGGCGCCTTCACCATCCCGCTGATGAAGAAGATCGGGTACAAGCCGAACTTCGCCGGCGGCGTCGAGGCCTCCGCCTCGGTCGGCGGTCAGATCCTGCCCCCGATCATGGGTGCGGCCGCCTTCATCATGGCCGAGACGCTCGGTATCCCCTACCGCACGATCGCGCTCGTCGCGATCGTCCCTGCGCTGCTCTACTACATCGGCATCATCATGCAGGTGCACCTGCGCGCCACCCGGCTCGGCCTCAAGGGGATCTCGCGGGAGAACCTGCCGCTCGTCATGGACGTGCTCAAGGAGCGCGGCCACCTGCTCATCCCGCTCGCCTACCTGCTCTACATGCTGTTCTTCAGCGGCTTCACCATCCTCTTCGCCGCGGTCACCACGATCTTCGTCACCGTGATCGTCGCGATGATCCGGAAGACCACGCGCATGGGCCTCGGCGACATCATCGACGCCCTGCGCGACGGCGCGGTCACCGCGGTGTCCGTCGCCGTGGCGTGCGCCTGCGTGGGCATCATCGTCGGCGTCGCCACCCAGACCGGGTTCGGGGTCAAGCTCGCGAACGCGATCGTGACGATCGGCGGCGGCTTCCTGCTGCCGACCCTGATCATGACGGCGCTCGCCTGCATCATCCTCGGCATGGGCCTGCCGTCGATCCCGGCCTACATCATCACCGCGACGATGGCCGCCCCCGCGCTCACCCAGCTCGGGGTGGAGCCGCTCGCGGCGCACATGTTCGTGTTCTACTTCGGGCTCTTCGCCAACATCACCCCGCCCGTAGCGCTCGCGGCCTTCGCGGCAGCCGGGCTGTCCGGAGGCGATCCGATGCGCACCGGCTTCGCGGCGATGAAGCTCGCGCTCGCCGGGTACGTGGTGCCGTTCGTGTTCGTCTACAACCCGGTGCTCCTCATGCAGGACGTGCAGGTGCTCGAGGCGATCCAGGTGATCGTCACCGCGACCGTCGGAGTGCTCCTGCTGGCCGTCGCCGCGGAGGGCTTCCTCATGGTCGCCGTGCCCTGGGTGCTGCGGATCGCGCTGGTGGTCGGGTCCGTGCTGTTCCTCACCCCGGACAGCCTGCTCGACCTCATCGGAATCGGCGTGCTCGTGCTCTCTCTCGGTGCGATCGCCCTCATGGCGAAGAAGCGGAACGAGCTGTCGTGGAGGAACATCTGAGCCCACCGCTGTTCCCGGATCGGAACATGCGCACGGGGCAGGGACCGCGGTGCGGCGCCTACCCTGGAGTCGACAGCACCGCGACAGTCGGCCCATGCGAAAGGACTCGCACCCATGCGCACACCCTCCTCCCTGCGGACCCTCGTTCCCATGGCACTCGGCAGCACCCTGCTGCTCGTCGGGTGCTCCTCCG
Source organism: Brevibacterium sp. NPDC049920 (assembly GCF_040656435.1). Lineage (NCBI taxonomy): Bacteria > Bacillati > Actinomycetota > Actinomycetes > Micrococcales > Brevibacteriaceae > Brevibacterium > Brevibacterium sp. NPDC049920. Next base: position 17,337 of record NZ_JBFAMF010000015.1, read on the forward strand.
GCGGGGGTGAGCCGGCCGGTGGCGAGGAGAACCCCGCCCCCGGTCAGGAGGCTTCGGCGGAGCAGCCGGAGCAGCCCGCCGAGGAGCCCGCTCCCGCCGCCGTGACCAATGAGCAGATCCGCACCGCGATCGAGGCGATCGACGTCGAGGGCGTCGACCTCACGGTCACCGATTCCGCGGCCACCGAGGGCGCGGACGAGGCGCTCGACGAGAACAAGGTCGAGCCGGCGGAGTGCCGGGCGGCGCTCGAGAACATGCCGGGCGTCGGCAGTTCGGAGAGCGCAGCCGTCTCCGGCATCGCGAACAACGGGATGATGTTCGGCGGCTCGGCCCTCGAGGATGCACAGACCGCCGAGGAGCTGCTCGCCGCCCAGGAGCAGATGCCGGAGCGGTGCGCGGAGTTCACGATGACGAACGCGGCGGGCGAGACCGGTGAGGTCGCCATCGCCCCGTATGACCAGGCACCGGACGGGGCGACGGGATACACGATGACGACGCAGGCCGGCGGGGTCGCCATCGACGTGAACATCGTCTTCGGAACCGTGGGCAATGCCTTCGTCCTCGGCGCGTTCGTGCCGGAGATGGCTGTCGACGGGCAGCAGAAGCTCGACGAGGGATACGGGCAGCTCGTCGAGTCCCTCGAATCGCAGGCCGGCTGACGGGCAGGCTCCGCGGCAGACCGATGTCGCAGGCCGGCGACCGATCGGACGGGGACCGATCGGTCCGGGACCGGCCGATCGGCCGGGCCGGATCCACCGGCCGGGCCGGACGTGTCAGTCGGCGTCGGCGGTGAAGCGCTGCTCGGTGCCGGGGGAGTCATCCGAGCGGGTCCACGTGCACACCAGCTCGTCGCGGGAGCCGAAGCGCACGAGGTGCCGACCGACGACGCCCTCGAAGCGCTCGACGGAATCGGCGGTGGCCGTGAGCTCGATGTCGAGGGAGTCACCGCGGTCGGTGAGTGCGGCGAGCACGGACCCGTCTGCGAACTCGATCGTGCCCTTGCCGGTGTCGGCATCCCACACGCCCGGCACCTTGCGGCTCATGTGCGACACGAGCTGCTTGGCGTAGCGCGCGGGGCGGTCGGTGCGCACGTGCGCGGTCGAGATCACAGGGTGCTCGGAGGATTCGCTCATGCGATGGAGTCTACTGCCGGGATCGTGGTGCCCCTCTCCCGTGCCCGGGCATCTTCCGTGTCCGTGCCTCTCCCGTGTCCGTGCCCGGACCTAGACTCGGGACCATGGACAGCAGCGAACTCCGGACCCAGGCCCTCAGCGCACTGCGCGAACTCACCGGTCGTCCCGACGCGGAGTTCCATCCCGGGCAGTTCGAGGCGATCGAGGCGCTCGTCGCCGGTCGCCGCCGCACCCTCGTCGTGCAGCGCACCGGTTGGGGCAAATCCGCCGTCTACTTCGTCGCCGCCCGGCTGCTCCGTGCCGCCGGCCGCGGCCCGTCCCTCATCATCTCCCCGCTGCTCGCCCTCATGCGCGACCAGGTGGGGGCCGCCGAACGCGCCGGGGTCCGCGCCGTCACCCTCAACTCCTCGAACGTCACGGAGTGGGACTCGGTGCTCGCCGCGCTCGGCGACGGCGCCGTCGACGTCCTCCTCATCTCCCCGGAGCGGCTCAACAACCCGAAGTTCCGCGACCACGTGCTCCAGAACCTCCTCACCGAGGTCGGCATGATCGTCGTCGACGAGGCGCACTGCATCTCCGACTGGGGGCACGACTTCCGGCCCGACTACCGGCGCATCGGCGCCCTGCTCGCCGAGCTCCCGGCGGACCGGCCGGTGCTCGCGACGACGGCGACGGCCAACGAGCGGGTGGTCGCCGATGTCGCCGAGCAGCTCGGCGCGGACACCCTGGTGATCCGCGGCCCCCTGTCGCGGGCCTCGCTGCGCCTCGGCGTCGCCCCGGTGCGCCAGCCGAGCGAGCGGATCGCCTGGCTCGGTGAGCGCCTGGGGGACTTCCCCGGATCAGGCATCATCTACACGTTGACCGTCGCCGCCGCCCAGGACACCGCCCGCGCCCTGCGATCCGCGGGCTGGGACGTCGCCGCCTACACCGGGGGCACCGACCCGGAGGAGCGCGAACGGCTCGAGGGCGACCTCAAGGCGAACCGGCTCAAGGCGCTCGTCGCCACCTCCGCGCTCGGCATGGGATTCGACAAACCCGACCTCGGATTCGTCGTCCACCTCGGTGCGCCGTCCTCCCCGGTGGCGTACTACCAGCAGGTCGGCCGTGCCGGCCGTGCCACGGAGTCCGCCGACGTCCTGCTTCTGCCCGGCGCGGAGGACTCCGACATCTGGGAGTACTTCGCGACCGCGTCGATGCCCGCGGAGGACGATGCCGCCGCAGTCCTCGCAGCCCTCACCGACGTTGGCGGGGAGCCGCTGTCCGTGCCGCGGCTGGAGACCCTCGTGGGCGTCAAGCGCGCCCGCCTCGACCTGCTCCTCAAGACCCTCCAGGTCGACGGTGCCGTGGATCGGGTGGCCGGCGGGTTCGTCTCCACCGGCCGCGGGTGGACCTACGATGCCGAGCGCTACGCCAACGTCGCCGCCGCGCGGAAGCGGGAGGCACAGGCGATGCTCGACTACGAGGCGACGGGCGGCTGCCGCATGCGGTTCCTCGCCGAGCAGCTCGACGACCCGGAGGCCGCCGACTGCGGACGGTGCGACACCTGCGCCGGCCAGTGGTGGTCCGACGAGGTCTCCGACTCCGGACGCTCCGCCGCCCGCTCGGTGCTCAGCGCGGTCGGGCTGCCGGTCGAACCCCGCGCCTCGTGGCCGTCCGGGCTCCCGTCGATCGGGGTCGACCTCAAGGGGAGGATCCCGGAATCGGAGCGCAGCGCCGTCGGCCGGGTCGTCGCGCGGCTCACCGACCTCGGCCCCGGGCAGCTGCTGCGCGGATTCCTGGCGCCCGGGGCGGAGGACCTGCCCGTCCCGCCGGAGATCGGCGCGCACTGCCTCCGCGTGCTCGCGGACTGGGGCTGGGACGCCCGGCCCGAGGTCGTCGTCTCCATCCCCAACGCGCGCCGGCCTACGACGGTCGCCTCTCTCGCCGCGGAGCTCGCCCGCGTGGGCCGGCTGCACGAGGCCGGGCCGCTGACGGCCCGCCGGGAGACCGGCAGCCCCGACGTCAACAGTGCGTTCCGCGTGCGAGACGTGCACGACGCCTTCGCCGTGAGCCCCGAGCTCGCCGCTGCGGTCGAGGGCCGCACGGTGCTGCTCGTCGACGACGAGATCGTGTCCCGCTGGACCATGACGGCGGCCGCCCGGGAGCTCCGCCGCGCCGGCGCCGCGGCCGTGCTGCCCTTCGCGCTCGCCCTGCGCGCCTGAGGCACATCTGTGGGGGCGCGCCCGGTCCACGTCGCCGGGTGCGCGCCTGGGCCGCGCTCGCCCGTGGACCGTGCGGCACACCGATCGTGGTCGTCGCCCATGCGCCCGGCGGTGCGGCGCGGACCGGCCTGCTCCACCAGGAGCCGCCGTTCACCGCCGGGACCACGGTGGGCGAGGAGCGCGAGCGCGCGGCCGCGCCCCCGCGCGCTGCGGCAGCCGCCGTCGACACCTCAGCGGCGGCCCTCGCTCAAGACCCCGAGGGTGCGCAGTCCGTCGCCGCGCTCGAACGCGCGCGGCGGCCCGACGCATGGTCGGTCGACGCGCACGTCGAGGCCACCTTCACCGGGCACGGCCTCGGCGGGATCGCCCGCGGTCGACGCACCGGCGAACTGTCCGGCGGCCAGGTGGCGCGGCTGTCGCTGGTCTGGCTCCTGCTCAGTCGGTCGGACGTGCTGCTGCTCGACGAGCTGACGAATCATCTCTCGCTGTTCCTCGTCACCCAGCTCGAGGATGCGCTGCCGGACTATCCGGGTGCCGTCGTCATCGCCTCGCACGATCGCCGGCTGCGCGCCGGGTGGACCGGTCGGCGTCTCGATCTCGGGGAGGAGAGCCTCAGAAGCGGTGGGTGACGCTGATCGCGGAGCCGAGCATCGACCCGGTGCGGTACTCGACCGGGGTGTCGCCGGACGCGGAGATGCGGGTATACGCGAGCAGCGGAGTACCGGGCTCGCACTCGAGCGCCGCGGCCTCCTCCGCATCGGCCGCGACCGCCCGGAGTGTCTCCCTGCCCCCGTCCACGCTGATGCCGCAGACCACGCTGAGCTCCCGGTACACGCTCGTATGGGTGAAGTCGAGATCGGTGAGCGGCTCGGCGTACCGCAGCGGGATCCAGCTGTGACCCAGCGAGATCGGCGGGCCGTCGGGGTGGTAGGTCCAGGCGAGGTGGAGGAGCGCGGTGTCGGATTCCACGCCGAGATGCGCCGCCGCCTCCTTGTTGAGCTCGGCCCGCTGGACCGTCGTGTGGGTCGTGCCCCGGGAGATGTCGCCCTCGAGTGGGGGCAGCAGGCTGTGGACCGGGCCGCTCGAGGTCCACGGGTCGGTGGTCTGGACCTGGGGCGCGCGGCCGCGGTGGGAGATGATGATGCCGGCCTCGCGCAGCGGGCGCAGTGCCTGGCGCACTGTCCCTCGGCTCACGCCGTACTCCTCGGCGAGCTGCACCTCACCGGGGAAGCCTTCGGTGAACTCGCCGGAGTAGATCCGGGAGCTGAGGTCGTCGTGGATGCGCTTCCATACCGGGTTGGGGCGCGTGGTACCGCTTTCGGCACGGGAGAACAACGTCAGGACCTTTCGGTGGACAAAGCAGTGGGTCGGCCATTTGAGGACGGGGTGAGGCAACGCGCCGTGTTGATGACCGACGGAATCCGGCGGATTCCCGGTCACTGTACACCGGTTTGACTGAACATTCTGCCGTTCAATGACATTCCACCGAGATGGGATCGCTCCATGCGGCCCGCATGCAAGGCAGCGGCCGTCCGGGTTCATGGTGCGGAAGGGCGATCATGCGAGTGGTGCTCGAAACTGCGTATAGGAGATCCTACCTCCGCTCAGGCCACGGTGGGCCAGGCATTCGGCCGGCAGCCGTCGAGCCCCTTCGACTGCTGATGCATGAGAGGAGCGGGCTCCCCGTCACCGGGGCAGCTGACGTGGCCGTGCCCGAGCGCGTGCCCGACCTCGTGGTTGATGAGATACTGGCGGTAGACCTCGAGCGACTCGAAATCCTCCGTGCCCTGCATCCAGCGCTTGGCGTTGAGGTTGACGTTCGGGCCGTTGCGGCACGAGAGCTCGCCGTCGGTGATGAGCGGTGCGCACATCCGGTCCACGGTGTCGGGGCTCGCGATGCTGATCACCGAGTCGGCCTCCGCGGTGTCGACGACGAGTTCGAAGGCGACGCCGTCGAGCGTCTGCCAGCCGCGTTCGTCCTGGAGAGTCGCGATGACGAACTCCGCGGCTTCATCCGCGTCGATAGGCATGTCGTCCTCGACCCGGATGGCGACGGCGAAGGGCCGGCCGTCCTCGGTCGACGGTTCCACCGGCTCATCGCTGCTCGCCCACTCGCCGCTGCCGGAGACGGGGACCTCGGTGGGTGTCGGAGTGCCCGGGGCGGCCTGCCCGGGTGCCGGGATCGATTCCGGGGCGACGGCCGCGGTCGGCGTGGCCCCGGCGTTCACCTGGTGTGCGGAGTCCGCCGGGGTGCAGGCGGAGACGGCGAGCACGAGGGACGCGGCGGCAAGCGGCAGCATCGGGCGCGGGGGATGCATGCTCGTCATCGTAGTCGACGCCCGGCGCCGCGACGGGACCCCGCACATCCGGTGCGGGGATCCGCAGGCCCGGTTCAGGGTTCCAATGCCAAGCTGTTCGAGCGCCTGCCGGGTTCAGCCGCGCAAGGAGCGCATGGCGCGCATGGCGCGCTGCTGGGCCACGGTGTCTACGGCGCGGAGCACGGCGATCCGCACGGGCCTGCGGGGTGTGCCGGCGCCTCGGCCCGGGGCCGGATCCGTGGAAGCCGGGAAAGCCGTGGACGAGGTCAGGCCTGGGCGTCTTTCGCCTGCTTGTTCGCCTTCGCGCCGGACCACACGGCGATGAGGACGACGAGGCCGAGGCTGAGCCACAGCGCGTAGCGGTCGATGGTCTGGATGACGTCGACGGCCGCCTGGCCGAGCGAGTAGCCGAGCAGTGCGACACCGACGGTGAGGATGAGGCAGGCGAGGAAATCGGCGATGAGGAACACCCACAATCGCATCCCGCTCCAGCCGGCGACGAGCCATACGAGGGTCCCGGGGATGCCGGGCACGCGGCTGATGACGACGAGGAGGAAGAGGAGCCACGGGGGCATCCGGCGGAACTTCTCGACCTGCCGGCGCTGCCGGTCGGTGGAGGTGAAGATGCTGAGGATGCCGTCGCCCCAACGGCGGCCGGCGAGCCAGAACAGCCAGTCGAACTTCGTCATCCCGACGAAACCGGCGACGAGCACGAGCCAGAGCGGGAACTCGCCCACCCGCGCATAGGCGGCTGCGCCGACGATCGCGGTCTTCGCGCCGGTGAGGAACTCGAGGAGAATCGGCTGGTGCGCGATGAGGAACGGCCGGAACGGCATCATGCCCAGGTAGAACGCTGGGACGGCGAAGATCGCGAACAGTAGGAACTTGTCCGTCGGAGCCGCCGCGCCCTTCCACGGCTTGAGGTCGTCCCAGGACTGGGGCGGCTCCTTCTTCATGCCGCCGGCGGTGTCTGCGCTGTCCGCGGAAGCCGAGCCGTCAGCAGGAGCGGTGACCGTGGATGACGCCGTGTCCGCAGGTGATGCGGTGTCCTCGGCTTGGGTGCTGTCGCTCGCCGGGCCGGGTGCGCCCGGGGATTCGGGGCGCGGGGATGACGGTTCGGGGACCACGGTCTGTCCTTCGGTGTCGGGGTGGGCGCAGAGTGATCGAGCGGCGCGAGGAGCGCGGAGCCCGCCGGGGTCCGCAGGCGTTCGTGTCATGGTAGCCGGTGAAGCCGGGCGGGTGGTGCCACCGCTCTCCGAGACGGCCTGCGGAGGCGGTCGGGCTCTGGGTCGCCTGCCAATTCGTCCTGGAGCGGCCTGTGGTCAGGGCAACCCTCGCGGGCCGGGTCGGACTGGGGTGCGCGGAACGGGTGCTCGGGTCACCCGCGGCGGCCGGCCACGACGATGAGGGCGATCCCGCCGCCGGCCATCAGCACGCTCACTCCGGCGACGAGGGAGGCGACCAGGCGGAAGTTCGCGGCGATATCGTCGAACGCCTCGGTGTTCCCGCCGCCGCCCAAGAGGAACAGGCCGAACGGCATGATGAAGATCAGCACCGCCGCGGCGATGCCGAGCAGACCGAGGACGAGGAGCGTCACGCCGGGGGCGATGAAGTGGCGCCTCTTCCGAGGCGCGCCCGGGGCTCCCCCGGGCTGCGGGGGCGCAGGCGGCGCGCCGGGTGGTGGAGGGGGCGGGGCCTGACCCCGGCCCCCGCTGGGTGGGGGTGGCCGGTGGGGGTTCCGTGCTGGGCCGGTCATGGTGTGCTCCCGCTCATCCTCGTCGTGTGGTCCTCTCCGGACTCTCCCGCAGCGGCCGGTCTTGCGCAAGCCGGTGCGGAGAACGGCGCGCCTGCGGGCCGGGCAGACTCTACACTCATGATGAGGCCGGAGCGGTGCGGGCACCACCGTCGTGCCTGTCGAGGACGAGCAGGGAAGGGGCGCCCATGGAGATCGCGGAGCCGATCGGCCGGATGGCCCTTTTCGGCCCCGAGCACCTGACCGCGCTCGCCGGGATCGTCGTCGGGGCGGTCGTCCTCGTGGTCATGGCGCGGCGGAAGCGCGGCACCCGCACCGAGCTCCGGATCACCCGTGCGACCGGATGGGTGCTCCTCGTCGTGGCCGTGGGGTGGACGGTGTGGGGGATGCTGCCGAGCCACTGGGACATCGGTCAGTCGCTGCCCTTCCACTTCTCCGACGTGCTCCGCATCGTCACTGCGATCGCCCTCATCACCCGCGCGGGCTGGGCGATCGCCATCACCTACTACTGGGGGCTCACGCTCAACCTCCAGTCGGTCGTCACCCCCGACCTCAACTACATGCAGAACCCCGAGCTCGAGTTCACCGTGTTCTGGATCCTCCACGCCCTCGCCCAGTGGGCGCCGATCGTCCTCGTCTGGGGGCTGGGCTACCGGCCCACCTGGCGCGGCTTCGGCGTCGCCTACGTGTCGGCGCTCGCCTGGGCCGTCCTCGCGGCGGCGGTCAACTGCGCCACCGGAGCGAACTACGGCTACCTGGCGCAGGCGCCGGCCGGTTTCTCCGTGCTCGACCTGCTCGGCGGGTGGCCGTGGTACATCGGTGTGGAGATCGCCGTCGTCGCCGTGGTCTGGATGCTCATGACCCTGCCGTGGTCGGAGCCCGAGCGGCTCACCCACGCCTCGGTCGTCGACCGCTGGCGCTGCGTGCGCCGCTGGGACGGAACGCCCGTGCGGCCGCGCGGGCGAGCGTCGGCCTAGCACTCGGAGCCCGGAGATCACCGGGTGGACCGGAGAAACCTCTCCGACGGCCGGAATAAAACCCCGCTGAGCAAAGTTGAGTCAGGTGTACGCAACTTTCGTGATCGTGGTTTGACACCGCGATCGCGGCGTTCAAGACTTGAGCCAATGGCGCTCAATGTGTTCGGGCGCGCGGTTCCGCTCCGGCTCCCCGGGCGGGGCCCGCTCCAGGGGCCACGGTCGGAAGTCCGGCCGCGGAGCCGTCCGGCCGAGCACATCGGGGCACCGGCTCGCACAACTACGAAAAGGAGTTCTACTCATGGCACGTGCAGTAGGCATCGACCTCGGCACCACCAACTCGGTCGTCGCCGTCCTCGAGGGCGGCGAGCCCAAGGTCATCGCGAACGCCGAGGGCGGGCGCACCACCCCCTCGGTCGTCGCGGTGAACAAGAACGGCGATTGGCTTGTCGGCGAGATCGCCAAGCGCCAGGCCGTCACCAACGTCAAGAACACCGTCGCCTCCGTCAAGCGCCACATGGGCACCGACTGGAGCACCGAGATCGGCGGCAAGACCCTGACCGCCCCGGAGATCTCCGCCCGCATCCTCCAGAAGCTCAAGCACGATGCCGAGGAGTACCTGCAGGAGGAGGTCACGGACGCCGTCGTGACCGTCCCGGCCTACTACAACGACGCCCAGCGTCAGGCCACCAAGGACGCCGGGCAGATCGCCGGCCTCAATGTCCTGCGCATCATCAACGAGCCCACCGCCGCCGCCCTGGCCTACGGCCTCGAGCGCGGCAAGGAGGACGAGCTCATCCTCGTCTTCGACCTCGGTGGAGGCACCTTCGACGTCTCCCTGCTCGAGGTCGGCAAGGACGAGGACGACTTCTCCACCATTCAGGTGCGCGCCACCTCCGGCGACAACAAGCTCGGCGGCGACGACTGGGACCAGCGGATCGTCGACTGGCTCGTGTCCGAGGTCAAGAACGGCTACGGCGTCGACCTGTCCAAGGACACCACTGCGATGCAGCGCCTCAAGGAGGCCGCTGAGCAGGCGAAGAAGGAGCTCTCCAGCGCGACGAGCACGAACATCTCGCTGCAGTACCTGTCGATGAGCGAGAACGGGCCCATCCACCTCGATGAGACCCTGACCCGCGCGAAGTTCGAGGACCTCACCAAGGATCTCCTCGAGCGCACCAAGAAGCCGTTCGAGGCGGTCATCGCCGACGCCGGCATCAAGCTCTCCGACATCGACCACGTCGTGCTCGTCGGCGGTTCGACCCGGATGCCGGCCGTGTCCGAGGTCGTCAAGAAGCTCACCGGCGGCAAGGACCCCAACAAGGGCGTCAACCCGGACGAGGTCGTCGCGATCGGCGCCGCCGTCCAGGCCGGTGTCCTCAAGGGCGAGCGCAAGGACGTGCTGCTCATCGACGTCACCCCGTTGTCCCTCGGTCTCGAGACCAAGGGTGGAGTGATGACGAAGCTCATCGAGCGCAACACCCCGATCCCGACCAAGAAGTCGGAGACCTTCACCACCGCCGAGGACAACCAGCCGAGCGTGTCGATCCAGGTCTTCCAGGGCGAGCGGGAGTTCACTCGCGACAACAAGGCGCTCGGAACCTTCGAGCTCACCGGCATCGCGCCGGCCCCGCGCGGCCTGCCGCAGATCGAGGTGTCCTTCGACATCGACGCCAACGGCATCGTGCACGTGTCCGCCAAGGACAAGGGCACCGGTCAGGAGCAGTCGATGACGATCACCGGCGGGTCCGCGATCCCGCAGGAGGACATCGACCGGATGGTCCGCGAGGCCGAGGAGCACGCCGACGAGGACAAGCAGCGCCGCGAGGCGGCGGACAACCGCAACCTCGCCGAGAACCTCGCTTACTCGACGGAGAAGCTCATCTCCGACAACGAGGACAAGCTGCCCGAGGACGTCAAGTCCGAGGTCAGCGCGGACGTCGAGGCCGTCAAGGAAGCGCTCAAGGGCGATGACGACGACGCCGTCAAGGCCGCCGTCGACAAGCTCTCGCAGAGCCAGACCAAGCTCGGTGAGGCGCTCTACGCGCAGCCCGACGAGTCCGCCGGTGCGCCCGAGGGCGATGCCGCAGGCGGATCCGCCGACACCGAGGACGAGGTCGTCGACGCCGAGGTCGTGGACGACGAGGACGAGGAGAAGAAGTAATGACTGCCGAGGATCCCGACAACGGCGCAGCCGAGCAGGGCTTCTCGTTCAGCGACAAGCGCCGCATCGACCCGGAGACCGGGGAGGTCCGGAACCCCGCTGATCCGTCGGCCCAGGCAGCTGCCGGGTCGGGCGGGGACCCGGAGCCGGACCCGCAGGCCGCAGCGCCTGCGGACCCCGGCGCGGAGCCCGCCGAACCCGGCGTCGAGGTCCCGGACGACATCTCCGGCATCGACGACACCGCGGCCCCGGTCGAGGGCGGCGTCGAGGACGAGCAGTCCGCCGACGCCCGCCTCGCGGCCGAACGGCTCGCCGACCTGCAGCGGATCAACGCGGAGTACGCGGCGTTCCGGATGCGCGCCAAGCGCGAGCAGGACCGGGCCCGGGAAGCCGGCGTCCAGTCCGTCGTCGAGGCGCTCTACCCGGTGCTCGACGAGCTCCGGCTCGCCCGGGAGAACGGCGACCTCACCGGTCCCTTCGAGACGCACGCGAAGAAGCTCATCGCGTCGCTCGAGAAGGTCGGGGTCGTCCAGTTCGGGGAGCCGGGCGAGGAGTTCGACCCGAGCATCCACGAGGCGCTCATGCAGCAGCCGTCCGACGAGGTCGAGACCGCCACGGTCTTCCTCGTCATGCAGCCGGGCTACCGGCTGGGCGAACGCGTCATCCGGGCCGCCCGCGTGGGTGTGCAGGCGCCGGCCGAATGATCCGCTCCCGAGGCGCCCGCCGGCACCCGGCCCACCCCACCGGTGGGAGATTGGGCATCCCGGCGGGGCGCCTCGGGCACGGGCCCGGCGAGCAGGACGCGCCCATCCGACCGCCTGCCGCTCGGCACGTGAGGAAGACAGCAGCACACATGACACATGAGAATCAGCAGATCGATGCGAGCGTGAGCTCACAGGAAGGAGGTGCCAGGTGAATACGGGACCTCAGAACGAATGGTTCGACAAGGACTACTACACAACCCTCGGCGTCTCCAAGGACGCCACGGACGCGGAGATCAAGAAGGCCTACCGCAAGCTGGCCCGCAAGTACCACCCGGACACGAATCCCGGCGACAAGGCCGCCGAGGAGAAGTTCAAGCAGATCAGCCAGGCCAATCAGGTGCTCTCCGACAAGGAGACCCGCGAGCAGTACGACCAGGTCCGCGCCATGGGCCGCGGCGCCCGCTTCTCCGCCGGCTCCGGCGGCGGAACCGGTGCGGGCGGATCCGGCGGCGGGTTCGAGGACATCTTCTCCGGCCTGTTCAACACCGGCGCGGGCAGGAGCCAGTACCCGCGCTACACCACGCGCGGCGGCGGCAGCCCTTACGGCGGCTACGGTGACGTGCCGCCCGACCTGTCGGACCTGTTCGGCGGTCAGCCCTACGGCGGCAGCCCCTACGGCGGAGGGTTCTCCACCGGCCCGCAGAAGGGCGGGGACATCAAGGCGAGCACCTCGCTGTCCTTCACCGAAGCGGCGAAGGGTGCCACCGTCAAGCTCACGATGCCCTCGGGCAAGCCGCTGAGCGTGCGCACCCCGGTGGGCGTCAAGGACGGCCAGAAGATCCGCGTCAAGGGCAAGGGCAAGCCGAGCCCCAACGGCGGGGAGAACGGCGACGTCGTGCTCACCATCAACGTCGAGAAGCACCCGGTGTTCAGCCGCGACGGCGACAACCTGAGGATGGAGCTGCCGGTGAGCTTCGACGAGGCAGCGCTCGGCGCCGAGGTCGAGGTGCCTACCCTGTCCGGCATGCCCGTGCGGATGAAGGTGCCCGCCGGCACTCCGTCGGGTCGCGTGCTGCGGATCCGCGGCAAGGGCATCGAGGGCAAGAATCACACCGGTGACCTGCTCGTCACCATCGAGGTCGCCGTGCCGCGGAACCTCAGCCCGGACGCCAGAAAGGCCGTCGAAGCCTACCGGAAGGCGACCGAGGGTGAGGACCCGCGTGCCGAGCTGTACGCCCGGGCGAAGGCGAGCTGAGCGCGCACCGGCTGGATCCGGGCCGGACTCGATTCCCGCGGCCGGACGATGACAGGGAGCCCTGAGTATCGGGGCGCAGCGCAGGAGACCACAGCAAGTAGAGCGACGACCGAGCGAAGGAGGTGGAGAGCACGATGCAGATCGACAAGGACGCCGCAGTCTACGTGATCTCGGTGGCCGCGGAGCTCGCCGGGATGCACCCGCAGACCCTGCGGCAGTACGACCGGCTCGGGCTCGTGGTGCCCCAGCGCACCGCCGGCCGCGGCCGGCGCTACTCCGCCGCCGACATCTCCCGGCTCCAGCTCATCCAGCGCCTCTCCCAGGAGGAGGGAATCAACCTCGCCGGGATCAAGCGGATACTCGAGCTGCAGCGCGAGGTCGAGACGCTCGGGGCGCATACCCGGACCCTCGCCCAGCGCCTCGAGAAGGTGATGCGCAGCGGCGGCGGCCGCGTGTTCGCCGCCGGCGCCGCGGGTGACGTCGTCTCGATCGTCCACGGCACCCGGCCCGAGCTCCGGATCGCCGGGGCGCTGGCACCCGGAGCGACCGCGCGCGCCGGCGGACGGCGCAGCGGTGAGCTCACGCTCTACCGCCGCCGCTCCGGCTGAGGCGCAGCGCAAGCGGCGCGCCCGGCTCCACCGGATCCGGATACGCCCGTCACCGGCACCCACCGCCGGCACCCCGCGCAACTGTGGGACCTTCGGACGAGAGTGGTGCCGTTGATGGCCCCACACTCCGTCGAAGGTCCCACACTCCCGGGCACACATGCCGCGCCGGCGGCTCAGAGCCAGTTCGGGGGCGCCGGGAGGTCCTGCGGCGTGGTGCTGCCGGTGCCGCCCTTGTCCGTGTCCCCGGACACCGAGGCCGGCCAGCCGCGGCCGGTGAGGTAGGACAGCACCTCGGCGGCTTCGCCGGTGACCTCGATCGGCTCGGCGGGCGTGCTGCCCTCGGTGCCGTGGCGGATCACCCGCTCCGAGCGGTCGTCGCGGTCGGTGAGCCGGACCCGGTAGTGCACGGGCTCGTCGCGGGCACCCCAGGCCGTATCGACGTCATCGAGCAGCCGGTCGACGACCTCGGCCGGGAAATCCCGGGCAGTCATGCCGATCCCCAGGTCGAGGCTGTGCATCCACACCTCGCGGGCCCGCAGCCAGGGGATCTCCGCGGCGAGGATGTCCGCACCGCGCCCGGACACCACCTGTGATCCCCAGTCGTCGTCGGACATCGAGTCGAGCTCGGCGGTGAGGTCGTCGGCCACCTCATGCGCGAGCGTGATCGTGTCCGCGCCCGAGGTGTGCGCCACCCCGTCGGCGATCTGCTGGTCGCGCCATTCCCGGGAGGGGTACATCGGATTCTGCACGCCCGTCTTCGCCCATTCGAGCAGCCGGAGGAAGCCCTCGGCGTTGTAGAGCACGTGGAGGGCCACATGCTTGCGCGTCCAATCGGGGACGAGGGACGGCTCATCGAGGCCGTTGACGGAAAGCTGATCGAGGGCCTGGAGGTAGAAGGTCTCGCCGAGCAGCCGGAAGCCGAGGTCGCGCTCGAGCGCATTCGTGTCGATGTCCATGGTGGTCACTCTAGTTCGCCTGGGCGACGGCGGGGGAGGTCAGGCGCGCCCGGGCGACGGTGCGGCATCCACTTCGGGCGAGAATGCCGCCGGTGCCCGGGCTGGAGTGCCCGGACAGCACAGCGCCCGCGGGAGCTCGGGGCTTCCGCGGGCGCTGCGATGGTTCATCGGAGGGCGAGGGTCACTCGCGGGTCTCCTTGACCGTCTGACCGGAGGACTGGGCCTCGGTCTTGAGGTGGTCGGCCTCGGACTGGGCGTCGGACTTCACGCGCTCGGCGCCGGACTGGGCCTGCGACTTCACGCTCTCCGCAGCCTCCTTCGCCGGCTCCTGCAGGTTCTGCCCCATGTCCTTGGCGACGCTCTGGGCCTCCTGGACGAGCGGCTGAGCGGCGTCCTTCGCCTGACCGGCGAGCTGCTGCTCCTTCTGCGAGGCAGGGATCAGCGAGCCGATGAGCCAGCCGGCGCCGAGCGCGATCACGCCGGCGGCCAGCGGGTTGCCGCGGGTGCCCTGCTTGATGCGGCCGGGCACCTGGGAGGCGGCGTCACGGGCCTGGTAGGCGGCGTCGCGAGCCTGGTCGGCCGCACCGTGGGCGGAGTCGGCGAACTGCTGGCGCTGGTGGTTGAGCTGCGCGTTGGCGTCGTCGGCGGAGCCCATGATGGATTCCTTCCAGTGGTTCAGGCGATCGGCGACCTTGTTCTTGCGGCGCTCGACGACCTTGGCCGGGGAGACCTTCTCCGCCATCGCGTCGACGTCGTAGCCGAGGTTGCGACGGGTCTGCTCGATCTCCGCGCGGATCTGCTCGGGGGACTTGTTCGAGTTGTCCGTCGGGTAGTCTGCGGTGCCGTAGCCGGCGTTGCCGTGGGTCGCGACGGGACGGTTGGGGTCGGCCTGGTAGCCGTGATCATGGGTGTAGGTCATGGCGTTTCCTTTGCGGGATTCATGGTGGGCGGGATGTCCTTGGCAGTGTCCACGGTCTCGGGGATGCCCTTGACCTGCTGGAGCTTGCTCTTGCCGACGAGGCCGAGCACGGTGGCGACGATCGCCCAGATGACTCCGACGACGAGCGCCCCCCAGCCCAGTCCGATGAGGTTGGCGAGCGCCATCCACAGGGCATTGGACAGGAAGAGCAGGAAGAACAGCGCGGCGATCGCGGCCCCGGCGAGCATGCCGGCACCTGCGCCCGCGCGCTTCGCCGACTGGGTCGCCTCGGCCTTGGCGAGGGCGATCTCCTGCTGGATGAGCTGGGTGGTGTTCCGGCTCAGGGAGGAGAACATCTCGCCGATCGACTGGCTCTCGGCGCGCACCTCGGCCTGGGCCTCGGCGTAGGCCTCGCGGTCGTAGCCGCGGTCCCAGCCGTGCCCGGCGGCGTTCGCCGGGTACTCCTCACCGGGTCGGGGCGGCTCCTGCGCCACGTAGGCGGTCTGCGGATTGGGCCCGGGCGGGACCACGCCGGGCTGGCCCGGATGCGGCTGGCCGGGGTGGACCGGCTGGCCCGCGTGCGGGACCTGCTGGCCCGGGTACCCGCCGCCCGGGTGCTGGCCGGGGTGCTGCCCCGGGTGCGCGCCCTGGTTGGGGTCGTAGCTCATCGGTTGGTCTCCCCGGTGCCGTAGCCCTGCTGGCCGTCGTCGTACTGGCCGGCCTCATAGCCCTGGCCCGCGCCGTACTGGCCTGCGGACTGCTGCCCGGCGGCGTAGCCCTGCTGGCCGTACTGACCGCTCGCATCGCTGTACTGCCCGGCGGAGTACTGGCCTCCGGTCGGGTAGCCCTGCTGCGCGTATCCCTGTGCGGCATAGCCCTGCTGGCCGTAGCCCTGGGCCGGGTAGCCGGTGGTCGGGTACCCGCCCTGGACGGGGTAGCCGTACTCGCCGGTGCCCGTTCCCGAGGTGCCTCCGCCGTTCGAGTCGTTGTTGGCGTCGGCGAGACCGCGGGTCACGCGACCGGCGATGAGGCCCACGCCGGCGGCGATCGCGAGGAAGGTGAAGGGACGGGTGGAGGCGAAGCGGCGCACGTCCTGCACGAGATCCTGCGGGTTCGAGTTCTCCAGCCGGTCGGCGATCGCGGAGACGCGCTCGTCGGCCATGCTCAGCAGGTCGCGCGTGACGGCGTCCTTGGGCTCCTCGCCGCGGCGCAGCCCGGCGAGGTCGTCGGACACCGCGCGGACGGACTTGGCGGCACGACCCTGCTGGTGCGAGGCCTGGTCGCCGGCATCGCGCTGGAGCTGGTGCCAGAGGTTCGAAGCCTGCTGCTTGGCCTCCTCGGCCACCTGTCCGGCCTCGTACTGCGCGGTCGAGGCCACGTTCTGCGCGGCGGCGCCGGCCTCGCCCTGGAGGCGGCGGCCTTCGTCCTTGGCGACATCGGCGGTGCCGGTGCTGTCGGTGCTGACGCCGTGGCGTCCGTAGGATGCGGGCTGGTCGCTGCTGAGCGCGGCACCCTGCGATGCGGAGTGCACCGGCTGCTGCGGCACATCGGTTCCCGGGTACGGGGTGTCGGAGCCGAGTGCGCTGCCCGAATCCGCGGAGTTGTAGTTGTCGGTCATCGATCAGACCTTCCTTGAGGAATCGGTGGAAATGGGCCCCGCTTTCAAGGGCCCTTGCCTTTTCACCCAACCACTTCTGGGGGATTTCGGCAAGGCTCCCGGTGTGTGAAGTTCCTGGCAGAAGGCGGTGCGGCCCGATGGCGAGGGGTGCGAACCGGCCCGGGACGCGGTGCGTCCCGGGCCGGGAGGTCGCGGTGTGCCCCGGATTCGCGGGGCACACGAAGGCCGGTGCGTGCCGGTGGACTCGGCCTCCCGGCCGCGGGTGCGGTTCCCCGCCGGGCGGGTGCCTGGCGGGTGCCGGTGGTGCCGGAGGGGTGCTGCGGGTGCCGAGCGGACTCCGCCGGCGCCGGCGGCATGCGGCGGGTGCCGGACTGCGCCGGAGCCTCCCTCAGACCAGGCCGATCCAGCTCCAGTAGGTCGCCGACAGGAGCAGCACGAGCAGGTAGCCGACGATGGTGAGCGGGATGCCGGTCTTGAGGAACTGCTTGGCGGTGAAGGCCCCGGTGCCGTAGGCGAGCATGTTCTGCGGCGCGGAGATCGGCAGGAGGAAGCCGAAGCTGATGACGAACTGCTGGATGATGACGAATCCGAATCCGCCGTCGGCGGCCCCGGGCAGGGTCGCGGCGAGCGCGATGTAGACCGGGATCAGGGCCGAGGCGAGCGAGGTCGCCGAGGCGAAGCCGAGGTGGATGAGGATCGTGAAGAGCGAGACGAGCGCGATCGTCGTAAGAAGCGGCATCTGGCTGATGCCGAGCGCACCGAAGGTGTTCTGCGACAGCCATGCGGCGGCGCCGGTGTCGAGCAGCAGGGTGCCGAGCGAGATGCCGGTGGCGAACACGATGAGGGTGCCCCAGTTGACGAGCTTCTCGAGCGACTTCCAGGAGAACACGCCGATCTTCGGGACGAGCAGCAGGCCGATCGCGATGATCGTGATCGTCGAGGAGTCGAGCGGGTGGAGGATGCCCTCGGTGGCCCACATGAGCAGGAGGAGGCAGGCGATGACGATGAGCCGGATCTCCTTGCCCGTCATCGGACCGAGCTCGGCGAGGTTCTGCTTGACGACCTCGCGCCCGCCGGCGATCGAATCCACCTCGGGCTTGATCGCCCAGCGCATGATGAAGTAGAGCGCGATCGACATGAGGATCGACCACGGGGCGGCGTAGAGGAACCACTGGCCCCAGGAGATGGTGATGCCGAGCTGATCCTCGATGAAGCCGGCGGCGACGAGGTTCTGGGCGGCCGCGGTCTTGATGCCGACGTTCCAGATGGAGACGGCCTGGGCGGCGGCGATGATGAGGAGCGCGCCGAGGCGGGAGTTGTTCGCAAGCCCGAAGGCGGCGACCATGCCGAGCAGGATCGGCACCACGGCACCGGCACGGGCGGTGGCCGAGGGGACGAAGAAGGCGAGGATGATCGCGATGACGATGCCGCCGATGAGGACGTTGCGGGTCTTCTCGCCGGAGAATCGGAGGACCCACAGGGCCAGGCGCTTGTGGAGGCCGGTGGCCTGCATGGCGGCGGCCAGGGCGAGGGCGGCGGCGACGAGCGCGACGGCGGTGGATGAGAAGCCGGCGAGTCCCATCCGCAGGGCGTCGGAGGAGCCGATCGTGGTCGAGGGGTCCTCGAGGCCGGGGGAGAACCCGAGGAGGATCGCGATGAGCCCGATGATGAGGACCGAGCTCACCGAGTAGGACACCGCCTCGGTCACCCACATGATGACGGCGAACACGAGGATCGCGAGCGCGCGCTGGGCGGCGACGGAGAGGCCGTCGCCGGTGGGGACGAAGAGGATGACGGCGAACATCGCGAGGAAGGCGACGCCGAACCAGATCGGCTTGAGGTTGAGGTGGGCGAAGAAGCCGTCGGGCTGGCGGGAGCCCGCGGTCGCGGTCTCCTGGCGGGCGACGGCCTGCTGCTCTGCGCGGGCCTCGTCCTGCAGCCGGGAGCGCTTGACCGCCTTCGAGCGGAGCCGGGAGCTGTTCTGCGGGGGGATCATCGGGTTCACCTGATTCCGTGTCCGGGTGCGAGGCCCCGGTGGGGGTCTCCGGGACCAGGATAGGAGTCGGCCGGTCGATCCGGGTGGGGGTCTTGACCTGCGGTTCCCCTCATCTCATGCGCACGATTCCGGCAGGGCGCGCTGTGTTCCCGGTTACAGCGTGCGACGGATGCGGCGCGTGCGATCTGCGGGCAGTTGCACAGACTGTGGGGCTTTCGAAGAAGAGTGCGACCGATGACGCCACCACTCTTCGTCGAAAGCCCCACACTCCCGTCGGCGCATGCGGAAGGCCCGCGAACCGTGGGGTTCGCGGGCCTTCCGGGTGCGCGGTGCCGGTGCGGCAGCGCTCAGCTCGGGCTGGCTCAGATGTCGGCCGGGCCGGTCTTGGCGCCGCGGCGGCGGGTGAGCATCATCGTCGCAGCACCGATGACGAGGAGTCCGGCGCCGGCGGCGAGGCCGGTGAGCTCGGTACCGGTGCGCGGCAGGTCGTTGCCCCCGGCGTTGTCGTCCGAGCCGTTGTCGTCGCTCGAGTCGTCGTCACCCGGGTTGGCATCGTCGTCGCCGTAGCCCACGGTGAACGCGTCGGTCCAGGAGTTCTCACCGCAGGTGGCGGTCACGGTGTACTCGCCGATGTAGGCCTCGGCCTGGTCGGCGTCGAGTCCCTTGACGCCGTGGACGGCGATGCCGTTCTCGTCGGCGGCGACGGTCTCGGTGTAGGGGCGGACGTCGTCACGGCCGGCGCGGACCTCGAAGGTCACGTCCTGGCCGGGCTCGCAGCCGCGGACGGCGAAGGCGACGCCCTCGTCGACGAACTTCTCCGGGGTGACCCGATCGGACTCGAGGTTGAGACCTTCCTTGAGCTCGGCACCGTTCCAGGTCCACTCGTCCTCGTCCGCGTCGTCATCCTCGGTCGGGGTGGGGGTCGGCGAAGCGGTCGCGGTCTCGGTCTCAGTGGGGGTCGGCGACGGGGTCTCGGTCTCGTCGTCATCGTCGGAGGCGGTGACGGTGAACTGCAGAGCAGCCCCGACCTGGTTGCCGTCGGGGCCCATGATCTGGACGGTGTAGTCACCGACGTAGGCATCCGGGTTGTCGGCGCTCTGGCCGAAGATGGTCACGCCGAGGATGCCGTCTTCAGCGACGGTGGCGTCCAGCTCGTAGTCCTTGACCGAATCGCTGGAGGGGTTGACCTGGAGCGTGTACGTCCCGGTCGGGAAGTCCTGGCCGGACCCCTTGATAGCGGTGTCCTCGTTCACGAAGTCATCAGCGGAAACCGTCTCAGCGCTGAGCGAGGCGGTCGGCTCGGCAGCCTCCGGCTCCGGGGTCGCGGTCTCCGTCTCGGTGGGGGTCGGAGCCGGGGACGGCGTGGGGGCGGCGGACACGGCGGTGGCGCCGAAGCCGCTGATCGCGATGGCGACAGCAGGGGCGAGGATGATCGACTTCTTCACGGTGGTGCCTTTCGTGGATGAAAAGATTGACTGGCCTCAACGTAACCGGGCGCATCCGGCGTGAAAACTTGTGTTCATTGTGGTCGCGAACCGAACGTCTGCGAAGACGACTGCGGCCCCCGTCCGAAAGAGGACGGGGGCCGCAGCTGCGGGCCGGGGATCAGATGTCGCCGGGAGCGCTGCCGGCGCCGCGACGGCGGGTGACGAGGAGCGAGGCACCGCCGATGACGAGCAGCGCGGCCCCTGCGGCGAGACCGCTGAGCTCGGTGCCCGTGCGCGGCAGGGTGCGGCCGTCGTCGTGGCCGCCGTCGGATCCGCCGCGACCGGGATCGCCGACGACGAACCGGCCGGTGAGGTCCTCGCCGCCCTCGCAGGCTACGCGCACCTCGTAGGTGCCGACGTAGACGTGCGGGGCGTCGGCGTTGATGCCGCGGACGCCGAAGGTGACCGTGCCGTCCTCGCCGACGGTCTGCGTGTCCGTGTGGCCGGTGACCCCCGAGGAGCCGGACGGGGTCACGGTGAGCGTCGCCGCGGTGCCCGGCGTGCAGCCGGTCGCAGTGATCGACACGGCCTGCTCCTTGACGAAGTCCGCCGCGGAGATCCGCTCCGGGTCGATCGCGAGCGACCGCGCGACCGCCTCGTCCTGGTCGTCGTCGCCCGGGCGCGCGTCGTCGTCATCGTCACCGGGGCGGGCGCCGTCGTCGTCATCGTCGTCGCCCGGGGTCGGGGTCGGATCGCCGACGCGGAAGCTGCCGGTCAGCGCGTCCTCGCCCTCGCAGTCGACGACGACGTTGTACGTGCCCTCGTAGGCCGCGGGGTTGCGGGCGGAGTCGCCCCAGACGCGGAACGACACGGTGCCGTCCTCAGCGACGGTCTCGACGTCGTCGAGCCCGTCGATGTCGCCGGACCCGTCGAGGTTGACACGGATCGTGGCCTCGGTGCCCGGCTCGCAGCCGGATGCGACGATCGTCACGCCCTTGTCCTCGTCGACGAAGTCCGCCGCGCTGATCTGCTCGGGCGAGATCGAGAGGCTGAGGGCCGCTGCATCGTCCGCATCGTCGTCCTCGCTCGGAGGCGTCTCGGGGCTCGGGGTGTCGTCGTCCTCGTCCCCGTCGCCCGGGGGAGGGGTTTCGCCGTCCTCGTTGTCACCCGGAGGGGGAGTCTCGTCGTCACCGTCGCCGGGGGGAGGGGTCTCGTTGCCTTCGTCGCCGTCACCCGGGGGAGGAGTTTCGTTGCCGTCGTCGGCATTGACCGTGATGTTGAGTGGTTCGACTTGACCGTCCCCGTCATCGGGGATAGTCCCCGTGACGGTGATCGTGCCACCATCTGTCCGCAGAGCGGCGATGTCGGCTGAGAGCTCGGTGACGTTGATTCGTGCTTCTGCCCCGGGTGCGACGGTGAGCTCTTTCGATCCGCCTGGCTCCGCGGTGGCGGTGACTGACATGCCCGCCGTCGTCGAATCATTCTTCACGGTGATGACGAAACCGGCTTCGACCTCATCGGCGTTGACTGTGGTCTTCTCGGTAGTGATCGAACCCGTCGAGGCTTCGGCATCGTTCGCATCCTGGTCCTCGGAATCGTCCGACTCCGAAGAACCGTCCGGTGCTGATTCCGAGTCCTTCTCGGCCTTCTCGGGGACCGGCTCCTCGGCGGGCTTCGGCTCGGCTTCCTTCTTCGGAGCCGGCTCCTCGGCCTCGTCCGTGGTCTCCTCGGCCTTCGGCTCCTCGGCGGGGGCGGGCTCCTCGGCCTCGGCAGCCGCCTCCGGAGTCGCCTCGCTGGGGGTTTCGGTGGGCTCGGCATCTTGCGCGAAAGCGACGGGAGTGCCCAGGCCGGTGAGCGCGATGGCGACGGCGGGAGCGAGGACGATCGACTTCTTCATGACAACCTCATTCACAGGGAAGGCGCGCCCGCGGTTCGGGAGCAGCAGTGATCCTTGGCCTCATTCAATCCGATCGCGCGGAATGAGCGTGAATATGTGCTGAATAGAACATGAACAACAGGTGAATCGCGCTTGGTGCTCAGCCAGCAGAGTACGGATCATCGTCCTGCTCGTCCCGCCTGCCCGCTCAGGCCGAGTCCTGCTCGGATCGGTGCCGCGCTCACCCGACCGGCACCCGCCGGGGCCGGATCATCCGACGGGGATCGGCCAGCCCTCGGCGCGGATCGCCCGCTTCTGCTGACGGGTCGCGGTGCGCATGGTGAGCGCATGCTCCTCGACCTGCATCGCGAGGTAGGTCGACGAGCCGACGGCGTCCCCGTCGAGCTGCACCTCGATCTCCTCCTCGGACTCGATGATGATCTCCCTGCACCGGTGGATCTCCGTGTGGAGGCCCTTGCGCTTGTTCCGGCCGAGCACCGACGCCGCGACGCCGATCCATTGGACGGCGTTCTTCGGGGCGATGACGATGACGTCGAGGATGCCGTCGTCGAGCTCGGCCTCGGGCAGCAGGGTGATGCCGCCCTGGAGCTTGCCGCAGTTGCCGGCGACGACCGAGCGGATCTTCTCGGTGAAGGGCTCCCCGCCGTCCACGGTCACACGCACCTTGGTGCGCGTGCCGACGAGCTTGCGGCTGCCGGCCTCGAGATAGGCGAGCCAGCCGACCTTGGACTTGAGGTCGGAATCGGTGTCGGCCATGACTGCGGCGTCGAAGCCCAGGCCGGCCATGACCATGAACGCGTGGTCCTTGCCGCCGGGCTCGATCTGCGCGTGCGCGACGTCGACGGCGGTGTCCTCGCCCCACAGCGCGATCCGCAGCGCCCACTCGGGTCGGCCGAGCACGATGTCGAGGTTCCGGGCCAGCAGGTTGCCGGTGCCCATCGGCACGACGCCCATGGGGACGCCGGTCCCGGCGAGCACTTCGGCCACGGCGCGCACGGTGCCGTCGCCGCCGGCGGCGACGACGAGGTCGACTTGCTGCTCGAGCGCCTGTCGGGCCATCGTGCAGCCGGGGTCCTCGACCTCGGTCTCAAACATGATCGGGGCGTCCCAGCCCTCCTGCCGGCACACGGCCCCGGCGGTTGCCTCGAGGCCGGCGGCATCGGGCTTCGAGGGATTGACGATGATCGCGACGCGCGGCTTGGGCGGGACGACGGTCTCCTGACCGGAATCCTCGTCCGCGCTCGTCATCGGCGTGAGGTCCTGGGCACCGCCGGCGAGGTCGACCCTGCGGTCGCGCCCCTTGCCGTCCCCGCCGCGGGAGGCCGAGGAGCGGCGGCCGACCGCGAGGCCGACCCCCAGACCGACGAGCAGCATGACGACGACGATGATGATGCCGATGAGCAGATCGGTTCCGGTGTCCATGTGACCAATCTAGCCGCTGGGCCTGCGTGCCGGATGCAGGTCGGTCCGGATGCAGGGGGCCTTGACGTCACGGTCAGGCGGGCGGCCCGCTCCGCCGCCCGCTGACTTCTTGGCCCGACCACCGGCGCGCCCCGAGCGGGTCACCCCGTGTCCGCGCCGGAATGTAGGCTGGAATCGTGATCGACATCCAGCAGCTCAGAGACCATCCCGAGGCATTCAAGGCCTCCCAGCGCGCTCGCGGCGCGGAGGAGTCGCTCGTCGACGAGGTCCTCGCCGCCGATTCCGCCCGGCGCCGGGCGCTCGCCGCGTTCGAGGAGTCCCGCGCCGAGCAGAAGGCGTTCGGCAAGACCGTCGCCCAGGAGAAGGACAAGGAGGCCAAGGCGAAGCTCGTCATGCAGGCCAAGACCCTGTCCGATTCCGTCAAGGTGCTCCAGGCGGAATCCGACGAGGCCGATTTCGCCTTCGACTCTCTCGTCGCCAAGCTGCCCAACCTCATCATCGACGGGGTGCCGCCCGGTGGCGAGGAAGACTCCGTGGAGCTGCGCCGCGAGGGCACTCCGCGGGACTTCGCCGCGGAGGGCTTCGAGCCGCAGGACCACCTGGCGCTCGGCGAGAGCCTCAAGGCGATCGACACCCAGCGCGGGGCCAAGGTCTCTGGCGCGCGGTTCCACTACCTCACCGGATTCGGCGCACGGCTCGAGCTCGCGCTGCTCACCATGGCAATCGACGCCGCCCAGCAGGCCGGGTTCATCCCCGTCATCACCCCCACCCTCGTCAAGCCGGAGATCATGGCCGGCACCGGGTTCCTCGGCGAGCACGCAGACGAGATCTACCGCCTCGAAGCGGACGACCTCTTCCTCGTGGGCACATCCGAGGTGGCGCTCGCCGGGTACTACAAGGACGAGATCATCGACCTATCCGACGGCCCGATCCGGTTCGGCGGCTGGTCCTCGTGCTACCGCCGCGAGGCCGGCTCCTACGGCAAGGACACCCGTGGCATCATCCGCGTCCACCAGTTCCAGAAGGTGGAGATGTTCTCCTACGTCCCCGTCGAGCAGGCCGAGGACGAGCACCAGCGGATGCTCGCGCTCCAGGAGGACATGCTCGCCAAGTGCGAACTGCCCTACCGGGTCATCGATATCGCCGCCGGCGACCTCGGCGATTCCGCCGCTCGCAAGTACGACTGCGAGGCCTGGGTGCCCACCCAGGACACCTACCGGGAGCTCACCTCGACCTCGAACTGCACGACCTTCCAGTCGCGCCGCCTCAAGATCCGCGAGCGCGGGCCGGAGGGCACCACCCGTCCGGTGGCGACCCTCAACGGGACCATGGCGAACACCCGCTGGCTCGTGCCGCTGCTCGAGAACCACCAGCAGGCCGACGGCACCGTGCGCGTCCCGGCGGCGCTCCAGCCCTACCTCGGCGGGATGACCGCCTACGGCCCCGACGGGCCCGTGCACGCCTGATCCCCTGAACCGGAGGAAGAATGAAACCGCACATCGTGGCCCTCGACGTCGACGGCACCATCGTCGACTACGACGACATGATGACCGAGCGCGTCCGCGACACCATCACCCGGGTCGCCGAGGCCGGACATCACGTCGTCATCTCCACCGGTCGCGCGGTGAGCGGCTCCCATGAGGTCGCCAACCGACTGGGGCTCGTCGAGGGATTCGTCGTGAGCTCCAACGGCTCGGTGATCACCCGCCTGAGCCAGGACCTCGAGGACGGCTGGGAGATCTTCCACGTCGAGAGCTTCGACCCCGAGCCCGCGCTGCGCCGGATGTCGGAGGTGCTGCCGACCGCGCTCTACATGGTCGAGGACACCGAGCTCACCCGCTGGGCATCGGGCAACTTCCCTGAGGGCGAGCTCGCCTCGATCACCAACCTTCGCACGGTGCCGTTCGAGGAGCTCACCACCAAGACCGCGACACGCATCGTCATGCGCGAGCTCGAGGGCACTGACGAGGAGTTCGCCGCCGCCGTCGAACGGATCGGCCTGCACGGCGTGACCTACGCGGTGGGCTGGAGCAACTGGCTCGACATCGCCCCGGACGGGGTCTCGAAGGCGAGCGGACTGCAGATCGTGGCTCGCGAGCTCGGCATCGCACAGGAGCATACGGTGGGAGCCGGCGACGGCTCCAACGACATGGAGATGCTCGAATGGGTGGGCCACGCCATCGCGATGGGCCAGGCCGGCGACAAGCTCAAGGGCGTCGCCGATGTCGTCACCGGTTCCGTCGTCGACGACGGCCTGGCGACCGCGCTCGAGGAGTACTTCGAGCTCTGACGACTGCTCAGCGGCGGGCGGCGATGGTGCGGAGCACCTCGGCGATCCCGCCGTCGAGCACTGCGGGTGCGATGCCGTCCGCCGCCGCGAGCGCGTCCGGGTGGCCGTTCGCCATCGCGTAGCTGTGCCCCGCCCACTCGAGCATCTCGATGTCGTTGGGCATGTCCCCGAACGCCGCCACTTGATCGGCGGTGATCCCCGCCTCCGTGCACCATGCCGCGAGCGTCCGGGCCTTGGTGACGCCGTTCGCCGACAGCTCGACGAGTCCGTTGCGCGGATTGGAATGCGTGGCGTGGAGCACCGGGCCGATGACCTCGCGCACCTGCGCGAGGATCGCGTCGGAGTCCCGGGACCCGGTGCGGAGGATGACCTTGACGACGTCGCGGACTTCCGGGCTGTCCGCCGGGTCGATCCAGGTGGCGTCCGCGGGGAAGCGGGTCCGGAACCCCGGTTCGAGGAGCAGCCCGGTCAGCGTCTCGAAGCCGAGCACGGCCGCCGGCATCCGCTCGCGGACCAGCCCGACGAAATCCCGGAGCACTGCGCCGTCGACCGTGTGCGCGGTGAGCACCCGGGCCTGCGCCAGGTCGTAGACGATCGAGCCGTTCGCGCAGATCACCGGGCCGAGCTCCGGCACGGTCGCGTGGATCGGGGCGAGCCAGCGCAGCGGCCGGCCCGTGACGGGGACGAACGGGATGCCGGCACTCAGGCAGTCCCTGATCGCGGCCACGGTGGGCGCGGGGATCGGCTGCCAGTCGTGGAGGAGCGTGCCGTCGACATCGCTCGCGATGAGCCGGACGCCGGCAGGGGCCCGCGCTGCCGGGTCCGGCAGTGCGGTGGCGTGCGCCTGCTCCGGGGCCGAGAGATCAGTCATGGTGGAGTGCCCTTTCGCAGGCGTCGACTAGCGTGATGGCATCAGTGGCGTAGGAGCGCGCGGAGCGGGCGGCGGGCAGCGGGTCGGTGCCGGAGCGCAGCGCGGCTCGCGCCATCGCCGCGGCCTGACCCGCCTCGGCGGTCTTCGCCGCGGCCTTCGACAGGAGTGCGGGCAGCTGCCCGACCCGGGCCCGCACCTCGGCGGGGACGACCAGGCCGTCGAGCGGGAAGCGCGCGTGGACGGTCTCCGTCAGGGCACCGACCCGGTCCGCGAGCCCGTTGAGCACGAGCGTCTGCTGGGCGATGATCTCAGCGGACTCCGTCGCCGAGGTGACCGGTGCGTCCGCCTCCCCGGGTACGGACCCGGCCGTGGAATGGAGATCCACGGCGATCGCGTAGAACCGGTCGACGGCGCGCAGGAAGCGGTCGTGGTGCTGCCGCCACAGACCGGTCCCGAGCCGGTGATCGAGGCCCTGGGCATCAGCAGCGCGGGCACCGCCCGGACGCTCGGCGCCCCGGGCCCGGCCGCGTCCGCCCGCTGTGCTGCGCAGGGCTCCGGTCGGATCCGCCGCATGGTTGCGGGCCGCCCCGCGCAGCGCACGGGACAGCCGATCCCAGATCCCCATCGCGGCTCAGAGGTAGTTGCCGGTCCCGGAGTGGCCGTCGTCCTTGGGGTTCCCGGAGGACCGACCCTCGCCGCCCTGGGGAACGACGACCATGCCCGGGGGCAGCGCGCCCTGGGCGTTGCCCCCGCGCTGCTGGGCGAGCGCCTGCTGCGCCATGATCGCGGTCTGGATGCCGTGGAACAGGCCCTCGAGCCAGCCCACGAGCTGCGCCTGCGCGATCCGCAGCTCGCCCGCCGTCGGTGCGGATTCGCCGTCGAAGGGCAGGTTGAGGCGCTTGAGCTCATCGGCGAGCTCGGAGGACATGCCCTCGGACAGCTCGTCGATCGTGCGCCGGTAGATTTCGGCCAGGCGCGCCCGCCCGGCCTCGTCGAGCTCCATGTTCCGCACCTCTTCGAGGAGCTGTTTGGCCATGGTGCCGATGCGCATGACCTTGCCCGGCTCGGAGACCGCGACCTCGCCGCTGTCGTCGTCCTCGCCGTCGGGGCCGGCGTTCCCGGAACCGGCGTCCCCGGATTCGGAGGAGCCGGTGTCACCGGCGTCGCTGGGGGTGTGCGCGCCGGACGGCTGGTCGGTCTCGGTCGGGTCGGCTGCCGGATCCGGCAGCCGGTCCTCGGCCGCGGGCCGGGGCGCCTCTGCGGGGGTGGTGAAGGGCGCCTCGGGCGCGTTCTGCCGGGGCTGCCCGGTCGTCTCGTCCGTCATCGCACACCTTCCACATCGAGGAGGACCTTGCCGATGCTGTCGCCGTTCTCCAGCAGCTGCTGGGCCTCGCCCGCGTCGGCGAGCGGGAGCACCGAATGGATGATCGGCTTGATCGTGCCGTCGGCCACGAGCGGCCACACGTCGCGGCGCACCTGCTCGACGATCGCGGCCTTCTGGCGGCCGGGGCGGGCGCGCAGCGTGGTGCCCATGACGGACTTGCGGGCGCGCATGAGGGCGTTGAGGTTGATCTCGGCCTTGACCCCGCCCTGCAGGCCGATGATCATCAGCCGGCCGTCGTCGGACAGCGCCTTGATGTTGCGCTCGAGGTACTTCGCGCCGATGAGGTCGAGGATGACGTCCGCGCCCGGCCTCGCACCGGCCGCCTCCTGGTCCGCTGCGGTGATCGCGCGGATGCGCTCGACGAAGTCCTCCTCGCGGTAGTTGATGACGGCGTCCGCACCGAGCTCGGTGCAGAAGTCCGCCTTGCGCTGGGAGCCGACGGTGACCGCGACCTTGGCACCGAGTGCCCTGGCGAGCTGGATCGCCGCGGTGCCGATCCCGGAGCCGCCGCCGTGGGCGAGCAGCCACTCGCCGGGCAGGAGCCGGGCGGCGGCGAAGACATTGGAATGGACGGTGCAGAGGGCCTCGGGCAGGGCTGCGGCCTCCTGCAGGGTGAGGTTCTCCGGGACGGGGAGCAGCTGCCCGGCCGGCACATCGACGATCTCCGCATAACCGCCGCCGGTGAGGAGGGCCGCCACGTGCTGGCCGACCTCCCAGTCGGTGACCTCGGCGCCGAGCTCGATGATCGTGCCGGACACCTCGAGCCCGGGGATCCGGGTCGCGCCCTCCGGCGGGTCGTAATGGCCCTGCCGCTGGAGGATGTCGGCGCGATTGACACCGGCGGTGTGGACCTTGACGAGGACGGAGCCGGGTGCCAGGTCCGGGACCGGCGCCTCGTCGAGGACCAGGGCGGCGGGCCCGCCGGGATTCGGGATCGTGATTGCGAACATGTCCTCAGCCTAGCGACAGATGGGGACGCGGCGCAGGGCCGGCTGCCCGGGAACTGCCCCGGAACCGTCCGGGAGCGAACGGGATGCGGCCGGGATGCGGCTCGGAGGCGTCCGGGGCTCGGGCGACCGGAGCGGATCCGGAGGGTGCGGTGCCGGGTGTGACCGGAGCGGATCCGGGGGTGGCGATGCCGGGCGTGACCGTGCAAAGAATCGCGGAATCGCTCTCAGGAACCGTCGAGAATTGAGAGGTGTCAGACGAACATGCGGAAGAGCGGGGAGTCCTGGGGGACCTTCTCGATCTGCAGCGGCGAGGCGTCCATCCGCTCGAGCAGGCCGGCCAGATCGTCCGGACGCCCCAGGGTGATGCCGACGAATGCCGGGCCGGTCTCCCGGTCGGAGCGCTTGACGTAGTCGAACAGCGCGATGTCGTCGTCGGGTCCGAGCACCTCGTCGAGGAAGCGGCGCAGCGCGCCGGGCTCCTGCGGGAAGTTCACGATGAAGTAGTGCTTGAGGCCCTCGTGGACGAGGGACCGCTCGAGGACCTCCGAATACCGTGAGATGTCGTTGTTCCCGCCGCTCACCAGGCACACGACGGTCGACCCCGGGCGCACGGTGATCGGGGCGGCCGAACCGGGTGCGCCGATCGCCGCCGAGGCGAGCGCCCCGGCGGGCTCGGCGATGATGCCGTCGACCTGGTAGAGGTCGAGCATCTCCGAGGCGGTCCGGCCCTCGGGCACCGGCTCGATCGGCAGGCCGAGCGCCTGGATCATCCGGAAGGTGATCTCGCCGGCGCGGCGCACCGCGGCACCGTCGGCGAACGAGTCGATGTCCTCGAGGGTGACCGGCAGGCCCGCGGCGAGCGCGGCGATCATCGAGGCGGCACCCTCCGGCTCGGCACCGATGACCGTCGTGTCGGGCATGTGCTCCGCGGCGTAGGCGGCGATCCCGGCGAGCACCCCGCCGCCGCCCACCGGCACGATGATCGCGTCGGGCTCAGCGGGCAGCTGGGCGTGGATCTCGGCTGCGATCGTGCCCTGCCCGGCGATCGTGCGCGGATCGTCGAACGCGGACACGAGCAGCGCCCCGGTGCGGGCGGCGCACACTTTGGCGAGGTCGGAGGCGTCGTCGTAGGTCGAGCCGTCGATGACGACCTCGACGTCCTCCCCGCCGAAGTGCCGGATCCGGTCGATCTTCTGACGCGGGGTGGTCTTGGGCACGAAGATCACACCGGCGATGTCGAGCTCGTTGCAGGCCCGCGCGAAGCCCTGCGCGTGATTGCCGGCCGAGGCGCACACGACGCCGCGGGCGCGTTCGGCGGCGGTGAGCTGGAGCATGAAGTTGAAGGCCCCGCGGATCTTGTACGAGCGGACCGCCTGGAGGTCCTCGCGCTTGAGGTAGACCGTGGCCCCGGTCGCCTCCGACAGGCGCTCCGAGACATGGAGGGGGGAGGTGATCACGGAGTCCGCGATGCGCGCGGCGGCGGCCTCCACCTCGGTCGCGGTGACGAGCTCGCTGGTCGTCGCTTCGTTGATGAGCACCCCACCATTGTGGCCCTCGCACCCGGTCAGTACCAACCTTCGGACAACGTCCGCTCGCACTGTGGGATCGGCGGGGGGTGCCGGCAGGGTGCGGGCGAGGCGCGCTCGGGAGCGGACGAGGAGCCGCCGAGGGTCCGCCGAGGGGTCGCAGGTCCACGGTGTGAGAACGCGGTGACGGTGACGTGGACCACTCGACGGGGCTGCGGATCCGGCACGTACCCTTGTCGGGAGGCACCGATGGCGATGCCGCGAGGAGGAGCATCATGGCACCGGACACCTCCGGCCGGGAACCAGCGGCCGGCACCCCTGACCCTGTTGCGCGGGCTGCGGCCCTCGTCGGCGTGGACGGCTCCCTCAACGCCTCGCGCGCCTTCGACATCGCACTCGGGATCGCGTCGAGCCGCGACCTCGACATCGAGCTCGTCGGCGCCTTCACCTACCCGTTCTCCTACGTCGATCCCACCGACCCCGCCGTCGCCGACGAGCGCGCGGAGTTCCGGCGGGCCGTCGAGGCCCGGATCCGTGAGGCGACGGACCCGCTCGTCGCCCGCGCGGCGGACGCCGGCGTCGGGACCCGGCTCGAGATCCGCGAGGGGGATGCGGCCGGCGTCCTCATGCGGGCGAGCGAGGACGCGGTGTTCGGCGTCGTCGGCAAGCGCGGCCGGACCCCGTTCGGCGGGCGGTTCATGGGCAGCGTGTCCTCCTCCTTCGTGTCCCATGCGCGCTGTCCGGTCCTCGTCGTGCCCGAGGCCTGGACCGGCGAGCCGGCTCAGGCGGCCGATGCCCCCGAGGTCGAGGGAGTCGCCGGCGAGCCGGTGCCCGCGATCACCGCCGAGCTCCGCGCCCGCTCACCCGAGGCCGAGGTGCCCGCGCCTGCCCCTGCCGAAGATCCCGGTGCCTCTGGCACACCGGACACTGCCGAACCCTCCGCCGCCGGCGGGCGTTCCGGCGCTCCGGAAGCCTCCGTTGCCCCGGCCGCGGGGACCTCGCCGGTCCCGCCCGACCTCGACTTCGCCGGTGCGATCGTGCTCGCCGTCGACCCCGGCGACACGCGCAGCGACCTCG
This sequence comes from Brevibacterium sp. NPDC049920, assembly GCF_040656435.1. Classification (NCBI taxonomy): domain Bacteria; kingdom Bacillati; phylum Actinomycetota; class Actinomycetes; order Micrococcales; family Brevibacteriaceae; genus Brevibacterium; species Brevibacterium sp. NPDC049920. Next base: position 48,780 of record NZ_JBFAMF010000015.1, read on the forward strand.
TACAGCGGGCCGCGGACTGGGCGGAGGAGGCCGGCCGCAGGCTCGCCCTCGTCTCCGCCCTCGCACTCGGCGTCGAATCGAGCACCTGGGTGCCCACCCGCAGCCAGCGGCCCCTGCTCGAAGCACCCCGGGTGCGCGGTGCCGCGGTCGGCCGCCTCAAGGAGATCGCCACCGCGGTCGCGGACTCCCACCCCGGCCTGCCGGTCGAATGGCGGTTCTACGACGGGCTGCCCGCCGAGGTCATCGGCGAGGCGACCCGGACCGCCTCGCTCGTCGTCATCGGCAGCCGGGGTCGCGGCGGGTTCGCCGGGCTGCTGCTCGGCTCCGTCAGCCGCGCCGTCCTCGCCCGCGCGGTGTGCCCCGTCCTCGTCGTGCCGGCACCGCGGGGCTGACGGCACCGGGTCGGCAGGCGCCGAGGCGGGACGGCGCCGGATCGAGCCGCGCCGGGTCGGGACGGTGCCGGGACGGGACGGCGCCGAGTCGAGCCGCGCCGGGCTCGCCGTCACCGGCCCACGGACCGACCCCACCACCGGCCCGGAGGCATTCACACCGCATTCATCGCGCCGCTAGGGTGATGACCATGAGCCGTCCTAACGTGTCGCACGTGAGCACCCATTTCTCCCGCATCCCGATCCTCGACCCGCAGCCGCTCGTCGAGGGCGGCGTGTTCCCCGCGAAGGCGATCGTCGGCGAGACCGTGCCCGTCGCCGCCACGGTGTTCCGCGAGGGTCACGACATCATCGGCGTCAACGCCGTGCTCAGCGACGACACCGGGCGCGAGGTGCACCGCTCACTGCTCTTCAACACGATCGAGGACGTCGACCGCTACTCCGGCTTCGTCGTGCCGCGGGCCACCGGCCTCCATCACATCGTCATCGAGGGCTGGGGCGACGACTTCGCCACCTGGAAGCACCGCGCCGAGATCAAGATCTCCGCCGGCACCGACGTCGAGCTCATGCTCGCCGAAGGGGTCGAGCTCCTCGACGCTTACCGGAAGGCGCCGGGCCGGGTGGCCCGCGACCGCGACATCCTCAAGGAGGCGCTCGGGCACCTCGAGTCCTCCCACGGCGAACCGCTCGAACGCCTGCAGCGCGCGCTCAGCCCCGCGCTCCTCGAGCTCATGACGCGCCGGCCGATCCGTTCGCTCATCTCCCGCTCCGCGCCGCTGCCGCTCCTGGTCTCCCGCCCGCTGGCCGGCAATGCCGCCTGGTACGAGTTCTTCCCCCGGTCCGAGGGGGCGCACTACGATCCGGAGTCGAAGACCTGGACCTCGGGCACTCTCCGCACCGCCGCGGAGAGCCTGCAGCGCGTCGCGGACATGGGATTCGACGTCATCTACCTGCCGCCCATCCACCCGATCGGCGAGGTCAACCGCAAGGGCCCGAACAACACGCTGACGGCCGGTCCGGAGGACCCGGGCTCGCCCTGGGCGGTCGGGTCGAAGGCCGGCGGCCACGACGCGATCCACCCCGAGCTCGGCACCGTCGCGGACTTCGAGCACTTCGTGACCCGCGCCCACGAGCTCGGCCTCGAGGTGGCGCTCGACCTCGCGCTCCAGGCCGCCCCCGACCACCCCTGGGCCACGGAGCACCCCGAGTACTTCACCACCCAGCTCGACGGCAGCATCGCCTACGCGGAGAACCCGCCCAAGAAGTACCAGGACATCTACCCGCTCAACTTCGACAACGACTACAAGGGCCTGCGCAAGGAGATCCTGCGGATCGTGCGGCTGTGGATCTCCCGCGGCGTCACGATCTTCCGCGTCGATAACCCCCACACCAAGCCGTTGCGCTTCTGGGAGTGGCTCATCCGCAAGGTCAACGCCGACCACCCCCACGTCGTGTTCCTCGCCGAGGCGTTCACCCGTCCGGCGATGATGCAGTCGCTCGCCAAGGCCGGCTTCCAGCAGTCGTACTCGTACTTCACCTGGCGCAATACCAAGGAGGAGATCGAGGACTACCTCACCGAGCTGCGCGACGACACCGGTGCGTTCCTGCGCCCGAACTTCTTCGTCAACACTCCGGACATCCTCACCGAGTACCTGCAGTACGGCGGGCCGGCGGCCTTCCGGATCCGTGCGGCGCTCGCGGCCACCTCGTCCCCGCTGTGGGGCATGTACGCCGGCTTCGAGCTCTACGAGCACGTCGCCCGGCCCGGGGCGGAGGAGTACATCGACAACGAGAAGTACGAGTTCAAGGACCGCGACTTCGCCGGGGCGCTCGCCGAGGGCCGGTCGCTCGCGCCCTACGTCACCCGGCTCAATGCGATCCGGCGCGCCCACGCGGCGCTCGGGGAGCTGCGCAACATCACCTTCCACACCTCGGACGACGATGCGGTGCTCGTGTTCTCCAAGCGCACCGGCGAGGACGTCCTCATCGTCGTCCTCAACGTCGACCCGCATGCCACCCGGGAGACCATGGTCCACCTCGATCTCGACGCGCTGCGGCCGTTCTCCCTCTTCACCGAGGCACCCCCCGGCCACACGACGATCGCCCCCGACGACGTCGAGCACCCCGAGGGCAAGGTCGAGTACCACCCGCCGGTGCCGCTGCCGGCCTCCCGCACGGCCACGGAGTTCGAGGCCCACGACCTCATCACCGAGCAGACATGGACGTGGGGCGCGGACAACTACGTCCGCCTCGACCCGCGCGACGAGCCCGCCCACATCCTCGAGGTGCGCTGGCCGCAGGACTGAGCGCCGGCCGCCGGTCGGTGCCCGCCCCCAGGGAAGGGAGCCGGCCGAGGGGCCCGGATCCGGCTGCAGGGATGGGTGCCGGCCGCGGGGCGCCGAACCGGCTGCACGACCGAGCGTGGGCCGCAGGGGGGTTCGTTCCCATGATCGGACCGGGCAGGCGAATCCGCAGGTCGCGGGGCGCGTTCGTCCGCGTGCGCCGTCGCCTTCGCTAGAGTGGGGGCAGGCATTTCAACGGCAAGGGGGACATCGGTGGCCATCAGCAGTGATCTGGAGCAGCTGCTCTCCTCGTGGTTGCCGCGCCAGGGGTGGTTCCCCAAGCTCGAGACCGAGCTCGGGGCCGACCCGGACATCACCCCGATGTCCGTCACCCAGCTCTTCGAGTTCGACACCGACGCGGTCGCGGGTGCGAACCACGACGCCCCCGGGACCGTATCGCCGGACGCGGATCCGGCAGGCGGCTCCGCGGCCGAGGCGCCCCTCGCCGAACGATCGAGCGCCGACCGCACCGACCCCGGACGCGCCGACTCCCCGCGCACCGGTGCCGGGCGTGCGGGCACCGAGACCGAGCACTACCGCATCATCGACAACCGCACGCCGCAGCCGGAACCGGCGGCGCAGCTCCCGGCCGCCGGCGCTTCGCCCACCCCCGGTCCGCTGCGGGCGTTCGGCACCGTGCAGGGCCACCAGGCGATCATCTCCGTGGGCGACGGCCGCACCCTGCGCCGCCTCAACATCCCCCTGTCGTTCCGCACGCAGGAGGACTACGCGCTCCGTCCGCATCTCATCGGCACCGTCGACGACATCACGCTCGGCCGCTGCTACGTCTACGACGGCACCGCCGACCCCGTGTTCGTCCTCGCCTACGCTCAGGCCATGGCGACCGGTCACCGGTTCCAGGGCGGTCAGGTGCAGGCCGATCGCGTCGGCGAGCACGAGCACCCCTTCACCCGGCTCGGCGATCTCGAGTCGCTCCTGGCCCACTCCGAGGTCATCCGGCTCGGGCTCATCGACAGCCGCACGAACGAGTCGAGCGTCGTCATCGACGACCCGGCCGAACCCTGCGTGCTCACCTTCTTCCGCGTCATCCGCCCTGGTCTGAGCTCCGCGGTGCGGATCCCGGTCGCACTCACCGAAGCCGAATCCGGGGCCGTGCCCGAGGTCATCGGCTGGTCGGCCGGCCGCTGGTTCGACGCCGCCGACCTCGACACCCAGAGCGCCCCCCTGGCGATCCTCAGCCGCACCGAGCGCGAATCGCAGCCCGCCTGGCGCGAGGCCGTCGAGATCGCCTGCACCGTGGACTCCGGCTCGCTCGGCTCCTACAACAAGCGGGCGATGGCGCTCGGCGCCCGGGTGGGCGAACTCCACCTCGACCTCGCTGCGGAGTTCGGCGTTGTGCGCAGCACCGGCGAACCCACCGCGGACTGGGTGAAGAAGTGGCAGGAGCGGGTGGACTGGGCGCTCGCCCGGGCTCCGCTCGCCCTCGGATCTCTCGGCACCCGCCTGCGCGCCCACCGGGATGCGCTCGGCGAGCTCACGACGCTGGGCGGACTGCAGCGGATCCACGGGGAGCTCACCCTCAACCAGGTGGTGACGAGCCCCGCTGCCGGCTTCCGGGTGGTGAACTTCTCCGAGGACACGCAGGAGTTCCCCAAGCCCCCGGCGATCGACCTCGTCGCCCTGCTCCGCAGCATCGACTACGCCGCCGGCTACGCCCGGCTCCGCCGCACCGGCGCCCTCGAGCTCGACGCGCAGCCCGTGGTGCTCGGATTCTCCGGCCTCGAGGAATCGGGCGAGTCCATGCAGGAGGTCGTCGACTCCCCGGAGTACCTGTGGTCCTCGCAGGCGCAGAACTCGCTCCTCACCGGCTACTCGCACGCGGTCAACGCCTCCGTCGGCCTCCACGACCCGGTGCTGCGCGCGGTGCTCGTCGACCGCCTCCTCGTCGAGGTCGTCACCGAGCTCCGCAACCGCCCCACCTGGCTCATCGTCCCGCTCGCGACGCTCACCCTGCTGCTCGGCGGCCGGCTCGAGCACGACGTGCCCACCGCGGACGAGGAGGGCGCCGCCCGCGCCTGGGCCGCCCCGGCCACCGCCGCGGAGGTCAGCGCCGAGCAGTTCTCGCAGGCCTCGGTGGACCAGGTTCCCGTCATCCCGCCCGAAAAGGACCGCACCCGGGGGGAGACTCCCACGCAGGCGGAGGCCTCGCAGGGGATCTCCGCGAATGCGGCCCCTGTAAAGGCGGCCGTCGCAGGCGAGGTGGCTCCCACGAAGGAACCCGGTGGGGAGCCGGCGTCAGCTGAGCCGGGTCCCGGACCGGTCGAGAACGTCGACCCGGAGCTTGTTTCGGGCGCGGATCCCGTGCCTGCCGGGGGTCCGGAGCCGGCCCCGGCCTCGGACACGGCCCCTGCCTCGGACGCGGCCCCTGCCTCGGACACGGCCCCTGCCTCGGACACGGCGACTCCGGAGCCGGCTCCCGCCTCGGCTCCGGCACCCGCACCCGCGGACCCTGTGCCGGGAGCCTTCGTCGGCATGACGGCGGACCCCGACGACCCGGACGACGAGTTCGACCTGGAGGTCGCGGAGCCGCCCGCACCTTCGCGCCCCGACACCGACCCGACGGTGGACGCCGCGCCCCCGATGCCGGCGCGGCCGCCCGCCCCGCCGCGCTTCGGATTCGACCGCTGACGCGGACCACCCCAGACGCGGATCCGCGCACAGGAGGACGACGGAACCATGAGCGAACTCACCCCCGAACTGCTCGACACGATCGCAGCGGGAGCGCACTACGACCCGCACCGCGAGCTCGGCGCCCACCGCCTCGACGCGGAGCACGTCGTCGTGCGCACCGTCGCCCACATGGCCGACTCCGTCGCCGTAGTCGTCGACGGCGAGCACATCCCTGCCGAACACGTGCGCAGCGGCGTCTGGGAGGCCCGCCTGACCCGGGCCGACGTCCCCGATTACCGGCTGTCGATCGACTGGGGCTCCGGCCCCGTCGTGACCGACGACCCCTACCGCTTCCTCCCCACCGTCGGAGAGCTCGACCTCCACCTCATCTCCGAGGGACGCCACGAGAAGCTGTGGACGGTCCTCGGCGCGCATCGCCGCACCTACGACGGGCTCGGCGGCCCTGCGATCTCCGGCACGAGCTTCGCCGTGTGGGCACCGAACGCCCGCGCGGTCCAGGTGATCGGGAGCTTCAACGGCTGGGACGGCCGTGCTCATGCGATGCGCTCGCTCGGTGCCACCGGCGTGTGGGAGATCTTCGTCCCCGGCCTCGGCACCGGCGAGATCTACAAGTTCCGGATCCTCACCCTCGGCGGCCGCTGGGTGGAGAAGGCCGACCCGCTCGCCCGGGCCGCCGAGGTGCCGCCGGGCACCGCCTCGGTGATCGCCGACTCGGAGTACACCTTCCGCGACGCCGGCTGGATCGCCGCGCGCGACGCCTCGGTCCCGGCCGACCGCCCGATGGCCACCTATGAGGTCCACCTCGGCTCCTGGCGCCTGGGCCTGGGCTACCGGGAGCTCGCCCGCGAGCTGGTCGACTACGTGTCCGAGCTCGGCTTCACCCACGTCGAATTCATGCCCGTCGCCGAACACCCCTTCGGCGGTTCCTGGGGGTACCAGGTCACCTCGTACTACGCCCCGACCTCCCGGTTCGGCTCCCCGGACGAGTTCCGTCACCTCGTCGATGCGCTCCACGAGGCCGGGATCGGAGTCGTCCTCGACTGGGTGCCCGCCCACTTCCCCAAGGACGAGTTCGCGCTCGCCCGGTTCGACGGCGAGCCGCTCTACGAGCACCCGGACCCGCGGCGCGGCGAGCACCCCGACTGGGGCACGCTGATCTTCGACTACGGCCGGCCCGAGGTGCGGAACTTCCTCGTCGCGAACGCGCTGTACTGGATCGAGGAGTTCCACATCGACGGGCTGCGCGTCGACGCGGTCGCCTCGATGCTCTACCTCGACTACTCGCGTGAGGACGGCCAGTGGCTGCCCAACGAGCACGGCGGGCGGGAGAACCTCGACGCGATCGCGCTGCTCCAGGAGGTCACCGCGACGGTCGGCAAGAAGCACCCCGGGGTCGCGATCATCGCCGAGGAGTCGACCGCGTTCCCCGGTGTCACCGCACCGACGTCCGGCGGCGGACTGGGCTTCGACCTCAAGTGGAACATGGGGTGGATGCACGATTCGCTCGGCTACATCGGACGCGACCCGATGTACCGCAGCTGGCACCACAACGACATCACCTTCTCGCTCGTCTACGCCTTCAGCGAGCAGTACGTGCTCCCCATCTCCCACGACGAGGTGGTCCACGGCAAGGGCTCGCTGCTCGCCCGGTTCCCCGGGGACCGCTGGCAGCAGCTCGCCGGGGTGCGCTCCTTCTTCGCGTACCAGTGGGCGCACCCGGGCAAGAAGCTCGTGTTCATGGGCTCGGAGTTCGGCCAGGAGGCCGAGTGGTCCGAGCAGCACGGCCTCGACTGGTGGGTGGCAGACATCCCCGGCCACCGCGGGGTGCAGCGGCTCGTGGCCGACCTCAATCAGCTGTACCAGGACACCCCGGCGCTGTGGGAGCAGGACGGGGTGCATGCCGGGTTCCAGTGGCTCAACGGGGCCGACTCCGGGAACTCCGTGCTGTCCTTCGTCCGCTGGTCGACCTCCGGGGAGCCGCTCGTGTGCGTGGTGAACTTCTCCGGGCGGACGCTGAGCGACTACCGCATCCCGCTGCCGTTCGGCGGGGTGTGGACCGAGCGCCTCAATACCGACGCCGAGGCCTACGGCGGCTCCGACGTGGGCAACATGGGGTGGATCGACGGCGAGCCCGGGGGATTCAACGGCTTCGACGCCTCCGCCGAGGTCACCGTGCCCGCCCTCGGCGCCCTGCACTTCACCCCCGGGCGCTGAGCCCGCTCAGCACCGCGAACTGCGCGGTATCCGAGACCGAGCACGCAATTGCGCGGTCGCATTCGGATACCGCGCAGTCCGTGCTCGATGTCACCCCGTGGTTCGCGCTCCGTGCAGGATCTGCGACCGCGCGCGGTGCTTAGATCGGTCTCCCCGCGCCGGTCACTTGCCGCCGATGGCGAAGATCGTGGCTCCCCGGGGGTCGGCGAAGGCGGAGATGAAGCCGTAGGGCGAGGGGTCGGCATCCATCATCGCGAACGCGCCGAGGTCGACCGCGCGGCGCAGCGTGTCACCGGCGGAGTCGACGAGGTAGCACGTGTTCCAGGTGCTCGGCTGCTCGGGTGGGTACACCTGGGACACGTCCATCATCCCGAACAGGTAGTCGCCCTCGGGTCCCTTCGCGCTCGCATAGGTGTAGGGGAATCCCTCGGGCTGCTCGAACTCGACGCCGAGCCAGCGGCTGTAGAAGGCCCGGGCCGCGTCGAAGTCCTTGGTGTGCAGGTCGAACCAGGCAGGGCAGCCGGGCTGGGCGGCCGCCCCGAACCCGCGATGCGTGCCGGGCTGCCACAGCCCGATGACCGCGCCGGCGGGGTCGTGGAGCAGCGCCATCGTGCCCTGCTCACCGACGTCGGTCGGCTCAATGATCGCGGTGGCGCCCAGGTGGAGTGCCTCGTCGAAACTCTGCTCGATGTCGTCGAAGTGGAGATAGAGGTGCCAGACGGAGCGCTGGGACCCGGCGTCGTGGTGCGCCGGAGCGTCGGAGGGCGAGGTGTCGTCCATCGCAGCGCCGAGGCCGGCGACGGCGACCGGTCCGGAGTCGGTGCGCGCGGATGCGATGCGGTAGTCGCCGTGTTCCGGTCCCTGGGATTCGATGTCCCAGCCGAAGACCTCGCGGTAGAACGTCACCGAGGCGTCGACCTCGGGTGTGCTGAGCCCGGCCCAGCAGGGCTGTCCGTTGATGAAATCCATGGCGATCCTCCTGCTCGGGAACGGTGCGTGCTTCCAGTGTGCCCCCGAAAGCGCCGGCCAGGGTGGTGCCGAAGCGAGAGTTCACCTTGCGCCGCAGGTGGGCGGGGTGAGCCGGGTCGTTCAGCCGACCCGGGCGGAGCCGTCGGCGCGGGCGGTGGCGCGGGCGTGGTCCTGTCATCGAACTGCGCGGTATCCGAAGGGCGCCGCGCAATTGCGCGCTCGGTTTCGGATACCGCGCAGTCGGGTGTCGCCGAGCCGCCGGCGCCCCGAACCTACAGCACTCACAGGAGGCCCATGCGCATGAGCGCGCGGCGGAACCGGTGGACATCGATGACGTCGGCCCACGTGAGTCGCGCGACCGTGTACCCGCATTCGCGGATGCGCTGTTCGCGCTCCTTCTCGTCGAGCAGGACGTCGCGCCGCATGAGGTTGGGATCCGCGGCGGACGCGTACTTGCCCAGCCCGTCGACCTCGATGACCAGTCGTCTGCTCTGAAGCAGGAAGTCCACCTGCGCGACGCGGAACCCGTGCCGATCCTCGATCCACACCTGCTGCTGGACTCCCTCGACGCCGAGGTGGTGGAACCCCACAGTGGCCAAGCTCTCCGCCGGTGATTCGGCGAGCCCGGTCGCCCACTCGAATGCAGTGAGGAGTCGACGACGCCCGGGACCGTGGCCGGTCGATTCGATGATCTCAGCGAGCGTCTCCCTGCGGGCTGCGATCGCCTCGGGCTCCGGCGGGAACTCGCCCCTGCGCCGGTCCGCAGCACCGACGCGTTCGCCGCGGTCGAGGAAGGCGTCGAGCGCGACGACACCGGTCTGGATGCCGCTGTCGCGAGCCAGGTCGACCACGGTGCGCGCTCGTGTGGTGATCATCCGATCGGCACCGGCCGTCGCTGCGGATCCTGATTCGGTCGAAGGCGCCTGCGGCGAGAGCGATCGTATCGATGCACCCGTGGACCGGATGGCCGCCGTCGCCGGGCCGGGCCCGTGAATGGCCGCCGCAGAGCCGGTCGCCACGACCCTCACTGTTGAGCGATCCGGGGCAGGCGTCCCGGTGGTTCCCGGGTTATCGGGGGCTGGTACTGGCGGCGCCGGCAGGGCGGGCGCCTCGGCGGCTGTCTGATCGTCGAGTGCGGGTGATCGGTGAGCGAGGACCTCGATGATGGACATCGTGTGCGCAGCGTCCACGATGCGCTGGCGCCGGTGGATCGATCTCGCGCTGCGGCTGCGCCGGGGTTGACCAGCTCGATGCGGTTCGGCTCCGGGCCGATGTACGGAATCCCGAGAAGCAGACCAGCGGAGCGGTGGCTCACCGTGTCATCCGGACACAGCGATTCGTGGGCGAGCACCCAGCCGAGGTGGCGCTGTCGGAGGTAACGCCGCCAGCGCGGGTCGCTGCTGCGGGGTGTGCCCACCGCGGATCCGCGCGGGCGCAGACCTCCCGGGTCGTCGACGAAGTACCCGAACGGGCGATGCCCAGGGACACCGCACTGCGAGATGACTTCGAAGACTCCGTGCGACAGGCGGTCGATGCAGCAGGACAGCGCGGTTCGGATGCGATGTTCAGCCGAGGGGTGATGGGCGATGTCGCGATACGTGAAGACGTTGTACATGCGCCGATGGTGCGTGCGGTCGAGCGCGACGGGAAGTGCGGCGACGGCGATGTGGATACGGGTGCTCGTTCCACAGGCGAGGAGTCGCAGCCGTGAGCAGGGATTCCACACGTGCACCGCACATCGGTGGGGTCGAGCACGAGCCGACTGCGCGGTATCCGGTGATCACCGCGCAATTGCGTGTTCGGTTTCGGATACCGCGCAGTTGGGCGGAGTGTCAAATCCCGGGTTTAGTTGAGGCTGAACGGTTGTTCTGTATTCAGGCTGCGTTGCCGATGGTCTGGTTCTCGGCGAAATGTGTGGCCTCG
>NZ_JBFAMF010000016.1:0-46424 GCF_040656435.1 Brevibacterium sp. NPDC049920
GATTGCTTGAACTCATCGGTGTAGATCTTTGGCATGACTTCCATCCTTCCTGGAACTTATCCAGTCGTGAAGTCAACTAAACCCTCAGCAGTCCCTATGTATTGAGACAGGTGTTGACGATGTACTGAGACTCAACACCGCTAGCCCGACAGATTTTTCCGACACAGTGTCGGAACCGTAGGTCCGGAATCCACAGGGATTCCGGACCTCCGTCATTCAGTGCACCTGACGCCCTCCGCGTCACCGCAGCCCCCTCCTTCCTCGCCCCTTCCTCACCCCTTGACCGGCGTTAGAACATGTGTTCGAATCGTTGTATCGGGCGCAGAGCGCGCCCCGCGCTCCGACGATGCAGGCGCCGGTGGTGCGCACAGCGCCCGGCAGCAGGAGGGCGGCGGCAGGTGGACGGAGGACGACCATGAGGTGGAACCAGCAGAGCGTCCTCGATCCGATGGCGATGGTCAACGTCCGCGGCCTGCTCCGCACGGTGAGCACGCCGGAGTTCGCCGGGATGACCTTCCACGAGGTCCTCGCCAAGACCGCGCTCAACAAGGTCCCGCCGGCCAGCGCCATGCCGTTCCCCTGGACGGTCAACCCCTACCGCGGCTGCTCGCATGCCTGCGTCTACTGCTTCGCGCGCAATACCCACCGCTACCTCGACCTCGACGCGGGTGAGGACTTCGATTCGCAGGTCGTCGTCAAGGTCAATATCGCTCAGGTGCTCGCCGCCGAGCTCGCGCGGCCCCGCTGGGTGGGTGAGCACGTGGCGCTCGGCACGAACACCGATCCCTATCAGCGGGCGGAGGGCCGCTACGCGCTCATGCCCGGGATCATCGACGCGCTCGCCGCGCACGGCACCCCGTTCTCGATCCTCACCAAGGGCACCCTGCTGCGCCGCGACCTGCCGCTGCTCGCCCGTGTCGCCGAGGACGTCCCGGTCGACCTCGCGATGTCGATCGCGGTGTTCGACGACGCACTCCAGCAGATGGTGGAACCCGGTACCCCGACGACGGCCGCCCGGCTCGCCACCGTGCGCGCCGCGGCAGACCTCGGGTTCCGGGTCACGGTGTTCCTCATGCCGGTCCTCCCCTACCTCACCGACTCCCCCGCACAGCTCGAGACCGCGGTGCGTGCCATCGCCGCATCCGGTGCGACCCGGGTCGTCCACGGCGCCCTCCATCTGCGACCGGGTGCGCGCGAGTGGTTCCTCGCCTGGATCGACCGTGAGCACCCGCACCTGAGCCGCCGCTACCGCGCCCTCTATGCGCACTCCTCCCACGCGCCGCGTTCCTACCGCGCCCAGCTGTCCCGGCGGATCGGCCCGCTCCTCGACCGGTACGGGCTCAGTTCGCGGGCGGACGACGACTACGCGCGAGGACGCTCCCGGGATCGGCAGGCAGTTCCGGCCGCCGCCCCCGCGCTCACACCGACGCTCTTCTGACGAGGCCTGCACCCGGAACACGGACTGCAGCAGGAACTGCACCGGCGGGCGGAGACTGTGCAGGCTGCGCCCGCCGGTGCGGTTTCCATCGCACTCCCCCAGCACCCAGCGACCACGCGGGCTCGAACCCCGGAATACCCCGCCGGGGCGTGCTGTTGGGGTTGATGGACACGGCCGCACCAAGGCCTCTGCAGCCTCGACGGACACCGACCGCATTCGACGAAGGGACCCCCATGGGCTTCAGCATCGCCACCACCGCGCTCCGCGCCATCCCCGGCGCCTTCATCCTCAACTCCGGCGTCGGCAAGCTCGGCATGCCGCGCGAGATGGCCGAGGGTCTCCAGGGCATGGCCGCCTCCGGCGTGCCGAAGCTCGGCGAGCTCACCCCGGAACAGTTCGCGAAGTTCGTGAGCTACGGGGAGATCGCGGTCGGCGCGGCGCTGCTCGCCCCCATGGTCCCCAAGCGCATCGCCGGAGCCGCGCTGGGCACCTTCGCCGCAGGGATGCTCGCGATGTACTTCCGCAACCCGGCGATGACCGAGGAGGACGGTGTGCGTCCCAGCCAGGACGGCACCGCGCTGGCCAAGGACGCCTGGCTCGCCGCGATCGCGATCGCGCTGATCTTCGGCCGCAAGTGACGCGCCTCCTCCGGCCGTGACACGGCAGCGCTGAGCGCGGCCGCACGACGGGCCCGAGTTCACGAGCGCACCCTGAGCACGATACAGGCGGGGCACCCGGATTCCGGGTGCCCCGCCTGTGTCGTCTGAACCTGTCCCGGCTCGGGCCGATCCGCCCCCGACTTGCGATCCGGAGCCGGTCCCGAGGCGGGAACCGCGGGTCAGGCTGTGCTCACCCCGACCGTGGCCTTCCGGGCGCGCCGCCGCAGGGCCTTGTCGACCTCGACGGTGAGGAACACGACGACCCCGACGATCACCGGAAGCAGCCAGCCGCTGAGCGGCACGGCGGTGGTGGCGAACGCGACCTGCATGAACGGAAGGTACCCGAAGGCGAGCTGCAGCCCGATCATCAGCGCGACGCACAGCCACGAGATGCCGTTCGTCGTGAACAGCTCACGGCGCATGCTGGACGCGGTGGTGAACCGGCTGGCGAACAGGTAGAAGATCTGCCCGACGACGAGCGTGTGCACCGCGATCGTCCGCGAGGTCTCGAGGTCGAGCCCACCGGACTGCGCGAGCAGGAACGCCCCGATCGTCGCCCCGCCGAGCAGCAGGGACACGTAGGCGATCCGCACGACCGCCTCGGAGTCGAGCAGGGAGGCCCGCGGATCCCGGGGCGGCCGCTCCATGATGCCGGGCTCCGAGGGCTCGAAGGACAGCGCGAGCGACAGCGTCACCGCGGTGATGAGGTTGACCCACAGCACCTGGAGCGGGGTGATCGGCAGGGTCATGCCGGCGACCATCGCGACGAGGATGACGAGACCCTGCGCGCCGTTCGTCGGGAGCATGAAGATGATCGCCTTGCGGAGGTTGTCGTAGATCGTCCGGCCCATCTCCACGGCGGCCGCGATCGAGGCGAAGTTGTCGTCGGTGAGGACGATGTCGGCGGCCTCCTTGGTCGCCTCCGTGCCCTTGATGCCCATCGCCACGCCGACGTCGGCGCGCTTGAGCGAGGGGGCGTCGTTGACGCCGTCGCCGGTCATCGACACGACCTCGCCGTCGGCCTGGAGCGCCTGCACGAGCCGCAGCTTGTGCTCCGGGCTCGTGCGCGCATAGACGTCGTGCTCGCGGACGATCTCCCGCAGTTCCTCGTCGGTGCTCGCCTCGAGCTCCGCCCCGGTGATCGCGCGATCACCGATCCCCATCTCCCGGGCGATCGCGGTCGCGGTGCCGGCGTGGTCACCGGTGATCATCCGCACCCGAACGCCGGCGCGCTGCACGGTGCGGATCGCCTCGATCGCCTCCTCGCGCGGCGGATCGATGATCCCGAACAGGCCGAGGAGCACGAAGCCGCCCGCATCGACGTCGTCCGTGGTGAGCTCATCGGTGCCCGGGTCGGCGCGCCGTTCGGCGGCGGCCAGCACGCGCAGGCCCGAGGCGCCGAGCCGGTCGATCTCCGCCTCCCAGTGGGCCCGGTCGAGCGGGGTGCCCGCATCGGGGCCGTCCCCCTGCCGGTCGCAGCGGTCGAGGAGCCGGTCGGGTGCGCCCTTGAGGTGGACCAGCCGGGTGCCGTCCGCCCCGGCATCGAGGGTGGCCATGTACTTGTACTCGGAGTCGAAGGGCACCTCGGCGAGCCGCTCGGCCTGCGGGTGGGCGCCGGACTTGAGGGCGAAGGTGCGGATGCCGCCGTCGGTCGGCTCCCCGTTGAGGACCCATTCCCCGTCGCGCTCGACGACACGGGAGTCGTTGGCGAGCGCGGCCACCTCGGCGATGGCGGCGAGCCCGGGGTGCGCTGCGAGCTCGATCGTCCCGCCTGCGGCGGCGTCCTCGGTGCCGGCACCCGGGGCGCCCGCGGTGGCAGGATCCGCGGCGCGGATCTCGCCGTCGGGCGCGTACCCGATGCCGGTGACCTCGAACCGGCCGGCGGTGGTGACGACCTCGCGCACGGTCATCTCGTTGCGGGTGAGCGTGCCGGTCTTGTCCGAGCAGATCGTCGTCACCGAGCCGAGCGTCTCCACCGAGTTCATGCGGCGGGTGATCGCGTTGCGCGAGGCCATCGCCTGCACGCCGAGGGCCAGGGTGATCGCGAGCACGGCGGGCAGGCCCTCGGGGATCGCGGCGACGGCGAAGCCGATCGCGGACATGAGCAGGCGCGGCCACGGGTGGTCGTAGAGGAGCCAGGACAGGAGCACCATGCCGACGGCGAGCACCACGGCGACGATCGCGAGCAGCGAGGAGAAGCGGGTCATCGAGCGGGTGAGCGGGGTGTCCATCGACTCGACCTCGCTGAGCATCGTGGTGATGCGCCCGATCTCCGTGCCGGTGGCGGTGGCGGTGACGACGCCGGTGCCGGAGCCCGCGGCGACGACGGTGCCGGAGTAGGCCATCGACGAGCGGTCCCCGAGCACGGCGTCCGCGGCGACCGGGTCGACGGCCTTCTCCGCCGGCACCGACTCCCCGGTGAGCGCGGACTCCTCGATGCGGAGGTTGACGGAGCGGAGCAGCCGGAGGTCGGCAGGGACCTTGTCGCCGGCGCGCAGCCGCACGATGTCACCGGGCACGAGCTCCTCCGCGTCGACCTCGGTCCAGTCGCCGTCGCGCAGCACCTCGCTGTCGAGGGACAGCATCGAGCGGATGCTCTCGAGCGCATCGGCGGCCTTGCCCTCCTGGAAGAACCCGACGAGCGCGTTGATGAGGACGACGGCGAGGATGACGATCGTGTCGATGACCTCGCCGAGGATGCCGGTGAAGACCGCGGCGGCGAGCAGCACGTAGATCATCGGGTCGTGGAACTGGCGCAGCAGCCGCTGCAGCGTCGTCTCCTGCTCGCTCGGCGGCAGCGCGTTCGGGCCGGTCGCGGCGAGGATCTCGGCGGCGCGCGTCGAATCGAGTCCGGAGTCGTCGGTGTCGAGAGCGGAGAGCACGTCCTGCTCGGGCAGCGCGTGCGGCGGGCGGTCGGCGGAGAACAGCTGCGGGCTTGCGGTCATCAGGTCTCCTGCCCCGGTCGGCCTGCCGGCCGGTTCCGGGTATGCGTCGGGTACGGGTCCGACCGGGCGGTTCGGGGACCGGTCGGACGGCATCCGACCCGGCGCCCCCGGCGACAGGGTTCCTTACCGCTCACGAGGTGGTGACCAGCGGTTTCCCCGTCCGGATCGGCTCTGTCGTCCATGCTACGCCCCGACTCCGGTGCGCCTGCTCGCCGGTGTCCCGGAATGGGACGCGCCGTCCCGTCGCACAGCACCCCTCGGTCCCGGTGCACCGCACCTCGCGCCGGGCGGGTGACGCGGGGCGGGCCGTGGACTACCGTGGCCGCATACCGGAGAGAGGGACCGCCATGACCGATCCGACCAGCCGCACCACCGAGCCCGGCCCCGCCACGGGATCCGCGAACGCGGCGCCTGATCCCGCTCCGCTCTCCCCCGTTCTGCCGCCGGACACCGTCGCCGCGTGGGTCGCCGCCGACCGTGTGCAGGAGACCGCGAGGTTGCGCGCCCAGCTCGCCCCGGTCGTCGAGCTCGTCTCCCCGCTCACCGACCGGTTCCGGTTCACCGGCCCGGGTGAGGTCATGGCGGTCCTCGAGTCCGCGTTCGAGCTCCTCGACGACATCGAGATCACCGCGCTCACCGGTTCCGGCCGCGACTGGGTGCTCCACGGGACGAACACCCTCGACGGCGCCAATCTCGAGGAGATCCAGTGGCTCCATCTCGCCGCGGACGGCCGCATCGACCGCATCACCCTGTTCATCCGACCGGCGCCGGCGGCGATCTCCCTGCTCGCGAAGATCGGCCCGCCGCTCGCGCGCCGCGGCGCGCTGCTGCCGGGAGCGGCCCTCGCCTCGCGCGCGGCCGCCCCGATCGCCGCGGTGCTGCGCCTCACCGAACGGGTCGTCATGGGCCGGCTCAAGCGGAGCTGACCCGCACCGGGGCCGGCGTACGGCACCCCGCGGGGCGGGCGCGGCTCAGCCGTCGAGGAAGTCCTCGAGCCCGGTGAGCAGCCGGTCGACGTCGCGCTCATCGGTGTACGGGGCGATCCCCATCCGCAGGCCCACGCGGTCGAGCAGACCGAGGCGGGAAACCGCCTCCCAGGCGTAGAAGTCCCCGGCCGGGGCGAGCACCCGGTGGGCGTCGGCGAGGTGCCGGTAGGCTGCGCGGACGTCGCGGCCGGGCAGGGTGACGCACACCGTCGGGGTCCGTTCCCGGGCCCGGGACCACGACACGACGCGCGGCCCGAGCTCCGCCAGGCCGGTCTCGAGGCGATCGAGCAGCCTGTGCTCGTGCGCGGCGATCGCGGCATAGGACCGGGCGAGGCGTGCCCTGCGACCGGTCTCCCGGCCCGGTGCGATCTCGGCGAGGAAGTCCACGGCGGCGGTCACCCCGGCCATGAGCTCGTACGGCAGGGTGCCGCGCTCGTACCTGTCGGGTACGGCGTCCGTCTGCGGCGTGAGCTTCTCCGGGGTGATCGCGGCGAGGAGCGCGGGGTCGGCGGCGAGCGCGGCGCAGTGGGGGCCGAGGAACTTGTACGGCGAGCACACGAGGAGGTCCGCGCCGAGCGCCTCCCGGTCGATCAGGACGTGGGCGGCGAGGTGCACGGCGTCGACCCACACGAGGGCGCCGTGGGCGTGGGCGAGGTCCGCGACCGCGCGCACCGGTGGGATGGTGCCGAGCAGGTTCGAGGCGCCGGTGAGCGCGACGAGCACGGTGCGCTCGCCGATCACCGCGCGGGTGCACTCGAGGTCGAGCTCCCCGGTGTCCGGGTCGAGGTCGATCCAGCGCACGCTCGCCCCGGTCCGCTGCGCGGTCTGCACCCAGGGACTGATGTTCGAGTCGTGGTCGAGGCGGGTGACGACGACCTCGTCGCCCGGCCCCCAGTCCCGGGACAGGTGCCCGGCGAACTCGTAGGCGAAGGTCGCCGCGGAGCGCCCGTAGACGATGCCGAGCGGGTCGGAGGACACGAGGTCGGCGAGCGCGGACCGGAACGCGGCCATCGCATCGAGGGCGTTGCGCTCGGAGTCGATCCCCGCGCCCTTGTTCGACAGCGGCCCGGTGAGGGTGGAGGCGACGGCCCGGCCCACCGCGGCCGGGGTCTGGGTTCCCCGGGGCCGTCGAAGTGGGCGATCCTGCTCGACTGCGCGGGGAACGCGTGGCGCAGGGCTGCGAGGTCGTAGGTCATGGCGGAGTTCCTCTCCCGGGCGGCCCGGTCCCGGCCCTCGCCTCACACGCTAGGTGCCGGGACGTCGGGAGGGAAGGGGTGGCCGTCGGGCCCGCGGGTCCGTCAGTCCGCCTGCCTGCTCGCCTGCCCGCTCGCACGGTGCGCGGTGCTCACGAGCACCGGATCGTCACCGCCGGCGAGGTGGTCGGCGAGTTCGACCTCCGGATGACTCGTGCAGGTCGGCGGGTCCCAGGGCGGGCCGAGGACGATCGCAGCGGGGTCGAGACCGCCGCGGGCGGTGTCGAAGCCGGTGCCGAGCGCCTTGAGCACCGCCTCCTTCCGCACCCAGGTGCGCAGCAGTGCGGCGAGGCGCTCGGCCTCGGTCGCACCCGCGGCGGCGCGGAACCAGATCCGCTCCTCCGCCGCGAGCGCGACATCGGCGAAGGAGCCGGCGCGGGTGCCGGAATCGCGGAACGGGGCCCACGCCTCGGCGTCGATGCCCACGCTGCCGGGCTCTCCCGGCCCGCTGCACGCCGCGGCGACCCAGCCGGCCGTCCGGGACAGCGACACTGCCACCGGGGCGGCGCCGGCCCGGGCCCGCCGGCCGCGGACGGTCGCTTCGATGCGCACCGCCTCGGCCGACACCGAGTGCACGCGGGCGACGAGACCGGTGAGGAGGGCGTGCGCGGGGTCGACGCCGTCGGGCGCCTGCTCGATGGTCCACTCCACGACATCCTCCTTCCCACCCGCGCGCCCCTGGGGTCCGACTCCGCGCGGTCGGGTCCAGTATCGCCGACCCGGCGCCCTCCCCTCCTCGCTGTGGCCGACGCCTCGGCGCGGGTTCCGGGCCCCGTCACCTGCCCGACGTAGACTCCGGGTGAGACATCGCCGTTCGCACGAGATCGAGAACGAGGCCTGTGAGCATCCACCCCCCGCAGTTCCCCGGCACGCACCGCACCCCGCTGCCGCGCACCCTCATCGACATCATCCTCTCCGTCGCCGCGACCCATCCCGAGGCGCCCGCGCTCGACGACGGCCGCCGCAGCCTGAGCTACACGGAGCTCGTGTCCGAGATGCGCGCTCTGGGCTTCGCGCTCCACGAGGCCGGCGTGGGACCCGGCGACAAGGTCGGCGTCCGCGTCTCCAGCGGTACCCTCGACCTCTACGTCTCGATCCTCTCCGTGCTCATGATCGGCGCCGCCTACGTCCCCGTCGACGTCGACGATCCCGACGAGCGCGCCCGCACCGTGTTCTCCGAGGCCGGTGTCGCCGCGGTCGTCACCGACCCCGCGGCGCCGAGCGAGGAGATCCGCCCGACGATCACCCGCACCACGGACCGGCCGCTCGCCGACACCCCTGCCCTGCGCGCCCCGGAGCCGGGAGACGACTGCTGGGTGATCTTCACCTCCGGGTCCACCGGCACCCCCAAGGGCGTGGCCGTGACCCACCGCTCGGCCGCCGCGTTCGTCGACGCCGAGGCCCGGATCTTCTGCATCGCGGAACCGCTGGGCCCCGGCGACCGGGTGCTCGCCGGCCTGTCGGTGGCCTTCGACGCGAGCTGCGAGGAGATGTGGCTCGCCTGGGGGCACGGCGCCTGCCTGGTGCCCGCCCCGCGCGCCCTCGTCAAGTCCGGCATGGACCTCGGCCCGTGGCTGTCGAGCCGCCGCATCACCGTCGTCTCCACGGTGCCCACGCTCGCCGCGCTGTGGCCGGCGGAGACGCTCGACAACGTGCGGCTGCTGATCTTCGGCGGCGAGGCCTGCCCGCCGGAGCTCGCCGCCCGCCTGTCCGACGGCACCCGCGAGGTGTGGAACACCTACGGCCCGACCGAGGCGACCGTCGTCGCGTGCGCCGCCCCGCTCGGCGCCACCGGTCCGGTGCGGATCGGGCTGCCGCTCGACGGCTGGGACCTCGCCGTCGTCGACGCCCAGGGCGTCCCCGTGCCCGAGGGGGCGACGGGTGAGCTCATCATCGGCGGGGTGGGCCTCGCCCGCTACCTCGACCCGGTCAAGGACGCGGAGAAGTACGCGCCGATGCCGACCCTCGGCTGGGACCGCGCCTACCGCTCCGGCGACCTCGTCGTCAACGACCCGGCCGGCCTGCTGTTCGTCGGCCGCGCCGACGAACAGGTCAAGCTCGGCGGACGGCGGATCGAGCTCGGCGAGGTCGACTCGGCTCTCCAGGCGCTGCCCGGGATCGCCGGCGGTGCGGCCGCGGTGAAGACGACGCCCAGCGGCACCCAGCTGCTCATCGGCTACCTCGCTCCCTCGCAGCGCCCGGCCGCGGCGGACGAGCCCGCACTGCTCGCCGCCTACGCCGAGCAGCTCCGCCGGGTGCTCCCGCCCGCGCTCGTCCCCCGCCTGACGATCGTCGACGAGCTGCCGACGAAGACCTCGGGCAAGGTCGACCGCAACGCCCTGCCGTGGCCGCTCGCCGCGGTCGCCGAGGACGAGGCGGCCGGCCCCCTGCCCGCGCACGCGGAGTGGATCGGTCAGCAGTGGGCGGCGGTGCTGGGCGGCACGCCCGGCATGGACACCGACTTCTTCGACGCCGGCGGCGGCTCGCTCGCCGCCGCCCAGCTCGTGTCCCGGCTGCGCACCGAGCACGCGCAGGTCACCGTCGGCGACATCTACGCTCACCCGCGCTTCGGGGCGCTCGTCGAGCTGTGCACCGGCGCCGACGCCCCGGAGAACGTCCACCGCCGGCCGCGCCGGGTGCGCCGCACCGCCCGCACGATGCAGCTCCTGCAGACGCTCCTCGGGATCCCGGTGCAGATCCTCTCCGGCATGCGCTGGGTCGTCCTCACGCTCGTCGTGTGCAACGTCGCCGGGGCCCTCGGTGCGCCGCTCGTCACCACCCCGTGGTGGTTCGTCATCGCGCTCTACCTCATGTTCGTCACCGCGTGGGGCCGCATGCTCATCTCCGCGGCGGCCGCGCGCCTGCTCCTGCGCGGGGTCGGCCCGGGCGTCTACCCCCGCTCCGGCGGCGTCCACCTGCGGCTGTGGCTCGCCGAGCACATCGCCGAGCAGGCCGCGGCCGTGTCCGTCGCCTCCGCGCCGTGGGTCACCCGCTACGCCACCCTGCTCGGCAACCGGATCGGCCGCGACGCCGACCTCCACTCGATCCCGCCGATCACCGGCCTGCTCACGCTCGAGGACGGCGCGGCGATCGAACCCGAGGTCGATCTCAAGGGCTGGTGGGTCGACGGGGACCTGCTGCGGATCGGCCCGATCCACGTCGGCGCGAACGCCACCGTCGGCGCCCGCTCCACGCTCATGCCCGGCGCCCGGGTGGGGGCAGGCGCCCACGTCGAACCCGGCTCCGCGGTCACCGGCAAGGTGCGGAAGAACCAGGTGTACTCCGGCTCCCCCGCCGCCCGTGTGGGCAAGGCGAAGAACACGTTCCCGGACCCGCCCTCGCGCCGCCGCCACACCCCGTTCTGGTTCTACGCCGTCGGCTCGATCTTCCACGCCGCGATCCCCTACGCCGCGGCCGTGCCCGGGCTCGCGCTCATGGTCGCCGTCTCCGGGGTCGAGGTGTTCGCGGCTCCGCTCGCGCTGCTCGCCTGGGCGCCGGTGCTCGCCGCCGTGTGGTTCGTGTGCACCGCGGTCCTCATCGTCCTCGCCGTGCGCGGACTGGCGCTCGGCCTGCGCGAGGGCACCTACCCGGTGCGCTCGGCGATGGGCTTCCGGGTGTGGGCCACCGAGCGGATCATGGACATGGCCCGCGACCTCCTGTTCCCCCTCTACGCGAGCCTGCTGACCCCCGTGTGGCTGCGGATCCTCGGCGCCCGCGTGGGCCGCGGGGTCGAGGCCTCGACGGTGCTGCTCGTGCCGAGCATGACGCAGATCGCCTCCGGGGCGTTCCTCGCCGACGACACCATGGTCGCCTCCTACGAGCTCGGCCACGGGTGGATGCGGATCGGCCGGGCCAAGGTCGGCAAGCGCGCCTTCCTCGGCAACTCCGGGATGGCCGCCGCCGGGCGCCGGGTGCGCGCGAACTCGCTCGTCGCGGTGCTGTCGGCCGCCCCGCAGAAGGCGAAGAAGGGCAGCTCGTGGATCGGCTCTCCGCCCGTCGAGCTCCGCCGCGCGGAGGTCGCCGCCGACGAATCCCTGACCTACGATCCGCCGCTGCGGCTCAAGGCGCTGCGCGGCACCTGGGAGACGCTGCGGATCCTCGCGGTGCTCACCGCCGGGGTCGTCGTCGCCGGAGTGTTCCTCGCCCTCACCGGTCTGCTCACCGCCGCTGCCGAGGTGACGGGCGCCGGCCCGGCAGCGGGCGCCTCGGGCACGGGACCGGTGACTGCCGGGGTGTGGCCGGCGATCGTCATGACCGCCCTGTCCGGTGTCGTGATGATGCTCGCCGGTGCGGTCACCGCCGGGATCGCCGTCGTCACCAAGTGGCTGTTCGTCGGGCGGGTCAGCGCCGGGGAGCACCCGCTGTGGTCGTCTTTCATCTGGCGCAACGAGGTCGCCGACTGCTTCGTCGAGCTCGTCGCCGCCCCGTGGTTCGCGCGCTCGGCCGTCGGCACGCCGGCGCTCGTGTGGTACCTGCGGGCGCTCGGGGCGCGGATCGGACACGGCGTGTGGTGCGAGACCTACTGGCTGCCTGAGGCCGACCTCGTCGACCTCGCTGACAGTTCGACGGTCAACCGCGGCTGCGTCGTGCAGACCCATCTGTTCCACGACCGGGTGATGGCACTCGATACCGTGGAGCTCGAGGCCGGAGCGACGCTGGGACCCAACAGCGTGATCCTGCCGGCGGCGACCCTCGGGCGGTCGTCGACGGTCGGCCCGACCTCGCTCGTCATGCGCGGTGAGTTCGTCCCCGCCGACGCCTACTTCACGGGCAACCCGGTGGTGCCGTGGGTCGATGCGCCCGCGCTGCCGGAGTCCTCGTTCGCCGCCGAGGCGCCCGCCCCGGCCACCACCGCTGAAGGGAGTCCGACGTGACGGTGCTCGACCGCTGCACCCCGCACTCGGGGACGGCCGCGGTGCGGATCGTGCACTACGATCTGCACCTCGACTACAAGATCCTGCCCAACCGGCTCGCCGGGCAGGCGACCCTGCGCGGTTCGATGCTCGCAGATGCCCGGACGATCGAGCTCGATCTCGTCGGCCTCGCGGCCGGTCGGGTGCTCGTCAACGGCCGCCGGCACCGGTTCAAGCAGACGCGGAACAAGCTCGTCGTCCGGGCGCAGGAGAAGTTCCTCGTCGACGAGCAGCTCGAGATCGAGATCCAGTACTCCGGCACCCCGGGGCCGGCGATGGGCACGTGGGGCGACGTCGGCTGGGAGGAGCTCACCGACGGCGTACTCGTGGCCGGCCAGCCGACGGGCGCGGCGACGTGGTTCCCCTGCAACGACCATCCGAGCAGCAAGGCGACGTTCCGGGTGACGATCCTCGTCGACTCGGAGTACACGGCGGTATCCAACGGCGAGCTCGTCGACACCCGCCGGCGGGCCGGGCGCACCGCGTGGACCTGGGAGTCCGCCGAACCGCTCGCCACCTATCTTGCGACGATGCAGATCGGTCAGTACCGGCGCGGGAGCGTCGACAGCGGCTCGCACGTGCCCTCGCAGGTGCCGATGACGCTCGCGTGCAGTGCGGGCCTGTGGCAGCAGGCGCAGCGGATCCTCGCCAAGCAGCACGCGATGATGACGGTGTTCGAGCGCCGGTTCGGCGAGTACCCGTTCGGGCACTACGGGATCGTCGTCACCGACGACGTGCTCGAGATCCCGCTCGAATCGCAGCCCCTGTCGATCCTCGGGCGCAACCACCTGGCGCAGACGTGGAACGCCGAACGGCTCATCGCCCACGAGATGGCTCACCAGTGGTTCGGGAACTCGGTGACGCCGAAGTCCTGGTCCGACATCTGGCTCAACGAGGGCTTCGCCTGCTACGCGGAGTGGATCTGGTCCGAGGAGTCGGGCCAGAAGTCAGCCCAGCAGCGCGCCCGCGAGCAGCACGTGCGGCTGGCGGACCTGCCGCAGAACCTCGTGCTCGCCGACCCGGGAGCCGCTGACATGTTCGACGACCGGGTGTACAAGCGCGGGGCGCTCACGCTGCACACGCTGCGCCTCCACATCGGGGACGAAGACTTCTTCCGGATCCTCCACCGCTGGACCGGGCAGTACCGGGGCGCGAACGTCACCACCGAGGCGTTCCTCGCGCTTGCGGAACAGGTGTGCGGCCGCCCGGTCGAGCCGCTCATCCACGACTGGCTCTACGCTAAGCCGCTCCCACCGCTCCCCGTGCAGTGGTGAGCGTGAACGGTGCCTGCCGGGACGTCCCCGCTGTGACGTCCCCACGGGGACGCGTCGTGCAGCGGTGAGGCGGTGCGACCGCTACCGGAGCAAGGATGGCATCGCTGTCGTTTTCAGGAGAATTGATCGTTGATCGCCGGCATTCGAATTGCAGATCCCGGCAGTCGCGACAAGCGCCGACTTACCGTCCGGAAACTCAACTCGCAGATGCTCAAAGTTCGGAAATCTTGACAAGAGGTTCGCTACGGTCATGCAATCACGCGCATTGCCCTCGATACTTTGATTCTGAGGAACAAGCTTTAGCAGCACCTCGCTCAGATTTCCATTAGGCACTCCATCTACAACGACGTATTCCGGATACGTCCAACGACCCACGACCAATGAGTGGTCCAACGATTCATCGGTAGAGGCTTTTGCTAGATCATCCGGCGTCAATCGAATCTCTGATTCCAGAGCATTGACATATTCCTCACAGGACCTGTAGGAGACTATTCGATCCTCCGAAACCCCCAGTTCTTGCACAGCAAATTTAGGGCCGTCGATATCCGGATTCACAATTGTCACTATGGAACCAGTATTTGACAGTCGCTCTTCAAACATTCCAGATGAAACCAGGTCCGTCGCCGGAATGCTGTAGCCGACCAGCGCCACATTAGCCGCCGAACCAATGGCATCCGACGCGTCCTTCCACAACTGACGAGTTAGAGGATTCCGGTAGTAGGAAGACTTTGCAGCGGCCGGAGGTACTATAAATGGCTCACGTCCAGGTAGAAGCTGATTCCGATCCACCACACGTGGCACTCCCGGAGCGCCGAATCGTCCATTATCATTCCACCGCCGAATAGTAGTCCCCGTTAGATCTCCGGGCACCCAATAGTTATCAATCGACCCATGCAACTTGATCAATCGAAACGTCTTAGCTGCCGGCAACCCGAATACCAGACCTCGATTCGGCGTTTCAGGCGGAAGAGGCATGTTCTTCAACGCATCCTCGGCTTGAGCTTCGTGCTCGAGATCGTCGTAGAGTCGGCAATACTTAAGCACCAACTCCGGAATCACGTCGTAGTTGAAGGTAACGACATTCGCCTGTCGAAAATGCAAAATTCCGATGAGACGCTGCAGCCACCACGATGGTTGCCCCTTGAGCACTTCATCCTGACATTCACGAATCACTTCTCTAATCGCGGATGTGACAAGTGAGAACATCTCTCGATTGCGAAGATTCTCCGATTCCGACAGATCCGGCTGTTGCTCTGCCAAGCGCGACAACCAAGATTCGAAACGGCGTCCTCTGAACGGTCTTACCGCGTCCTCGGATCGACCAGATTCGCGGATCCTGCGCATCACCCGAACCCCAAGGTCATCGGTCGCTGGAAACACGCCATCCGATGCAGCGATAGAGAAACCAGCGCCTAGAACCACAGTCAAACTCATAAGTCCAACGATACTAGAGATCGGCAAGCGTCACTCAACGGACGCTTAGATTCGAGGCAGTTGACGGACACATGTAATAAGCCTCGGACCGGTGCTATGGGCAGAACTAGGGCTTCGGTTAGGGCGTTATCAGAATTGCGAACCTGCAAATACCTGGCCCCGCTTCAAACAGGTACAGTTTCCAATCCAGTGAGGCTGCTCCCGATCGCCGTTGGCTCGCCAACCGCCCTGGCACGTCTCGTACAGCTCCCGTCTTACGCACCACTATGCACCCAATGCAACTCAGCAAGAAGACGCTCACCCAGATGGTAAGAGTCATCGCAATAAGATATCGCGTCGAAAGTGAAGCTGGTGCTGTCAACGACCGATCGAAGTTTCCAGCGCAAGGAACCGAGAGCAGCTTCTGCGAACGCGCAACCGCCACCTGCTGTGCCGTCCCCGGGGGACGCGTCGTGCAGCGGTGAGGCGGTGCGACCGTTACCATGAGAGCATGACCGACCCGACTCACTTTGACCCCCTCGCGCTCGAATCCCTGCTCGCCCTCGAGCACCGCGGGTGGGACGCCCTGTCCAGCCACCGGGGCGGCGCGTTCTACGGCGCTCTCATGACGCCGGAGGCGGTCATGGTCCTCGTCAACGGGATGGTGCTCGACCGTGAGACGATCGTCGCCGGTCTCGACGACTCCCCCGCCTGGGACTCCTACACCCTCACCGACGCCCGCGTGGTGCCGACCGGTGAGGACTCCGCGGCACTCGTGTACCGGGCGAGCGCACGGCGCGCCGCGGACCCTGCCCCGTTCGAGGCCCTCATGGCGAGCCACTACCGGCTGGTCGACGACGAGGTGCGACTCACCTTCTACCAGCAGACGACGATCACGCACTGAGCGCTGCACTCGGCGGAGTGGATTCGGCCCGCGGGCAGTGCGATGCTGAAGACTCCGTCCGAGCACGCGAGCCGCGCGGCTCGGTTCCGATGAACGAGGTGGCAGTTCGAATGATGGATCCGTCACGCGCGCAGCAGGTCGCCAACCCGCTCGAGGAGCTCGGGCTCGATGAGCTCCGGCAGCGGACGAGCATGAAGTGGCGCGCTCACCCCGCTGACGTGCTGCCGCTGTGGGTCGCGGAGATGGATGTCCGACTCGCCCCGCCCATCGCCGAGGCCCTCCACCGCACCATCGATGCCGGGGACACCGGGTATCCCGTCGGCACCGCGTACGCCGAGGCGTTCTCCGCGTTCGCAGCGGAGAACTGGGCGTGGAACGACCTGGCCGTGGAGCGGACCGCGATCGTCCCCGACGTCATGATGGGAGTCGTCGAGGTGCTCCGGCTGGTGACGGAGCCCGGTGACGCCGTCGTCGTCAACTCCCCCGTCTACGCGCCGTTCTACGCCTTCGTCACCCATGACGGCCGGCAGATCGTCGAGGCGCCCCTCGGTGCGGACGGCCGGGTGGACCTCGGCGTCCTCGAGGACACGTTCCGCCGGATCAGGCAGGGCGGGCGTGGGGCCGCCTACCTGCTCTGCAACCCGCACAACCCCACCGGAACGGTGCACACCCCGGAGGAGCTCGCGCGGATCGCGGAGCTCGCCCGCACCCACGGGGTCCGGGTGGTCGCCGATGAGATCCACGCCCCGCTCGTCCTGCCCGGGGCCCGCTTCACCCCCTATCTCAGCGTGCCGGGGTCGGAGGACGCCTTCGCGCTGATGTCGGCGTCGAAGGCCTGGAACCTCGCCGGTCTCAAGGCCGCGCTCGCGATCGCCGGGGAGGAGGCCGCCGCGGATCTCGCCCGCATGCCCGAGGAGGTCAGCCACGGCCCGAGCCACCTCGGCCTCATCGCCCACACCGTCGCGCTCCGGGAGGGACAGGAGTGGCTCGGCGCGCTGCTGCGGGGTCTCGACGCGAACCGGACGCTGCTGCGCCGGCTCGTCGCCGAGCACCTGCCCGAGGCCGGCTTCCGCGTGCCCGAGGGCACCTACCTCGCATGGCTCGACTGCAGCTACCTCGGCGCCGGGGCACCCGCCGCGCGGGACGGACTCGCCGTCGTGTCCGATCTCGCGGGACCGGCGCAGCTGTTCCTCGACGAGGCCCGGGTGGCGCTGAGCTCCGGTCACGTGTTCGGCACGGGCGGTGCCCAACACGTCCGGCTGAACTTCGCCACCTCACCGGCGATCCTCACCGAGGCCGTCGAGCGGATGGGTCGCGTGCGGCCGGTCGGCTGAGACCGGCCGGCCCACCGTGAGCTGATGCGTCGCCTCTGTGACGTCCTGGTCCATTGCCGAACGGCGTCGGACGTCACAGCGGGGACGTCGGTTCCGCGGGACGAGAGGGGTCCGCCAGTGCATAGGCGGAACAGCTCTCGCACCGTGTGATGAAGTTGTGCCGGCACTCTCGGACGTGCTCGCGGAACGCTTCCGCGGCGTCGAGCTCCGCCCGCTGCCTGCGGATCGCCTCGAGACGAGCGGCGATGACGCCGTCGCGCCCCTGCTCGTCGCGGTGCAGGATGAGGCGGATCTCCTCGAGACCCAGCCCGACGGACCGGCAGGATCGGACGACCTGCAGTCGGCGCACATGCTCCTCGGTATAGTCGCGATACCCTGCAGGGGTCCGGTCCGGCGTGATGCCGCACGCGTCCTCCCAATGACGCAGGACGTGGGTCGCGACGCCGAGGCGCCCTGCGGCCTCCCCGATCCTCATGACACCGTGCTCCTCACGTTCCCGCACCTCTTGCCTTCATGTCGACATGAAGGTCTAGCGTAGCGCGCATGACCGACCTCCCCGCCCCGCCCGAGCGCATCCCGATCCTCGGCACCGAGATCGCGACCTCCGTGCTCGAGCCCGAGACCGGCAACCCCGCCGGTGACGTCGTGCTCTGCCACGGGACACCGTGGTCGGCGGAGACCTGGCTGCCGGTGGCCCGAGCGCTCGCACGGTCGTTCCGGGTCTTCCTGTGGGACATGCCGGGGTACGGGAGGTCGATCCGCGGATCCGATCCGCCGGTCGACCTCGTCCATCAGCGCCACCGTCTCACTGCGCTCATCGATCACTGGGATCTCGATCGACCCCACGTCGTCGCGCACGACATCGGCGGTGCGGTCGCTCTCGGATCCCATCTGCTCGACGGCGCCGCCTTCGCCTCGCTCTATCTCCTCGATGTCGTCGCACTCGACCCGTGGGGCTCGCCGTTCTTCCGACTCGTCTCCGAGCACCACGAGGTGCTCGCCGCACTTCCGGAGAATCTGCACGCCGCCCTCGTCCGGGAGTACATCTCCGGCGCCGGCGGCGACACCCTCACCCCCGCGCGAGTCGAGGAGCTCGCCCGACCGTGGTGCTCGCCGCGCGGACAGGTCGCCTTCTACCGGCAGATCGCCGCACTCACTCCGGACCACACCGCGCCCATAGTCGCCCGACTCGCTGAGACCCGATGCCCGGTGCACATCGGCTGAGGCGCGGACGATTCCTGGATCCCCGTCGCCCAGGCGGCCGAGCTCGCCGGCCGGTTCCCCGGGCAGCCCGGCGTCACGACCTTCCAGGGGACCGGCCACCTCGTGCAGCTCGAGGCGCCGACCGAACTCGCTCTCGACCTCCGGCGATGGCTCGGGACCCTGCCGAGCTGACCGTCCGCCGTGAGCCGAGACGTCCCCGCTGAGACGTCCCCACGGGGACGTCGCAGCGGGCCTCCCCACCCGGACCGGATCGCCGTCCCCGTGCGTTCGCGATGCCGGCGGCTCCGCCGGGCGATGGGCGTCACCCCCGCCGCCTATCGGCGTGCGTTCGGACACTGATCGTTCGCACACCGACCGGCCCCGCGCGCCCCCGTGCCGCACGCGCCGGAGGATCTCCGCCTACGCGGCGGACCCGCGCGCCCGGATCCGCGGGTACACCCGGCGGAGGAGCCGGAACCACGGCGACCAGCGGGGCGGGCCGGTGACCCCAGCTGCGCGATCGAGGAGGTCCTCGAGCACGGCGTCGTGCAGCGGACCGACGAGCACCGCCCATTGCAGACGCCGCCACGGGCCGATGCGGAGCTCGAGGTCGTGCACGAGGCGGCTGCCGCGGGCGGAGGGGACGACGACGAACCGGTGGAAGCCGCGCCAGTGCCGCGAGCCGAGGATCGAGTCGAAGGCGAAGGTCACCGCATCCGGTGAACGCTCCGTGCAGTGGTAGCGCACCGGGCCGTGCCCGCCCGCCGCACCGACGAGGGGCGGGCCGTCGAGGCGCATGGGGAACCACAGGTGCACAGGCCACAGCCCGTCGTCCCGGGTTCCGAGCGTCGACAGCAGCGCCGCGACCTCGGCGGCGGGCCGGTCGAGGTCGCGGGATTGCCGGTTGCGGACCCGCACGGTCTCAGCCCTCGCGCGCCGCGAGGTCGAGCAGCATGACGTCGGAGCTCCCGTTGCGGCCGATGACCGCGAAGCCGAGCTCCTCGTACAGGTGGCGGGACCCGTTGCCGTCCTCGACGGCGAGGCTGATCGCCCGGACACCGGTGAGCCCGGCCATCTGGATGAGCGTCTGCAGGAGGCGGCGGCCGAGCCCCTCGCCCTGCGCCTCGGGCAGGACCGCGATCGAGAGCTCGGGGATGTCGTCAGCGACCCAGCCGAAGCCGGGCTTCTCCCCCATCGTGCGGATCCAGATCGCTCCGAGCGCCCGCGGCTCCGCTCCGGGTGCGGGCGCGTGGTCGCCGTCGGCTCCTGCCCCGGGCTCTGCCGCCAGCGCCATGACGCCGAGGTCACCGACCCTACCCCAGCCCTCGATGTAGCGGTTGAGGTGATCGTCGGCGCGGATCGCCTCGGCGTCGACGGGCGGGCGGTCCATCGACCAGCTGCAGCAGAGCTCGAGGAACGGCAGGAGGATGTGCTCGCCGTCGGACGGGACCGGAACGATGCGCATGCGGGGACTCCTCGGGACTGGGTGCGAGTACGCCCATCATCGTATCCGCGCCCGGGACCGAGGTCCGTGCGAGCGGGCCGCGCTCGCTCTCAGCTGCGGGCTTCGGCGCGACGGATCCAGCCGTCGTTGCGCACCCGCCAGCCGAGGCTGATCGCGCGGAAGGCGACGAAGCCGATCCCGAAGCACGCCCACAGCACGTGGACCGTCGACCACTGCGTGAACACGAGGAGCAGCAGGACCGCGTACCCGAGCAGCGCCCCGAACTGGGCGAGCGCCAGGTAGCGGGCGTCCTCGGCTCCCATGAGCACACCGTCGAGGGTGAAGACGTACCCGGCGATCGGCATCCCGGCGGCGAGGATGAGAGCGAGCGTGCCGATGAGGGCGGCGACCTCGGGATCGCCGGTGAACACCGCACCGAGGACCGGGGAGGCGGCGGCGAGCAGCACGCCGACGACCACCCCGAAGCCGATCCCCCACTGGATGAGCCGCCGGTTGATCGCCGCCACCCGCTCCCGCCGGCGGTGCCCGAGCTCGAGGCCGATGAGCGCCTGCCCGGCGATCGCGAGCGAGTCGAGGACGAGGGCGAGCGCGTTGAACAGCGTCTGGATGACCTGGATCGCGGCGAGCTGTACGGTGCCCAGACCGGTGGCGAGCACGATGAGGAGGATCATCGCAGCGCGCAGCGAGCCGTTGCGCACGAGCAGCCAGCCCGAGGTGCGGGCCGCCCGGATGACGCCCGCCCAGTCCGGGCGCAGCGAGGCCCCGGTGCGGCGGGCGGCGCGGACGGCGATGACGAGGTAGATCGCGCACATCCCGAGGTGGGCGATGAGCGTGCCGAGCGCGGACCCGGCCACGCCCATGTCGAGACCGTAGATGAAGAGCGCGTTGAGCCCGATGTTGGAGAGGAAGCCGCCGGCGGCGACGTAGAGCGGGGTGCGCGTGTCCTGCAGCCCGCGCAGCAGCCCGGTCGCGGCGACGACGGTGAGCATGAAGGGCAGCCCCCACCAGGAGATCGTGAGGTACGCCGAGGCGCCGGCGGCCACCTCGGGCGTGGGATCGAACCAGCCGATCGCCGTGTCGATGAGCGGCAGCCCGATGACGAGCAGGACGCCCGAGGTGATGAGCGCGAGCCAGATCCCGTCGAAGCCGGCGCCGATCGCGCCCGGGGTGTCACCGGCGCCGAGCCGGCGGGCCACGCGCGGGGTCGTCGCGTAGGCGA
This sequence comes from Brevibacterium sp. NPDC049920, assembly GCF_040656435.1. NCBI lineage: Bacteria > Bacillati > Actinomycetota > Actinomycetes > Micrococcales > Brevibacteriaceae > Brevibacterium > Brevibacterium sp. NPDC049920. The sequence continues at coordinate 21,007 of NZ_JBFAMF010000016.1, forward strand.
GGAAGATCATGAGGCCGAGGACGGTCTGGAGGATCGTGCTCGCGATCGCGAGCGAGCCGAGCGCCTCGGGCCCCAGGTGCCCGACCATCGCGGTGTCGGCGAGGAGGAACAGGGGTTCGGCGGCGAGCGCCCCGAGTGCCGGGACGGCGAGCCTGAGGATGTCCCGGTCGAGTGCACGCATGACCACCATCGTAGGACCGGGACGCCTGGACGGGCACGTCAGGCCGGGCTGTTAGGGTCGCCCCCGTGAGAACGGTCGACAACGCACGCACCACCGACACCCGGGCCGGTGCCTTCCAGCGGCACCTGCCCCTCCTCGCCACCGAGGTCATCTGCCTCGCCGCGGTCGTGGTCGCCGTGCTCACCCGGCAGTGGTCCGACATCATCATCCCGGCGCTGCTGATTCCCGCCGGTCTGGTGCCGCTCCTCCTCGAGCACTGGGCGCGCACCCCGATCCCCGCGTGGCTCCAGGGGCTCTACGCGGCGCTGCTGCTCTCCGGCCCGTTCCTCGGCAGCCACCTCCACTTCTACGCGGTGTGGGGACTGTGGGACACCGTGGTCCACTTCTACTCCGGCATCCTCATCGCGCTCGGCACGGTCTACGCGCTCGGCATCGCCTACCGGCGGACCGATCTCACCACCCCGCCGTGGTTCGAGGCCGTCGTCGTCATCGCCGTGAGCGGCCTCGTCGCGCTCCTGTGGGAGATGTCCGAGTTCACCGCGGACATCGTCGTCGGGACGAACGCGCAGCGGAACAACACGGACACGATGGTCGACCTCGTCGCGGGCACCTCGGCGGCCCTCCTCGTCGTCATCCCGCTGCTCCTCCACCGCCGGCGCGGGTGGTTCGCGGCGTTCGGCTCCCTGGTGTGAGCCGGCCCGTCCGGAGGGGGCCGTTCGGAATATCTCGCTCCGCGCGGTGTTGTGCCCAGTGGAAGCCGCAGCCTCATGGTCCGCGGAGCCCCGGCCAGATCACGGGTGACGGACCGGTCCGCTGCGGGACACCTCGGCGCCGGGTCCGGCGCGGAAGGAGAACCCCATGACCGACACCGATCGCATCGTCATCCTCGGCGGACACGGCAAGATCGCCCTGCTCGCCGCCCCCAGGCTCACCGCGGCCGGGTTCACCGTCGACTCCGTCATCCGCAAGGAGGACCAGCGCGATGACGTCAGGGAGGCCGGCGCGAATCCCGTCGTCCTCGACATCGAGACCGCGACCGAGGAGGACCTCGCCAAGCAGTTCACCGGGGCGAAGGCCGTGGTGTTCTCCGCCGGCGCCGGCGGGGGCGACCCGCAGCGCACGCACGCGGTCGACTACGAAGCGGCCGTGCGCGCGATGAAGGCCGCGCAGCAGGCCGGCGTGCAGCGGTTCGTCATCGTCTCCTACGTCACCGCGGGGATCGACGTCGACCGGCTCGAGGAGGACAACTCCTTCTTCCCCTACGCCAAGGCCAAGCACGACGCCGACGCCCACCTGCGCGAGACCGAGCTCGACTACACGATCCTCGGCCCCGGCCGCCTCACCCTCGACCCGGCGAGCGAGCAGATCCAGGTCGTCGACTCCCACGGCGAGGCCGAGGGCCGCACGCTCACCGACGAGGAGAAGGTCACCTCCCGCGACAACGTCGCAGCCGTCATCACCCACGTCCTGCGTGACGGTGCCGGAGTCCGGGAGACCGTCAACTTCTTCGACGGGTCCACCCCGATCGCCGAGGCGATCCGCTGAGACCGGGCGTACGAGTGTAGGACTTCCGACGGAGGGTGGTGGCGTTGATGCCATCACCCTCCGCCGAAAGCCCCACAGTTCGGTCGGACGCCCGGTCGGGCACTGTCAGAACAGGGTGCTGATCCAGCGGCGGGTGTCGGCGGGGTCGATGACGTCGTCGACGTCGAAGAACATCGCCGCGGTCATCGCCCGGCCCTGCTCGTAGGACTCCGCGACGAGCTTCTCGTAGAGCGCCTCGCGCTCGGCCGGGTCCTCGACCGCGGCGAGCTCCTTCGAATAGCCCAGGCGCACCGCGCCCTCCAGGCCCATCGGCCCCATCTCCCCGCTCGGCCAGGCCACGGTGAAGCGGGTGGCGTGGAAGGAGCCGGCGGCCATCGCCATCGCGCCGAGCCCGTAGCCCTTGCGCACGACGACCGCCCCGAACGGCACGCTCAACCCCGCCCCCGTGGTGAAGAACCGACCGAACGCGGTGACGCCCGGCTCGTGCTCGGCCTCCGGGCCGACCATGAACCCGGGGGTGTCGACGAAGGACACGACGGGGATCCCGTGCGCCTGCGCGGTCTCGAGCAGCCGCACGAAGGAGTTCGCGGCATCGACGTCGACCGCCCCGCCGAGGTGGTGGTTGTCGTTGGCGATGATCGCGATCGGCCGGCCGGCGACGAGCGCGAAACCGGTGATCGCGCCCGGTGCGTGATCCGGGCGCAGCTCGAGGAACGTGTCCGCATCGACGACGCTGCGGATCACCTCGCGCATCTCGAAGGCGCGCAGCCGGTCCCCGGGGACCACGGCCCGCGCGCGCTCCGGATCCGGGGCACCGGAGTCCGCGGCCGAGGCGCCCTCCTGGGTATCCGGGGACACGGCACCCGGCCCGGCACCGCCGTCCCCTGCCGGCACGAAGTAGCGCAGGTACTGCTGGGTGGCGGAGACGGCCTCGGCGTCGCCGGCGACGAGCACGTCGATGACACCGCTCACGGTGTGCACGCCGACGGGTCCGATGTCTTCCGGCCGGTAGCGTCCCAGGCCGCCGCCCTCGACCATCGCGGGTCCGCCCATCCCGAGGTTCGCGTCCTCGGTGGCGATGATGACGTCGCACACCCCGGCGAGCGCAGCGTTGCCGGCGAAGCACCGCCCGGACACGATCGCGACGAGCGGCACCCGGCCCTTGAGCCCGGCGAGGGCGGCGAAAGTGTGGACGTTGAGGTGGGCGCCCGGGGCCCGGTCGGTGTCGCCGGGCCTCCCGCCGCCGCCCTCGGCGAACAGCACCACCGGCAGCCCCTTGGACGCCGCGACCTGGATGAGCCGATCGGTCTTCGCGTGGTTGCGCGAGCCCTGGGTGCCGGCGAGCACCATGTAGTCGTAGCTCATGACGACGGCCTCGAGCGGCCCGCTGGGCGTGTCGACGAGTCCGATCCCGCCGATCAGCCCATCCCCGCTCGTGCGCGCGATGAGGTCCTCCAGCGAGCGCCTGGCCATCTGGGCGGCGATGACGAGCGGCCCGTACTCGACGAACGAGCCGGGCACGAGCAGGTCGTCGAGGTTCTCCCGGGCGGTCCGCCGCTGCCGGGCGTGGATCTTCTCCACCGCTTCCGGCCTCGCCTCGTCGAGCACGTCGGCATGCCGCTGCACCACCTCGTCGACGAGCGGGTGCGCTTCGTCCCGGGCGGCCTCCGCCTGGGCGGCGGGGTCCTCGGAGGTCCGCACGAGGAACACCGGATCACCGGCTGCGACGGTGTCCCCGACCGCCACGAGCGCGCGCGCCTCCGCATGGGCCGGTGCCGGGATCGGGTGGTGCATCTTCATCGCCTCGATGAGTCCGAGCTCACCGGGCTTCGCGTCGAGGGACACGATCGTGCCGCTGAGCGGGGCGGCGACGAGCTCCTCCCCCGGCCCGGGTGCGGGCACGGTGCGAGCCGTTCCCGAGGCGCCCTCGGCCGACGAGGCGCCCGCACCTCCCGGTGCACCACCGGAACCGGCGCCGTCCGCGCCACCGTCGTCCGCCTCGAGCTCCGCGGCCCGGGCGACGAGCGCTCCCATGTGCTCGTCGATCCACGTCGTGTGCGCCTCACCGAGCGGCGCGCGCTCGAGGACAGCGCGGAGGAACGCGGTGTTCGTGTCCAGCCCGGTGCAGCCGAGCTCGGCGAGCGCGCCGACGGTCCGGCGCTCGGCGGCCTCGAGGCCCGGCCCGTGGGCGATGACCTTGGCGATGACCGTGTCGTAGAGGGCACCCACGCGGGTGCCGCCGCGCACCCAGGTGTCGACGCGGATCCCGGGCCCGCTCGGCAGGTCGAAGCGCTCGATCGTGCCGGTGGCCGGGTGCACGGTGCCGTCGGCGGCGAGGGTCTCCGCGGCCACCCGCACCTCGATCGCGCTGCCGGTCGGCTCCCACGTCATGTCCTCGGCCACGCCGTGGACGGCGAGGTCCTCACCCAGGCCGAGCGCGATCTGGCAGGCGACGAGGTCGAGCCCGGTGACCGCCTCAGTGACGGTGTGCTCGACCTGGATCCGCGGGTTGACCTCGAGGAGCACCCAGTCGTCGTCGGCGACGAGGAACTCGACGGTGGCGAGCGACAGGTAGTGGAGCGAGTCGAGGAGCTTCTCCGCCGCCCGGTGGAGGTCCGCCCGCAGGTCTGCGGACAGTCCGGGGGCCGGGGCGAGCTCGACGAGCTTCTGCCGACGGCGCTGCAGCGAGCAGTCGCGGTCGCCGAGCGCGTACACGCCGTCGGGCGTGCCGATGCACTGGACCTCGATGTGGCGGGCTGCGGGGAACCAGGTCTCGGCGAACACGCGCGCGTCCCCGAACCCGTGCTCGGCCTCCGCCGCACAGCGCGCGATCGCCGGTTCGACGTCCTCCGGGGAGGTGACGACGGCGATGCCGCGCCCGCCCCCGCCGGCGAGCGCCTTGATCGCGATGCCCGCCGGGTGCCGCTCGAGGAGCTCGAGGGCCGGCGCGGCGGTCTCGAGGACCCCGGTCGCCTCGGCGACGGGGATGTCGAGGGCGGCCGCCCGGTCCTTCGTCGAGGTCTTCGTCCCGGCGATCTCGAGGACGTCGGCGGACGGGCCGAGGAAGGTCAGTCCCGCCTCGTGGCAGGCGTGGGCGAACGCGGCGGATTCGGCGAGGAACCCGTAGCCGGGGTGGACGAGCTCGGCCCCCTCGTCGACGGCGATCCGGATGAGCTGCGCGATGTCGAGATAGGCGCGCGGCCCGATCCCCTCGAGCTGCCGCGCCGAATCGGCGAGCCGGAAATGGAGGCTGTCGGCGTCGTCGGCGGGGTGGACGGCGAGCGTGCGCAGCCCCTGGTCCTGCGCGGTGCGGATGATGCGGGCGGCGATCTCGCCCCGGTTCGCGACGAGCAGCGTGGTCATGCGGTGGGCAGCTCCTTGAGCAGGTCGACCTTGCGGATCTTGCCGGTCGCGGTCATCGGCATCGTGTCGACGACGACGACCTCGGGCACCTTGTACGACGCCATCTGCTCCCGCGCCCAGTCCCGGATGCTCTCCGGCGTCGCCGCGGAGTCCTCCGTGAGCTCGACGAAGGCGACGGGCCGCTGTCCGGTCTCCGGGTCCTCGCGCGGGGCGACGGCGACCCGCACGACGTCGGGATGGCCCTTGAGGAAGGATTCGACCTCGGCGGGGAACACGCTCATCCCCTTGACCTTGATCATCTCCTTGGTCCGGGCGAGGTACGTCAGCGCCCCGTGCGCGTCGAACCGGCCGGTGTCCCCGGTGAGCAGCCAGCCGTCGACGAGCGTGTCGCGGCTCGCCTCGGGCCGGTGGTAGTAGCGGGTGAGGACGGAAGGCGAGTGCACGAGGATCTGCCCGGTCTCCCCGACCGGCACCGGCGCGAGGTCGGCATCGACGACGACGATCCGGGTGCCGGGCACCGGGTAGCCGCAGTAGATCGGCTCGGCACGCAGGTCCTGGTCATCCGCATCGAGGCCGAGGGTGAAGGTGTCGGCGGTGTGCGTCTCCGTCATCCCGTAGGACGCCTCGCGCAGCAGCACGCCGGTCGCCTCCCGCCACTGTCCGCGCAGCTCCGGGTCGAGCTTGCGCACGAAGCTCACCGCAGTGCAGTTGCGCAGCGAGGACGTGTCGGCGCCGGCGAACCCGGGCAGCTCCATGAGCTCGACGTAGTTGTCCGCCGGCGCCACGATCGAGGTGACCTGCTGGGAGGCGATGAGCTCGAGCGCGACCTCGGGGTGCCAGCGGGTCATGAGCACGACGGTGGACCCGTCGACGAGCGGGTTGAGCATGCACATGTCCTCCCCGGCGATCCAGAACATCGGGAGGAAGCCGAGTGCCACGTCTCCACCGGCCCCGGGGGTGCGCCCCTGGCCCAGGAGCGCGCTCACCGCGGTGTAGACCATGTGGCCCTGCGTGTGCTCGCAACCCTTGGGCATGCCGGTGGTGCCGCCGGTGTAGTTGAGCGCGGCGAGCGCGTCCCGGTCCGCCGGCACCGGGTCGGCCGGCGGGCTGTCGATGATCGCCTGCCAGTCCGAGCGCTGCTCCGGGTCGATCGCACCGAACGGGGTGCGCGGCACCGGTTCGCCGTCGATCATGTCCGCCATCCGGGTGTAGGCGACGGTGAGGTCGGGATCGACCCCGTCCGCACCGCGCACCGCGTCGAGGAGCGGGGCGAACTCCGGGTGCGCGAGCACCACGCCGACCCCGGCGTCGGCGAGCTCGTAGGCGAGCTCGCCGGCCTTGAACAGCGGGTTGATCGGCACGTACACGGCGCCGAGGCGGAGGATCCCGAGGAACGCGATCGTCAGCTGCGGGCAGTTGACGAGGTACGCCCCCACCCGGTCGCCGGCGCGCACGCCCTGGGACCTGAGCCACCCGGCGAACGCGGCGGCCGAGCGCTCGAGCTCCGCATAGGACACATCGCGCCCGTAGAAGTGGATGGCGACGGTGTCCGGCCGCTCCACCGCCCACTTCTGCGTGTAGTCGGCGAGCACCGCACCGGGCAGCGGCTCGCTGTACTCCCGGGGGACCTCGGCCGGCCACAGGTCGCGCATCCCGGCGAGCTCCTCGGCCGCCGCCTCCCACTGCTCATGCATCGGTGTCCGGGTCATCTCAGCCGTTCTCCGCCTGCTCGGCACCGACCTTGCGCATCTCGCGGCGCAGGATCTTGCCCGATGCGGTCTTGGGCAGCGCGTCGATGAAGTTGATCTGGCGCGGTGCTTTGTAGGAGGCGAGGTGCTCGCGGCAGAACGCGACGATCTCGTCCTCGGTGATCTCCGCGCCCGGCTGCAGGCTGATGAACGCGACGACGTTCTCACCGCGGTACTCGTCGGGGACGCCGACGACAGCGGCCTCGAGGATCGCCGGGTGGGTGTAGAGGACGTCCTCGACCTCGCGCGGCCACACCTTGAAGCCCGAGGCGTTGATCATGTCCTTCTTGCGGTCGACGATGAACACCCAGCCGTCGGGGTCCATGAAGCCGACGTCGCCGGTGCACAGCTCCCCGTCGGGGATGTTCTCCGCGGTGGCCTCCGGGTTGTTGATGTACTCCAGGGACACCATGGGGCCGCGCACGCAGATCTCGCCGACCTCGTTCGGGCCGACCTCCTGGCCGTTCTCGTCGAGGATCCGCAGCATCACGCTCGCCAACGGCAGGCCGCAGGACAGGTTGCCCGATTCGGGGTCGACGGGGGCACGCAGGTGGCGGGGCACGACGACGCACTGGGCGGTGGTCTCGGTGAGTCCGTAGCCCTGCCCGATGTAGTGCCCGGTGCGGTCCTCGAACTTCTTGACGATCGCCTCGGGCAGCGGGGCGCCGCCGGACATGATCGCGGTGAAGGAGTCGAAGGCGTCGGAGGTGAAGTCCGGGTGCGCGAGCAGCGCCATGTAGGCCGTCGCCGGGCCGGCCATGTACTGCGGCTTATCGGTGCGGAACGTCTGGAGCGCGGCCGCGGGGTCGAAGCGGTAGTTCATCGACAGGGCAGCACCGCAGGCCGCGGCGGCGAGGAACTGGCACACGAACCCGGTGATGTGGAAGACGGGGGCGAGGGTGAAGATCGTCGCGGTCTCGTCGAAGCCCTGGTAGTCGCGCAGCATCTGGGCGTTGACGGACAGGCCGCGGTGGGTGACCGCCGCGCCCTTCGAACGGCCCGAGGTGCCCGAGGTGTAGCCGATGATGCCGACCGAGTCGGGGGTGAGCACGGGGTCCGGCACGGACTTCCCGTCGTACTCTGCGACGACGGTGGCGAAATCGGGCTTCCCGGTGTCGTAGGAGTCGGCGAACATCCCGAAGATCCGCTCGTCGTCCGTGCGCTGGTAGTCCTTCTCGTTGCAGGTGACGACGATCGGCATGCCCTCGGCGTAGGGCTTGACGCGGTCGAGGTAGGCCGCGGCGGACACGACGAGCGCCTTGACCCCGGCGTCGGAGAACACGTGGGCGAGCTCGTCGCGGTACATCGGGTTGAGCGGCACGACGACGCCGCCGGCCTTCCACGCGCCGTACACCGCGACGTAGTAGTGGGGGACGTTCTGGAGGTAGACGCCCAGCCGGTCGCCGGGCTCGAAACCCTGGTCGACGAGGTAGGCGGCGAAGGCATCGACCATCCGGTCGAGCTCGGCCCAGGTGGGCTCGTAGCCGTAGTACTTGATCGCGGGTCGGTCGGGGAAGCTCTCCACCGCGCGGTCGAAGAGCGCGAGGGTGGTCGTCTCCTCGATCTGCTTGTTCAGCCGCTCGTCGTCGGCGACGGTCTTCAGCCAGGGGCGGGTTTCGAAGAAGCTCATGGTGGTCATTCCTTCACGTCGATGTGATCGGATCAGCGGTTGGGGCGGGGAGGGCGGACGACCGGGATCGACCGGCGCGCGCCCGGGACGCAGCGATGGGGATCGTGGTGGTGCAGTGGGCAGGGCCGAGGGGAGGCCCGGGGCGGGTGCGTCGACGCACCCGCCCCGGTGGGGTGGATCAGGCGACCTCGAACAGGCCGGCGGCTCCCATGCCGCCGCCGATGCACATCGTCACGACGACGTACTTGACGCCGCGGCGCTTGCCCTCGATGAGGGCGTGGCCGACGAGCCGTGCTCCGGTCATGCCGTAGGGGTGGCCCACGGAGATGCCGCCGCCGTCGACGTTGTACTTCTCCGGGTCGATCCCGAGCTTGTCGCGGCAGTACAGCGCCTGCACGGCGAAGGCCTCGTTGAGCTCCCACAGGCCGATGTCGTCGACGGTGAGGCCGTGGCGCTCGAGCAGCTTCGGGATCGCGAACACCGGGCCGATGCCCATCTCGTCCGGGCCGCAGCCGGCGACCGCGATGCCGCGGTAGATGCCGAGCGGCTCGAGGCCGCGGCGGGAGGCCTCGGCGTCGGACATGAGCACGGAGGCCGACGCGCCGTCGGACAGCTGCGAGGCGTTGCCGGCGGTGACGGTCGGGTTCTGCGAGGCCACGCCCGGGGCGAGCACCGGCTGGAGCTTGGCGAGGCTGGCGAGGTCGGTCTGCGGGCGGTTGCCCTCGTCCTTGCTCAGGGTGACCTGCTTCTCCGAGGTCTCCTTCGTCTCCTTGTCGACGACGATCTGCGTCGACTCGAGCGGGACGATCTCGGCGTCGAAGCGGCCGGCCTCCTGCGCGGCGGCGGTGCGCTGCTGGGAGGACAGGGCGTACTCGTCCTGCGCCTCGCGCGACACGCCGTAGCGCTCGGCGACGATCTCCGCGGTGTTGAGCATGGGGAGGTAGATCTCCGGCAGGTTCTCCACGAGCCACGGGTCCTTGGCGCGGAAGGTGTTCTGCTTGTCGTTCTGGACGAGCGAGATCGACTCGACGCCGCCGCCGACGGCGATGTCCATGCCGTCGTGGACGATCTGCTTGGCCGCGGTGGCGATCGCCATGAGGCCGGAGGAGCACTGGCGGTCGAGCGTCATGCCGGAGACGGTGACGGGCAGGCCCGCGCGCAGGAGCGCCTGGCGGGCGACGTTGCCGCCTTGCGCGCCCTGCTGGAGAGCGGCGCCGAGGATGACGTCCTCGACCTCGCCGCCCTCGAGCCCGGCGCGCTGCACGGCGTGCTTGATCGCGTGGCCGGCGAGCTCCTGGGACTGGGTGTTGTTGAATGCGCCGCGGTAGGCCTTGCCGATCGGCGTGCGGGCGGTGGAGACGATGACTGCATCAGTCATGAGAGGTCCTCTCGTTGGTCGGACCGGCGGAGCGCCCGCCGGCCGGCGGCGGCCGGAGCCGCCTATGGGTCATGCTGTCAGATCGATGAGCGGAGCGAGCGCGCGCCGCTGGGCGGCGGCGTGTCCGAGGATGAGCTCGTCGGCCTTGGCCCGCTTGAGGTAGAGGTGCAGCGGGTACTCCCAGGTCATGCCGTTGCCGCCGTGGAGCTGGACGGCCTCCTCCGCGGCGTGGACCGCGGTGGTCGAGGCGTAGGAGCCGGCGACGAGCGAGCACAGCTCGACCTCATCCTCCGTCTGCTCCCCGGCCTGCCAGGCGGCGGCGACGCGGGCGGCGTAGATCGTGGCCGCCCCGGTCTGCGAGACCTCGAGCCAGAGGTCGGCCATCCGGTGCTTGATCGCCTGGTAGGAGCCGATCGCACGGCCGAACTGGCGGCGTCCCTTGATGTACTCGAGCGTGAGGTCGAAGGCCCGCTGCGCCACACCGTACTGCTCGGCGGCGAGGATGATGCGACCGAGGATCTCGGCGGTCCGCACGGCCTGCGCGGCCTGCTCGCCGCGTCCGAGCACCGTGGCCGGCGCGGACTCGAAGGTCACGTCGGCGAGGCGACGGGTCTGGTCGAAGCTGAGGAACGCCTCGGTGCGCACGTGCTCGGCCGCGACGAGCGCGACGACGGTGTCGGAACCGGTGCCGGCGACGACGAGGTACTCGTCGGCACCCGCACCGTCCATCACCCCGGCGACGGTCCCGGACACGGTGGCGGAGTCCCCGTCGCCGTCCACGGTGAGCTCGGCACGGATCTGCGGGGAGGACGCCGTGAATGCGATCGCGGCGAACGATTCGCCGGCGGCGAGCCGACCGGCGAGGTCGCCGGCGCGGACGCCGACGGCCAGGGTGGTCGCGAGCACGCCGGAGCTGAGGAACCGCACGGGCGCGACGGCCCGGCCGATCTCCTCGGCGACGACTGCGGCCTCGGCCGCGCTCGCTCCCGCTCCCCCGAGGTCCTCGGGCACGAGCAGGGCCGCGAGGCCGAGCTCCTGGGCCCAGGCCCGGTCGAGTCCGGAGGTGTCGGTGTGCGGGTCGTCGTAGAGCTTCGCGACGGACTCGGCGTCGCTGCGGTCGGTGAAGAGCTTGCGGACGCTGGACCGCAGATCCTCTTCGACTTCGCTGGGCAGGAGATCGATATCGGTCATTTCGGAAGGTCCTTGAATGCCACGTCCTTGTCGACCCGGTGCTCACCGGGCAGACCGAGGACTCGTTCGGAGATGATGTTGCGGATGATCTCGCTCGTGCCGCCCTCGATCGAGTTGCCCTTGGCACGCAGGTACCGGTAGCCGGGGATCCGGCCGGTCATCGAGTACTCGCTCGGGCGGCGCATCTCGTAGGTGTCGTAGCGCAGGCCGTCGACGCCGCGCAAGGTGATGTCGAGGCTCGACAGCTCCTGGTTGTTCAGGGCGAAGGAGAGCTTGGCGCCCGAGCCCTCCGGTCCGGGCTGACCGGCGGCGAGCTTCTGGCTCAGCCGCTCCCCCATCATGCGGGCGACCTCGACCTCGACCCACAGCTCGAGCAGGCGGTCCTGGAGCAGCGGATCGCGGTACTCCGGGTGATCGCGCCACGCCTGGGCGACGACGCCGATCATCCCGCCCTCGCGCGGGGACCCGCCGCCGATCGCCACGCGCTCGTTGTTGAGCGTGGTGTTGGCGACCTTCCAGCCCTGCCCGGGTTCGCCGAGCATGTTCGCCGCAGGGACCTCGACGTCGGTGAGGAACACCTCGTTGAACTCGGCCTCGCCGGTGATCTGGCGCAGCCCGCGGACCTCCACGCCGGGGGCGTGCATGTCGATGAGGAAGTAGCTCAGGCCCTGGTGCTTGGGCACGGAGGTGTCGGTGCGGGCGACGAGGATCGCCATGTCGGCGTTCTGCGCGCCCGAGGTCCACACCTTCTGGCCGCTGACCTTGTAGACGTCGCCCTCGGCGACCGCGCGGGTCGCGACGGCGGCGAGGTCGGAGCCCGCGCCGGGCTCGCTGAAGAGCTGGCAGAAGATCGTGTCGAGCGTGTAGATGTCGCGCAGGATCTTCTTCTGCTCGGTCGTGCCGTAGGCGACGATCGTCGGGCCGGCCATGCCGAAGCCGATCGTGTTGCTGCCCCTCGGCGGCGTCTCGAGCCCGGCGGCGGCGACCTGCTGCGCGGCGTACTCGCGCAGGCTGGTCGACACCCCGAGGCCCCCGTCGCCGGCCGGGAAGTTCACCCAGGCCAGGCCGTGGTCGTAGAGGACTCCGTAGCGCTCACCGGCGCTCATCCCGTCCGTCGTGGCGGCCTGTGCCGCCGCGACCGCCTCGTCGATGCGCCGCTGCTGGGCGCTCAGGGGTTCGGCGCTCAATTCTTCGGCCCTCCTGCGACGTAGATGACCTGGCCGGACACGAAGCCGGCGCCCTCGCTGGCGAGGAAGGAGGCGGTGTGGGCGATGTCCTCGGGCTTGCCGGTGCGGGCGACCGGGATCTGCTTGGCCGCACCCGCGGTGAAGTCCTCGAAGGAGATCCCGACCCGCTCTGCGGTGGCCTTCGTCATGTCGGTCTCGATGAAGCCGGGGGCGATCGCGTTCGCGGTCACGCCGAACTTGCCGAGCTCGATCGCGTAGGTCTTCGTCAGGCCCTGGATGCCGGCCTTGGCCGCGGAGTAGTTCGCCTGACCGCGGTTGCCGAGCGCCGAGGTCGACGACATCGAGATGATGCGCCCGAACTTCTCCTCGACCATGTGCTTCTGGCACGCCTTCGTGATGAGGAAGTTGCCGGTGAGGTGGACGCCGAGCACCACCTGGAACTCCTGCGGGGTCATCTTGAACAGCATGTTGTCCTTGATGATGCCGGCGTTGTTGACGAGCACGGTCGGCGGGCCGAGGGTCGAGGCGACGGAGGCGACGGCCTGCTCGACGGCGGCCTCGTCGGTGATGTCGGCGCCGATCGCCGTCGCCTCGCCGCCGGCGGCGACGATCCGGTCGACGACCTGCTGGGCGTCCGCCTCATTGAGGTCGAGGACGGCGACCTTCATACCGTCCGCGGCGAGCCGTTCGCTCACGGCGGCACCGATGCCGCGGGCTCCGCCGGTGACGATCGCTGTGCGCTGGGTCATGGGTTTCTCCTTCGAATGCTGGTGGAAGTCGGTGGTGCCGCGGCCCCGGCGATGGCCGGGACCGCGGCTGCGGCGGTGCTCAGGAGCGGTACTTCTTGAGCTCCTTGCGGGCGATCGTCATCTTGTGGACCTCATCGGGTCCGTCGACGATCCGCAGGGTGCGGGCGTGGGCGTACATCTCCGCGAGCGGGAAGTCCCCGGTCACACCGCCGCCGCCGTGCACCTGGATGGCCCGGTCGATGACGTTGAGGGCGGCCTTGGGGGCGGCGACCTTGATCTCCGAGATCAGGGTGCGCGCCTCCTTGTTGCCGACCTTGTCCATCATGTCCGCGGCGTGGAGGGTGAGCAGGCGGGCCTGGTCGATCTCGACGCGGGATTCGGCGATCCAGTCCTGGATGTTCGCCTTCTCCGACAGCTTGGTGCCGAACAGCACGCGGGACTCCGCCCGGCGGCACATGAACTCGAGGGCGCGCTCGGCCATGCCGATGGCTCGCATGCAGTGGTGGATGCGGCCCGGGCCGAGGCGGGCCTGGCTGATGGCGAATCCCTCGCCCTCGCCCTTGAGGACGTCCTTGGACGGCACGCGGACGTTCTCGAAGAGCACCTCGGCGTGGCCCTCGCGGTCCTCGTAGCCGAACACGGTGAGGTTGCGCTTGACGGTGACGCCGGGGGCGTCGATCGGCACGACCATCATCGACTGCTGGCGGTGGGTCTCCGCGTTCGGGTCGGTCTTGCCCATGACGATGAGGACCTTGATGAACGGGTGGCAGCCGTTCGAGGTGAACCACTTGCGGCCGTTGAGGACGTACTCGTCGCCGTCCTTCTCCATCGTCATCTCGATGTTCGTCGCGTCCGCGCTCGCGACGGCGGGCTCGGTCATCGCGAAGCCGGAGGCGATCTTCCCGTCGAGCAGCGGACGCAGGTACTTCTCCTTGTGCTCCTCGGTGCCGAAGAGCGTGAACACCTCCATGTTGCCGGTGTCCGGGGCGTTGCAGTTCGTCGCCTCCGGGGCGAGGTGGATCGAGCGGCCCATGATCTCGGCGAGCGGGGCGTACTCGAGGTTCGTCAGGCCTGGGCCCCACTCCTCGTGCGGGTGGAACAGGTTCCACAGACCGCGCTTGCGGGCCTCGACCTTGAGGTCCTCGAGGATCTGCGGCTGGGTGTGCGGACTGTCGGCGGCCGCCATCTGCTCCTCGTAGACGGATTCGGCCGGGTAGACGTGCTCGTCCATGAAGGCGAGCAGGTCCTCGCGGTACTTCTTGGCGCGTGCGGTCTCTTCGAACATGGTCACTCCTGTGTGGGGTGTCGGGTGCGTCAGCGGGTGGGGTGATGGGTGGCGGGTGCGTGGTGGACGGTGCCCGGCGGCGGGCCGCTCAGCTCGCGGATCCGCCGGCGAGTGTGCGGCGGTAGCGGCGCATGCCGCGCAGCCAGCGGTCGTAGTCGGAGCCCTTCATGCGGTACATGTCGAGCACCTCGGGGTGCGGGAGGATGAGGAAGGTCTCGGATTCGACCGCGGCGAGCACGACCTCGGCGACCTCGGCGGGCTCGAGCACCCGCCCGGCAGACGTCACGGCCTTGTTCGCCGTCCGGTCCGCCGCGTCCGCGGCGCGCTCCCCGCCGGTGAGCAGCGGGGTGTTGACGCCCATCGGGCACAGGCAGGAGACGCGGATGCCGTCGTCGCCGTAGGTGATGTTGAGCCACTCGGCGAAGCCGACGGCCGCGTGCTTGGTGGTCGAGTAGCCGGCCTGGCCGATCTGGGTGAGGAGTCCCGCAGCCGATGACGTGGACACGAAGTACCCCTCACCGCGGGCCTGCCAGCCGGGGACGAGGGCCTTGGCCGCACGGATGTGGGCGCGGACGTTGATGTCGAACACGCGATCCCACTCGTCCTCGTCCTCGCCGATCCCGGTGGGGCCGACGATGCCGGCGTTGGCGAAGTAGAGATCGACGGGCCCGTGGGCGGCCTCGGCGGCGGCGAGGAGCTCGGTGACCCCGTCGGCGGCAGCGACGTCGCCCTGCCAGGAGGCGGCGCCGATCTCCTCGGCGACCTGGCCGACGGTGGGGGCGATGTCCGCGATGAGCACGCGCGCGCCGTGGCGGATGAGCTCCTCCGCGAGGGCTCGCCCGATCCCGCCGGCGCCGCCCGTGACGACTGCGGTCTTCGAGTTCACATCCATGTGGTTCCTCTCCGATTGAAAACGGTGACGTCCTTGTGACCGACCTCACCATCTATCTATAGTTGAGGCAGGCCTCAATTTCAAGCCTGACCAAACATTCGTTCGTCACGAATTCATCGACACCGATCCAATGGAGGGCCGGATGGGCGCCAAAGCCGAGCGCACCCGAGCGAACCTCGTGCAGGCCGCGCGCGCCGTCTTCGCCGAACAGGGGTACTTCGACACCAAGCTCTCCGACATCACCGACCGCGCCGGCTGCTCGACCGGCACCCTCTACACGTATTTCCGCAACCGCGAGGACATCCTCGCTGCGATCATCGAGAGCGCCTACACCCCGGTCCTCTCCCCCGACCACTCCGGTGAGGTCGTCCTCGACCGGGTGTCGCGGATCCGGCGGGCCAACCGCGAATACATCGAGTCCTACCGGGAGAACGCCGACCTCATGGGGCTCATGGACCAGGTGGCGCACGTCGATGCCGGCATCCGCGAGGTGCGGCTGCGCCGGGCGCGGGCCTTCGTCGAACGCAACGCCCAGGGCATCGCGAAGCTCCAGGAGACGGGGGCGGTCGACCCGCACCTCGACCCGCTGCTCGTGTCCCAGGCGCTGTCCTCGATGGTGAGCCGGATGTGCTTCCACATCTTCGTCGACGATCGCGAGAACCCCCGCTTCCGCACCTCGCAGGGGATCGATGAGCTCGTCGACACGCTCACCACGCTGTGGGTCAACGCGCTCGGGCTCAGCGCCGAGCCGGACGCCGACGCCCGCATCTGCACCACCGGAACCCGCCCCACCGACTCGTCGGCACCTGCCGACACCCGTCCCACCGACATCACCGTCCCGACAGGAGTCTCATGACCGCACCCGCCCCCTCGACCGCCTCCGCAGCGCCGCGGAACCCCGTCGACGCCTTCATCGCCAATGCCGCGGCGGACCCGAGCGCCGTCGCGGTGCGCGGGCCGCGGCGGGCCGACCGGGTGGAGCTCACCCGCGCCGGCCTCGTCACCGCGATCGCCCGGGCCGCCGAGCGGTTCTCCGCCGCCGGTCTCGCCGCCGGGGACCGGATCGTCCTCATCGCCCCGACCTGCCCGGAGTTCCTCGCGGAGTTCTTCGGCGCGCAGGCGCTCGGGATCGCCGTCGTCGCGGTGAACCCGCTGTCCACCCAGCGCGAGCTCGACTTCTTCATCACCGACTCCGGCGCCCGGCTCGTCCTCGCCCACCCGGCCGTCGCCGAGGCCGGACGGGCATCCGCCTCGACCACGGGGACCCGCTTCGAGACCATCGAGCCGCTCGCCGGCGACCCCGAGCCGGTCAGCGATCCGGCGGACTTCGCACCGCTGCCGCGCGACCCCGGCGATCTCGCCGCACTGCTCTACACCTCGGGCACCACGGGCAGGCCCAAGGGTGCGATGATCACCGTCGGCAACCTGCTCGCCGTCGCCGAGGTCGGCCGGCAGATCTCCGGCATGGGGCCCGAGGACCGCTCGGGCACCGCGCTGCCGCTGTTCCACGTGTTCGGGCTCGCCTCGGTCGCGACGGTGTCGCTGACCAGCGGCGTGCCGCTCACCCTGCTGCCGCGGTTCGACGCCCGCGAGCTCTACGACACGATCATCGACGACCGGCTCACCGTGGTCGCCGGGGTGCCGACGATGTGGAACGCGATCCTCCGCGTCGAGTCGGACCGGGTGCCCACGACGCTGCGGCTCGCCCTGTCCGGCGGCGCCTCGATCGCCGTGGAGCTCATGCGGCAGTTCGAGACCCGGTTCGAGGCGCAGATCGCGGATGGGTACGGACTCACCGAGACGAGCGCCTTCGGCACCTTCAACCCGTGGAACGGGCGGATCGTCCCCGGCTCGGTCGGAGTGCCGGTACCGCAGCTCGAGGTGCGGGTCGTCGGCCCGGACGGTGCGGACTGCGCCGTCGACGAGGTCGGCGAGGTGTACCTGCGCGGCACGATGGTCATGGCCGGGTACTGGAACAATCCCGAAGCGACCGCGGCGGCCTTCGACGAGCACGGCTTCTTCCGTACCGGGGACCTCGGCCGGCTCGATGCCGACGGCTACCTCTCCATCGTCGACCGGATCAAGGACCTCATCATCCACGGCGGCTACAACGTCTACCCACGCGAGGTCGAGGAGGTGCTCTACGAGCATCCGAAGGTCCTCGAGGCCGCCGTGATCGGCAGCCCCGACGAGCACTACGGGCAGACGGTGACAGCGGTGATCGCCCCGATGCCCGGGCAGACGCTGACGGAGGCCGAGGTCGAGGCCTTCTGCCGCGAGCAGCTCGCAGCCTACAAGATCCCGCGGATCATCCGGTTCGTCGACGCCCTGCCGAAGGGCCCCACGGGGAAGATCCGGAAGCGCGACATCACCCCCTGAGACCGCAATTTCAGGAGGTTCCTGAGAGCATTTCCGCCGTTCTCCGCAATCTCAACCGACCCGATCGAGATCGCAGAATCGTGCGGATCCGTTCACAGGAACCGCCTGAAATCGAGTGGTCAGGTCTCGTCGATGTCGAAGCGGTCGACGTTCCCGGCGCCGACCCGCCGCACCACCGGGGCGCCCTCGGTGAAGTCGATGACGGAGGTCGGGACGACCCCGGGGACGCCGGAGTCGATGATGATGTCGACCTCGCGGCCGATCTCCGCCTGGACGTCCTCGGCATGGGTGAGCGGGTCGTCCGCGCCGGGCAGCAGGAGGGTCGAAGACAGGATCGGCTCGCCGACCTCCCCGACGAGGGCGAGCGCGGTGCGGTTCTCCGGGATGCGCGCGCCCACCGAGTGCTTCTTCGGGTGCATCATCCGCCGCGGCACCTCCTTCGTCGCCTTCATGATGAAGGTGTACGGCCCGGGCGTGAGCGACTTGATCGTGCGGAACGCGGAGTTGTCGACGATGACGAACTGCCCGAGCTGCGCGAAGTCGTCGCACATGAGCGTGAAGTGGTGCTTGGAGTCGAGCTTCCGGATCCGGGTGATCCGCTCGATCCCCTGCTTGTTCTCGAGCGCGCAGCCGAGCGCGTAGCACGAGTCGGTGGGATAGGCGACGAGCCCTCCGGCGGCGATGACCTCGGCGACCTTGCGGATGAGGCGGGGCTGCGGGTTGTCGGGGTGGATCTCGAGTATTTCAGCCATACGTCATGGTAACCGCAGATGCCGCCCGCGTCAGGGGGTCCGCGGGTCTCCCCCGGCCGGGCCGTCTCCGGCGTCGGACCCCTCGCGCCGGTCGCCCCGGGTGGATCCGGTTCCGTCCCCGGATCCCGCGCTCTCCACGCCCTCCGGGTCGTCGGGGTCGACGGACTCGTCGGCGACCTGTTCGGGCGGACGGAGGAAGGGGGCGCGCATGACGAGCTCCTCCGGCGCCGGCTCCTCGACATCGGGCCACGCGCCCGAGGCGCCCGTCCCCGTGGCCGCGGCACCGTCCACCGCGGAGCTCTCCGCGGAGCTTCCCGCAGCGCCGCGGTCGGCCACGTTCCCATGCGCGGGCTCCGCCGGTTGGCTGTCCGGTGCCGCCGCCCCCGCGCCCGAGGCGCCCGCAGCACTCGCACCGGCGGCCGCCCGCATCCGGTCGAACTCGCCGGGATCGCCCGGCACCACGACGGAGCGCCCGGTGATCCCCTGGGCGGCGCGGATCGGGCGCACCGGCAGGCTCGACCCGGTGGACAGGTCGGATGCGATGAGGTTGTTGACCCAGCGGGCGCGCGGGTCCGCATCAACGAGGAGCGCCTTGAGGAGCAGGGTCGCCGGCAGCGCGAGCAGTGCGCCCATCCAGCCGAGCACCCAGTACCAGAACAGCAGGGAGAGGAACGACATGAACGGGGTGACACCCACCGATTCGCCGGTGAATTTGGGCTGGATGATCGACTGGATGACGAAGTTGAGCACCGAGTAGGCGATGACCACCCACAGCGCGTCCCACCAGCCGCCGCTCACCAGCGCCATGAGCGCGGGCGGGACGAGGCCGATGACGAAGCCGATGTTGGGGATGTAGTTGGTGAGGAACGCGAGCACGCCCCACACGAGCGCGAGCGGCACGCCGATGATCCACAGCGCCACGAGGTCGAGCACGGCGACGATGAGGCCGAAGATCGTCGCGACGACCCAGTACCGGCGCACTCCGGCGGCGAAGATCTGCATCGCACGGCCGAACCGCGGACGGATCGCCGAGGTCACCTGCAGGCGCCGCGGGAAGGACATCGAGTCCATCGCGACGAAGAACACCGCCATGATCACGGTGATGAGCGCGGTGAGGACGAGGCTGACGTTCGACAGCAGCGAGCCGACGGTGGAGAACAGGGTGGATACGTCGAAGGCGGCGAGCTGCTGCTCGACGAACCCGCTCGTCACCCCGAGCGTCGACAGCCAGGCGAGCGCCTCGCCGTAGGTCGCGGTGATCTCCTCGGTGTACTCGGGGATGACCATGACGAGCTCGGCGATCGACCAGGCGGTGAGGCCGAAGAACCCGAGGAGCACGACGAGCACGACGACGACGGTGACCATCGCGGCGAGGAACCGCGGCACCCGGACCCGCACGAGCCAGCGCTGCAGCGGGTAGGCGACGATGACGAGGTTCATCGCGAGGAACACCGGGGCGACGATCGACTGCAGCGACTGGAAGAAGTGCACGCCGTAGGCGAGCCCGGCCACCCCGAGCACGACGACGAGGTAGCGCGGCCAGAGCGCGCCCGCGGCTGCCTCCGCGCTGCTCGCCGGAGCGGTGGGCGGCTCCCCGCCGGGCCCGAGGTGCCCTGCCGGGTTGCCGGACGCGGTGCTCACCGCCGCTTCCGCTTCTCGCGGATGCGCATGCCGATCTCGAGCGGGGTGCCCTCGAAGCCGAAGGTCTCGCGCAGGCGCCGGGTGATGTAGCGGCGGTAGCCGGGCTCGAGGAACCCGGTGGTGAAGAGGACGAACTTGGGCGGCCGGTTCGAGGCCTGCGTGCCGAACAGGATGCGCGGCTGCTTGCCGCCGCGCACCGGGTGCGGGTTGGCCGCGACGAGCTCACCGAGGAAGGCGTTGAGCCGGCCGGTCGGGATCCGGGTGTCCCAGCTGTCGAGCGCGCGCTCCATCGCCGGCACGAGCCGGTCGGCGTGCCGTCCGGTCTTGGCGGAGATGTTCACCCGCGGCGCCCATTCGACGTGCTGGAGGTCCTGCTCGATCTCGCGCTCGAGGAAGTGCCGGCGGTCCTCGTCCATGAGATCCCACTTGTTGAAGGCGAGGACGAGCGCGCGGCCGGTCTCCGTCACCGTCTTGATGATGCGGACGTCCTGCTCGCTCAGCGTCTGGTCGGCCTCGAGGAGGACGACGGCGACCTCGGCGCGCTCGAGCGCGGTCTGCGTGCGCAGCGCGGCGTAGAAGTCGGCACCGCTCGCCTGCCGGGCGCGCTTGCGGATGCCGGCGGTGTCGACGAAGCGCCACTGCCGCCCGCCGAGCTCGACGAGCTCGTCGACCGGATCGCGGGTGGTGCCGGCGACGTTGTCGACGAGCACCCGCTCGCTCCCGACGAGCCGGTTGAGCAGAGAGGACTTGCCGACGTTGGGCCGGCCGACGAGGGCGACGCGGCGCGGTCCCCCGACCTCGGAGAGGGCGTCGATGCCGGACACCTCTGGCAGCACGTCGACGAGGACGTCGAGGAGGTCGGCGACCCCGCGCCCGTGCATCGCGGAGACCGGGTGCGGCTCGCCGAGGCCGAGCGACCAGAGCTCGGCTGCGGCGAGCTCGCCGCGCTCGTCGTCGACCTTGTTCGCCGCGAGCACCACGGGCTTCCCGGCCCGGCGCAGCATCCGCACGACGTGCTCGTCGGTGGCGGTCGGGCCGGTGGTGGCGTCGACGACGAACACGACGGCGTCGGCCATCTCGACGGCGACCTCGGCCTGCTCGGCGATCCGGGACGCCATGCCCTTGGCATCGATGTCCCAGCCGCCGGTGTCGACGAGGGTGAGCGGGCGTCCGTTCCACTCCGCGGAGTAGCTCACGCGGTCGCGGGTGACGCCCGGGACGTCCTCGACGACGGCCTCGCGGCGGCCGAGGATGCGGTTGATCAGGGTGGACTTGCCGACGTTGGGACGGCCGACGACGGCGAGCACGGGAGCGGGCCCGGTGACCTCGGGGCCGGTGTCGCCGTCTTCGTAGGCGCTCAGCAGCGCCCGGTCCTCGTCCTCGAGCTCATAGGATTCGAGGCCGGCGCGCAGCGAGGAGGCGCGCTGCTCGGCCTCGTCGTCGGCGATCCCGGCGACGCGGTCGGCGAGGTCCTCGTCGGGGCGGGCGAGGAAGTCCTCGGCCGCGGAGGAGGTGCCGGAAGAGGTGCCGGCGGAGCCGCCGGTGGGGTCTGATTCAGTCATGTTCGGCCTTCTCGACCAGACCCATGACGGCTGCCACGGACTGCTCGAAATCGATGTCGGTGGTGTCGAGGGTGTGGACGCCGTCGGCGGCGGTGAGGAAGCTCGTGGTCTGTGCGTCCTTCGCGTCGCGGTCGACGATCTGGGAGCGGGTGGCCTGCACGGCCGCGGCGTCGGCGCTGCCGTGGAGCTCCTTCGAGCGGCGGGCGATGCGCACGGACTCGTCGGCGGTCATGAGGATCCGGACCTCCGCCTCGGGGGCGACGACGGTGGTGATGTCGCGGCCCTCGACGACGATCCCGGGTGCGGCGGCGGCGATGATCTGCCGCTGGAGCTCGATGAGCTCGGTGCGCGCCTCGGGCACGGCGGACACGATCTGCGCGTTCGCCGACACCTCGGGCTCGCGGATCTCGGTGGTGACGTCGATGCCGTCGATCGTCACCTCGGCAACGTCGGGGTCGGTGGAGATCTCGAGGTCGGCGCCGCGGACGAGCTCGACGACGTCGCCGGGGTCGGCGGTCCCGCGGTTGAGGCACAGCCACACGACGGCCCGGTACATCGCACCGGTGTCGAGGTAGCCGTACCCGCTGCGCCGGGCGACCTCGCGGGACACGCTCGATTTGCCGACGCCGCTGGGCCCGTCGATGGCGATGACTGTCATTCTCTTCCTTCGGTGTCGATTGCCGCCTCCGGCACCCACCAGCCGCGCGCGGCCAGTCCTTCGGTGAGGGTGACCTGGGCGGACGGGATGACGGAGATATCCACACTGCCCAGCTTAATGCCGGTGGCGTGGTCGATGCGGATGTCCTCGACGTTGACGCCGAGCTCGCCGACGTCGGTGAACAGGCGGGCGAGCGCGCCGGGGGTGTCGTCGATGAACACCGTGACGGAGGAGTACCGGGCCGGGGCCTGCCCGTGCTTGCCGGGGATCCGGTCGTGGCCCTCGTTGCCGGCGGCGAACAGCCCGGCGATCGTGGCGAGCGCACCCGGCTCCAGGTCGAGGGCGCCGATGAGGGCGTCGAGGTCGGCGCGGACGTCGGCGAGCACGGCGCGCACCTCGGCGGCGTTGCCGGCGAGGATCTGCGTCCACAGGCCCGGATCCGAGGCGGCGATCCGGGTGACGTCGCGCAGGCCCTGCCCGGCGAGCGCCACCCCGTCGGCGGGCATGTCCTTGAGCCGGCCGGCCATGAGCGAGGCGAGCACCTGCGGGGCGTGGGACACGCGGGCCACGGCGGAGTCGTGGAACTCGGGGTCGAGGTGGACGACGGCGGCCCCGGTGGCCTCGGCGAGCGCGACGACGGCGGCGAGGCGGTCGGCGGGGGTGTCCTCGTCGGAGCACACCACCCAGGGGCGGGCGAGGAAGAGGTCGTCGCGGGCGGCGATCGCCCCGGACTTCTCCCGGCCGGCCATCGGGTGGCAGCCGATGTAGCGGGCGAGCACGGGGTCGCCGGTGAGCGTGCGGGCCTCGGCGAGGACGGCGGTCTTCACGCTCGCGACGTCGGTGACGGTGGCCTCGGGCCAGGTGTCGAGCGCTGCGACGATGGTGCGGGCGGCGACATCCGGCGGGGTGGCGACGACGACGATGTCCGCGGTCGAGGGCTCCTCGGCGGTGCCGGCGCCCATGTCGGCGGCGAGCCGCACCGCGGTCGGCGAGTGGTCGGACAGCGTCACCGGGTACTCGGCCCGGCGCAGCGCGAGGCCGAGCGAGGTGCCGAGCAGGCCGGTGCCGATGATGTGGACGTGGGGCAGGGTCACAGGCGGACGGCTTCCATGAGCGCGCCGAGCTCGTCGGGGCGCAGGTCGCGGACCTTGCCCTGGCGCTGCTCGGCGAGCGGGATCGGCCCGAACTGGGTGCGCACGAGGCGCTGCACGGGGGTGCCGACGGCGTCGAACAGGCGGCGCACGATCCGGTTGCGCCCGGAGTGGAGGACGACCTCGACGAGCGCGTAGCCGGGGGTGGAGTCGACGAGCTTGAAGGAGTCGACGCGGGAGATCCCGTCCTCGAGCTCGATCCCCTCGCGCAGGCGGGCGCCGGCGTCCTTGGGGACGGGACCGCGGACCTCGGCGAGGTAGGTCTTCGAGATCTCGTAGGAGGGGTGGGTGAGCCGGTTGGAGAGCTCGCCGTCGTTGGTGATGAGGAGCAGGCCCTCGGTCTCGTAGTCGAGGCGGCCGACGTGGAACAGGCGCTCGGGGCGGTCGCGCAGGTAGTCGGCGAGGCAGCGGCGGCCCTCGGGGTCGCTCATCGCGGTGACGACCCCGGCGGGCTTGTTGAACGCGAGGTACACCTTGTCGGTGTGGGCGGTGATCGGCATGGTGTCGACGCTCACCGTCTGGGTGGCGGGGTCGATCCGGGTGCCGAGCTCGCGCACCGTCTCCCCGTCGACCGTCACGCGGCCCTCGGTGATGAGCTGCTCGCAGGCGCGGCGGGAGCCGAGGCCGGCCTCGGCGAGGATCTTCTGCAGGCGCACGCCGTCGGGCCGGTGGGCGTCGACGGCGGGACCGGGGGTCTGCCGTCCGCGCTCCTTGCGGCTGGGGCGCTTGGAGCGGTGACCGGGCGACCGGGGATCTGAGGCATTCATGGGGTCCATTGTCTCAAACTCGCACGGCCCCGATGACCACGGCCGCAGCGGGCGCACTCGGTGGCGGCACGCTGCGTCCGCCCACCGACGACGAAGGTGCATCGAACCGGTGCGGTTCCGGGCGGAGATCCGTGCTCGACCGGAACGACACGAGGAATCGACAGCTCATCCGGGGGCACGTCGAGCCAGGATGGCGCCATGCGGCCGATATCCGGCGCCGGTCCGCGTATGGGCCTCGACGACCTCGAACCCGGCGTCGATCAGCTCACTGCTCATCGCTTCGACCGGCCAGCGATATGCACTCGCCACAGCGTGGTCGAACTGCTCGATCCTCGGGCCTGTGAAGAATCCCACGAGGAGCCCCCCGCCCGGACACAGGACACGGGCGAACTCCGTGAGAGATTCCCGGAGCACCGACGGCTCCTGGTGGATCAGCGAGTACCAGGCGAGCACTCCGGCGACGCCGCCCGAGGGGTCCGGCAGCTCGGTGAGATCGCCGAGCTCGAAGAGCACCCCGGGGTGGGTGCGCCGCGCATGGTCGATGAAGCGGCGGACCTGATCGACCCCGCGGATCCTCACTCCTCGGGCGGCGAGGTGGCTCGTCCACTGGCCCGGTCCGCACCCGGCATCGATCACCGGCCCGGCGAGCCGCCCGGCCCAGTCGGTGACGAGGTGCGCATCGGCAGGATGGACGGCGGACATCGAGCCGAGCGTCTCGATGTACTCGGGAGCGCGGCGTGAATAGCGCTCTTCGACGTCGGAGTGCATGCCCGCCACCCTAGTCCGATCGGGTGCGTGGACCACGGGTTGGATGACCGGCCGCGCAGGACACCTCCACCCACGGGGTGCGTGCCCCGTCGACGGCGCGGTACCCCGCCGCGCCCCTCACTCCCACCGCCCCGGAACCAGGGCAAGCCTCCTGACGTGGTGGGATCACGCGTTCTGCGTACGATGGACTCATGAGTTCGTCGGTCACGGTCACGCCCAGGACGCACTGGATCAACGGCTGGTTCCTGCGGATCTTCGCCCGTCCGGTCGTGATCGTCGACGACGTGGAGCACAGAGCGGGCTGGGACCGTGCACTCCGGGTCGACGTCGCTGCCGGTCGTCATCGAGTCGCTGTCGGCGCCTGCTACCGCGGCACGTCGAGCATCGTGGGTGCGGAGGAATCGAGCCTCGAAGTCGATCACGGGCAGGTGATCGCCGTCGAGGCCAAGAACGGCGTCTTCAACCACCATCCATTCACGGTGGCGGTCGTACCCCGCTAGGGCGTGTCCGATAAATGGTGTAGCCACGCAATAGCCGCGTTGAGTACGACTGCTGCGCGGTAGACGATGGCGAGTTTGTCGTAGCGGGTGG
>NZ_JBFAMF010000017.1:0-36901 GCF_040656435.1 Brevibacterium sp. NPDC049920
CCGACCCTGCCCGCATTCCTCGACCCGACCATCACACAACCCCTTTCGCACCTACCCTGACAACGAGTGTTGCGATGACTGTATGACGCCGGCTCTCAGGAACCTTCTAAAATTGCGCTCTCACGTGGGGTTTCATCGGGAACTCACGCAGGTCGACCTGTTCGCGTCGCTGCTTGAAGCACAGGCCCGCGCACTGTAGGTTCGTCTGTGTTCGATGTGAAGTAGCTCATAAGGAGACCCCATGACGATGTCACGCATCCGCTTCCCCCGTCTACCGCGGATGGTGACTGCGGTCGCCGCCGCCACTGTGCTCGCGCTGGCTCCCGGGGTCGCCCCGATCGCCTCGGCCGCCACCGAGGAGTCCACGGAGGGCGCGATCGACGCCCCGGCCGAGGAGAAGACCCTGCGGATCGCGACCGCCGGCCAGATCGACAGCTTCAACCCCTTCACCACGATCTACCTCACCTCGACGGGCATCAACCGCTACGTCTACGAGAACCTCGTCCAGTACGACGCGAAGGACGGCTCGCCCACCGAGGGTCTCGCCGAGTCGTGGGAGACGAGCGAGGACGGCATGACCTGGACCTTCACCCTGCGTGAGGGCATGAAGTGGTCCGATGACGAACCGATCACCGCCGAGGACGTCGTCTACACCTACACCCAGATGATGGAGGACCCGGCGGGCATGGGCGCGGCCAACGGCAGCCTCGTGCAGAACTTCGACACCGTCGAGGCACCCGACGACTCCACGGTCGTCATCACCCTGACCGAGCCGCAGGCGCCGAACCCCGGCACCGAGATCCCCGTCGTCCCCGAGCACGTGTGGTCGGCCAAGGAGGATGCGGTCGGCGACCCGGGCGACACCGACGTCGTCGGCTCCGGCCCGTTCGTCCTCGAGAGCTACGAGCCCAACCAGTCGATCACGCTCAAGGCCAACCCGAACTTCTGGCGCGGCGCCCCGCAGATCGACACGATCCAGTACATCTACTACACGAACTCCGACGCCCAGGTGCAGGCGCTGCGCTCCGGCGAGGTCGACTTCATCACCGGGCTCACCCCGGAGCAGGTCACCGCGCTCGAGGGGGCGGACAACGTCGAGATCAACGCCGGCACCGGCCGCCGCTACACCTCCATCAGCATCAACTCCGGTGCGGAGACCCCCGAGGGCGAGTCCTACGGCACCGGCAACGAGGCCCTCACGGACGTCGCGGTGCGCCAGGCGCTGCGCCAGGGCATCGACATCGACACCCTGCGCGAGCAGGTCATGCAGGGCTATGCCGACCCGGCGACGAGCTTCATCCCCTCGGCGTTCCCCAAGTGGCACCTGCCGGAGGACGACGAGGCCATCCTCGAGCACGACGTCGAGGCCGCGAAGCAGACCCTCGAGGACGCCGGCTGGACCGAGGGTGCCGACGGCATCCGCGAGAAGGACGGCGAGAAGCTCTCCCTGCGACTCCTCGTCGACTCCGCCTCCCAGCCCGAGCAGGCGATCGGCGAGTTCCTCGGTCCGTGGCTCGCCGACCTCGGCGTCGAGCTCGAGGTCGAGGCGTCCGATGCCGACACGATCTCCAGCCGCACCCTGGCCGGGGACTACGACATGTACATCACCGGCTGGAGCATCAACCCGGACCCGGACTACCAGCTCGGCATCAACACCTGCGCCTCGCGTCCCGACGCCGAGGGCAACGGACCGTCCTCGCAGGACGGCTACTGCAACCCGGAGTTCGACGAGCTCTACGCCCAGCAGCACACCGAGCTCGACGAGGGAGCCCGCGAGGAGCTCGTGCGCGAGGCGCTGCGCCTCAACTACACCGACACCGCGCAGATCGCCCTGTGGTACCCGCAGGCGCTCGAGGCCTACCGCTCGGACCGCTTCGACGGCTTCACCACCCAGCCCGAGGCCGACGGCATGATCGCCGGTCAGGCCGGCTACTGGGGCTTCTACACGGTCGAGCCCGTGAGCGGCGAGTCCGGCGGTGAGTCCGGCGGCCTCGGCACCGGAGCCTGGATCGGCATCGGCATCGCCGTGCTCGCCGGTGTGGGAGTGGTGATCTTCGCCCTCACCCGCCGCAAGAGCGCCGACGACCGCGCCTGATGTCACCGTCCGGCGCCCGACCACCCCGGTGATCGGGCGCCGGACCGCTGTGCCGCGCCCCTGAGGGCGCCGCACCGATTGGAGTCAGAAGTGTCAGCCAACCCCCCGTCCGCCGAGCCGCCCGTCGACCCGCACGTCGGCGATCCGGCCGTCGCGGAGCCGCGCACCGCGGCCGGCGAGGATCCCACGCGGGGCCCCGCCCCCGGTGCTCCCCAGGACATCGCTCCCCGGAACGGTGCTCCCCAGGACATCGCTTCCCAGGACATCGACGAGCCGCCGGCCGGCACCTCGTTCCTGGCCTACTTCGGCCGCAAGCTCGGGGGAGCCGCGATCAGCATGCTCATGGTGATCCTCCTCGGCTTCTTCGCGTTCCGGATCCTGCCCGGGGATCCCGTCGCCAAGATCGCCCGCGAACGACCGATGACCGCCGAGCAGGTCGCAGCGCTGCGCGCCGAGTACGGCCTCGATCAGCCGCTCCTCGTCCAGTTCTGGGACTACCTCACCGGGATCTTCACCGGGGACATGGGGGAGAGCTACGTCTACCAGCAGTCGGTGAGCTCGCTCATCGCGCAGTACGCCTGGCCCACCCTGCTCCTCACCGGCACCGCGGCGATCATCGCGATCGTGCTCGGCCTGTGGATGGGGCAGCTCGCCGCCTGGAAGCGCAACTCGCTGTTCGACAAGGCCACCACCGGCACCTCGCTCATCCTGTGGTCGGTGCCGACCTTCTGGCTCGCGCTCATCCTCCTCATGGTGTTCGGCGGCACGCTCCAGTGGCTGCCCACCGGCGGCATGGTCTCGCCCGGCGTCGAACCCGGCACCTTCGCCTACGTCATCGACGTCGCCGAGCACCTCATCCTCCCGGTCATCACCATGGTCGCGGTGATCTACGCCCAGTACCTCCTCGTCATGCGCGCCTCCCTGCTCGAGGAGATGAGCGCGGACTACCTCACCACCGCCCGCGCCAAGGGTCTCAACGAGGACGGCGTGCGCCGCAAGCACGCGGTGCCCAACGCCCTGCTGCCCACCGTCACCCTCGTGTTCATGCACATCGGCGGACTCATCGCCGGCGCGGTGACGGTGGAGACCGTGTTCTCCTGGCCGGGGCTGGGCAAGCTCACCTACGAGGCGATCA
This sequence comes from Brevibacterium sp. NPDC049920, assembly GCF_040656435.1. Taxonomy (NCBI): domain Bacteria; kingdom Bacillati; phylum Actinomycetota; class Actinomycetes; order Micrococcales; family Brevibacteriaceae; genus Brevibacterium; species Brevibacterium sp. NPDC049920. The sequence goes on from NZ_JBFAMF010000017.1 coordinate 3,231, forward strand.
GCGGCCCCGACCTGCCGCTCCTGCAGGGCACGTTCGTCGTGTTCTCCGCCGCGATCATCGTGATGAACCTCATCGCCGACCTCCTCTACCGCCAGCTCGATCCCCGCGTCAGGAGGGCCTGAGATGTCCACCGTCCTGTCACCGCGCGCCGTCGCCTTCAACCGCCGCAAGGCCGCCGCCGGACGCGCCTGGAAGATGTTCCTCCAGGACCCGGCCGGCGTGTTCGGCGCCGTCGTCCTCGTCATCGTGTCGCTCATCGCGATCCTCGCGCCCGTCATCGCCGACCGCTCGATGCTCGACGTCACCCAGCAGCTCGACCAGCCGCGCTACGCCCCGCCCTCGGCCGAGCACCTGCTCGGCACCGACAACTACGGCCGCGAGCTGTGGGTGCGGATGGTGTGGGGTGCGCGCGTCTCTCTGCTCGTCGGGCTCGCCGCGACCGCGATGTCGATGATCATCGGCACGATCATGGGCATGGCCGCCGGCCACTTCACCGGGTTCCTCGGCGGCCTCATCATGCGCATCATCGACTTCTTCCTCGTCCTGCCCTCGCTGCTGCTCGCGATCGTCCTGTCCTCCGTGCTCGACCGTGGGGTGTGGACGATCGTGCTCGCGATCGGCATCACCTCGTGGGCGGGCACCGCGCGCGTCGTGCGCGCCCAGACCCTGTCCGCGGAGTCGCGCCTCTACATCGAGCGCGCCCGCGTGCTCGGCGCCGGACACTGGCACATCATCGTCAAGCACCTGTTCCCGGCCGTGCTCCCGCTCGTCATGGCGAACACCACGCTCACCGTCGGGACCGCGATCATCGCCGAATCGACCCTGGCGTTCCTGGGCCTGGGCGACACCACCCAGCAGTCCTGGGGCACGATCCTCAAGAACGCGATGGACGTGTCCGCGGCGACGAGCGGCTACTGGTGGTACATCCTCACCCCGGGCGTCGCGATCGTCATCGTGGTGCTCGCCTTCACCCTCGTCGGCCGTGCCTTCGAGTCGATCGCCAACCCGACCCTGAGGAGCCGCTGATGCAGGAGATCGTCTTCGACGACGTCACGATCCGCTATTCCTCGAACACCCGGCGCGGCGAGATCGCCGCGGTGCGCGGCGTGTCCCTCACCGTGCCCGCCGGCGGCACGCTCGGCATCGCCGGGGAATCCGGGTCCGGGAAGTCCACGCTCATCCTCAGCCTGCTCCGGCTGCTCCCGTCGAACGCGACGCTCACCGGGACGGTGCTCGTCGGCGGCCGGGACCTCGGCGAGCTCAACTTCGGTGAGCTGCGCGCCCTGCGCTGGTCGGACGCCTCGATCGTGTTCCAGGGGGCGCTCCACTCCCTCAACCCGGTGCGCACCGTGGGCCGGCAGATCCTCGAGGCGCTCGAGCTCCACGTCAAGGACGGCTGGCGCACGAAGGAGGAGCGCACGGCCCGGATGCACGAGCTCCTCGCGCAGGTCGACCTCAGCGCCGACAAGGCCAAGGCGTACCCGCACGAGCTGTCCGGCGGGCAGAAGCAGCGGGTGATGATCGCGATGGCGCTCGCCTGCGAGCCGCACGTCATCATCGCCGACGAGCCCACCACCGCACTCGACGTCATCGTCCAGCGGCAGGTCCTCCAGGTGCTCCAGCGTCTCGTCGCCGACCGCGGGATCACCCTCCTCATGATCTCCCACGACCTCTCCGTGCTCGCCGAGGTGTGCGAGCGCCTGGCGATCATGAAGGACGGGGAGATCGTCGAGATCGGCGACTCCGCGGTCGTCTGCGCCGACCCCGAGGAGGCCTACACCCGGCAGCTCGCCGAGGCGTTCCCGACGATCGGGGACCGGTACTCCCGGCTCAATCCGGTGACCCGCAACCCGGCCCGGATCGCCCCCGCCGCCGGGGCCGGTGCCGAGGCGGGAACCGCTGCCGGATCAGGGGCGGGGGCCGGTGCCGGTGCCGGAACCGGTACCGAGGCCGGCACGGGATCCGCTGCCGAGGTCGGGGCCGCACCCGGCGCGGCCGCCGGTGCGGGCGCCGCGGAGTTCACCATGACCGACGAGGTCGTGCTCGAGGCGAAGAACCTCAATGTCTCCTTCTCCGCCCGCGGCCGCCATGTGCGCGCGGTGCGCGACGTCGACCTCGCCCTCCACCGCGGTGAGATCCTCGCCGTCGTCGGCCAGTCCGGCTGCGGGAAGACGACGCTCGCCCGCAGCCTGCTCGGCCTCCAGGAGACCGACCCCGGTTCGGAGATCCGGTTCCGCGGGAAGCCGCTGAGCCGCCGGCCCAAGGACCTGCGCGCCTTCCGCAAGGAGGTGCAGATGATCCTCCAGGACCCGTCCGGCTCGCTCAACCCCAAGCTCAGCGTCTACGAGTCCGTCGCCGAGGGCCTGCGCGTGCAGCACTTCACCGGCGACGAGCGCGCCCGCGTCATCGAAGCGCTGACGAACACGGAGATGACCCCGGCGGAGGACTACCTCGAGTCGATCCCGCAGGAGCTCTCCGGCGGCCAGCGGCAGCGCGTCGTCATCGCCGGGGCGCTCGCCCTCGACCCCGAGGTTCTCATCGCCGACGAGCCCGTGGCGAGCCTCGACGCGTCCGTGCGCGGGGAGATCCTGTCGCTCATCCTCGAGCTGCGCCGCCGGCTCGGGCTCACCGCGCTCGTCATCACCCACGACCTCGGGCTGGCGTGGAACATCGCCGACACCGTCGCCGTGATGTACGAGGGGCGGATCGTCGAGCGCGGACCGGTCGAGGACGTCCTCCTCGACCCCCAGCACGAGTACACGCGCACGCTGCTCGGCGCGGTCCCGAGCTTCCGGCTCGACCGGGTGAGCGAGTGAACGGGGGCACCGTATGAATCGCACCGCCGCCGAGGCGTACCTCGATTCCCCGCCGCTCGTCCCCGGGGACCGGGTGCACCTCATCGCGGCATCGAGCCCGACGGACGCGGCCGGTTTCGACCACGCCCTCGCGACCCTCGAGGGCTGGGGCCTCGAGGTGGTGGTCGGTGAGCACGTCCGGGCCGTCCACCCCGAGCTTCCGTACCTCGCCGGCACCGACGAGCAGCGCCGCGCCGACCTCGAGGCCGCCTGGTGCGACCCGCGCACCTCAGCCGTCATCGCCCTGCGCGGCGGCTACGGGGCGATGCGTCTGCTCGACGGCCTCGACTTCTCCCGCCTCGCCGCCCACGCGACCCGGCCCGACGGCCGACCCAAGCTGCTCGCCGGGTCCTCCGACGTCACGGCGCTGCACCAGGCATGGGCGCACCATCTGCGGGTGCCCACCCTGTTCTGCCCGATGGTCGGCAACGCGGTGTTCCGCACCTCCACGACGATCGCAGCCGACGTCCGCTCCTGGCTGTTCGAGCCATGGCGCGGTCGTTCCATCGCCGGGCCCGAGGCGCGCACCCTCATCCCGGCACCCGACGGCGCGCCCGTGCCCGGCCGGATCACCGGCGGCAACCTCAGCCTGCTCGCCGCCTCGCTCGGCGCGCCGGAGAACCCGCTGCCCGTGGCGTCCGGGACCGGCATCGTGCTCCTCGAGGACGTCGACGAGACGCCCGCCCGCCTCGACAACCTCCTCCTCCAGCTCGTCCGCAGCGGTTGGACGGACGGGGCCCGGGCGGTCGCGCTCGGCTCCTGGGAGGACTGCGGGTCGGTCGCGCAGATCGAGGCGCTCGTGCACGAGGTGCTCGGCCCCCTCGGCATCCCGGTGGTGTGGGAGCTCGGCTTCGGCCACGCCGAGGATGCGCTGAGCGTGCCGCTCGGCGTCGCCGCCGCCCTCCACGCCCCGGCCGGCGGCGCACCCGCCCTCACCCTCATCGATCCGAAGGAGACCCCATGACCGCAGACCGGCAGCCGGACCGCACTCCCGAGAACCCCACCCCCGGAATCCCTGCCCGCGCGCTCCCGGACGTCGACTTCGGCGCACTGCCCGGGGTCGAGTTCTCCGCGCTCGCCTATGACGTCGACACCGGGACCACGCTGTTCTCGCACGCCCCCGAGCGCGTGCTGTCGACGGCGAGCATCGCGAAGATCTTCCTCCTCCACGCGACCCTGCGGATGGTCGAGCGCGGCGAGCTGTCCCTCGACGAACGGCTCCGTCGCCGCCCCTCGGAGCGGGTCGACGAATCCGGGCTCTGGTACCTGCTCCAGCAGGACTCCCTGAGCGTGTTCGACATCGGGATGCTCATCGGTGCATTCAGCGACAACTTCGGCACGAACGTGCTCCTGCGTCGCGTCGGCCTCGACCGGGTCGCTGCGAGCGCCGCCGAGCTCGGGTACACCGACTCCGCCCTCCACGACTTCCTCCGCTGGCCCCGCCCCGCCGGCGCCCCGTCCCGGCTGTCGAGCGGTACCGCCGCGGAGATCGCCGACTTCATGGCCCGGCTCGCCCGCGACGAGCTGTTCGACGCCGCCCATTCGGAAGTGCTGCGCCGCTGGCTCGGGGCCGGCGCGGACACCTCGATGGTCGCCTCGGCCTTCGAACCCGACCCGCTGGCGCACTACTACTACACGCGCGGATCCTGGGTGTGGAACAAGACCGGCACGGATTCCACCGTCCGCTGCGACGCCGGCGTCGCGATGACGCGGGAATCCCGCGTGGCCTATGCGGTGTTCGCCAACTGGGAGTCCGACACCGACCGGGTGCTCGAGGTCATGCCGCTGATGCGCCGCGCCGGTGAGATCATCGGAGCGTACCTGCAGCCGGAGATCTACGGGCGCGCGGCGGACGCTGCGAGTGGTCCCGAGGACCCGCACCGCACCCCGACGGAGGACTGACATGATCGACGTGTTCGACGGCCACAACGACCTGCCCTGGCACCTGCGGGAGACGCGCGGGAGCTCCGTCGCGGACCTCCACGACGCCGCCGTCTCGCCCTTCACCACGCTCGGGCAGCTCCACGACGGCGGGGTGAGCGCCCAGTTCTGGTCGGTCTACGTCCACAGCTCGATCACCGGGCCGGCCGCGGTGCGCGCCACGCTCGAGCAGATCGACCTCGTGCACCGGATGGTCGACGCCTACCCGGACGACCTCGTCTGGGCCCCGACCGCCGCGCAGATCCGCGCGGCGACCGGCACCGGGCGGGTCGCCTCGCTGCTCGGCGTCGAGGGCGGGCAGCAGATCGACGAATCCCTGTCCGTGCTGCGGATGTACGCCCGGCTCGGCGTGCGCTACATGACCCTGACGTGGTCGACGACCCACAGCTGGGCGGACTCCGCCACGGACGAGGCGCGCCACGGCGGGCTCACCGACTTCGGCCGGGAGGTCGTGGCGGAGATGAACCGGATCGGGATGATCGTCGACCTCTCGCACGTCGCCCCGAGCGTCATGCACCAGGCGCTCGACATCAGCGAGCTGCCCGTGATCTTCAGCCACTCGTGCGCCTTCGAGCTCAACCCGCACCCGCGCAACATCCCCGCCGACGTCCTCGACCGGCTGCCCGCCAACGGGGGAGTCGCGATGGTGACGTTCGTCCCCTCCTTCGTCACCGACGCCCGCCACCGGTGGGTCGAGGCCGGCGAGGTGGGGGAGCCGCCGGAGGTGACGCCGGCCGATGTCGCCGACCACTGCGACCGGATGCGCGAGCGCGTCGGCATCGACCACGTGGGTCTCGGCGGCGACCTCTGCGGCACCGACACGATGCCCACCGGGCTCGACGACGCCTCGACGTACCCGGCGCTGCTGACCGAGCTCGCCGGGCGCGGCTGGAGCGGGGCCGACCTCCGGAAGCTCGGGTCCGAGAACGTGCTGCGCGCGCTCGAGGCCCACGACGACCGCCACCGCGCCACCACCGCCGCCCACTGAGAGCCGGGTCCGGTACTCCGCGCACCCTAACCCCGCGCCCCGACGCCCTGCACCTCGAAATCCTGCACATCGAGATCCCGTACTGCGAAACCCTGCACCTCGACCGAAAGGCACCGTCCTCCCCATGCCCCGCGTCCTCCTCATCGTCAACGACATCGAGTCCGGCCCCCGGCGCCTCACGCAGTGGCTCATCGACGAGCACCTCGACATCGACGTGCGCGTCGGAGCCGCCGGCACGATCCCCGAACCCGAGGCGCTGGGCGACTACGACTGCCTCATCATGCTCGGCGGCGGGTACATGCCCGACGACACCGCCGGGGCGCCGTGGCTGGCGCGCGAGGCCGAGCTCGTGCGCCGGGCGCTCGGGACGGGGATGCCGCAGCTGGGGATCTGCCTCGGCGGGCAGCTCATCGCGCACGTCGGCGGCGGTGCGGTCGCAGCGAACTCCGGAGCCCCGGAGAAGGGCTCGACACCGATCACCCTGACCGAGGCCGCGGCCGCCGACCCGTTGTTCGGCGGCCTGCGGACCCGGACGGCCTTCATCGAGAGCCACGTGGACCGGATCACCCGGCTGCCCGAGGACGCGGTGCTGCTTGCGCGCAGCGAGGCCTGCGAGCTCCAGGCGTTCCGGCTGGGCGAGGCGGCCTGGGGCCTGCAGTTCCACCCCGAGGCCGGCCCGGAGAACGTCCGGAGCTGGAATGCCGACGAGCTCGCCGCGCTCGGCTTCGACAAGGAGGAGCTCATCGCCGCGGCCGACGCCGCGCAGCCGACGACCGAGGTCGACGCGCGCGCGATGATCGCCGGCTTCGCCTCCCTGCTGCGCCACCCCGAGACCTCGATATCCGAAGGTTCCTGAGAGCGGATCCGCAGGAGTTCGCACACTCGGCCGTACACCGGCGACCCGTCGGGGTGAGGCCCGGGTCAGCGGGCGATGCGCTCCCGCCAGGCGGCGAGCACCTCGGGCGAGGTGGGCTTCGAGACGAGCGAGCCGACGACGTAGGCGATCGCGGAGGCGAGCAGACCGAGGTAGATCGCCGGGTTCGCGAAGATGTTCATGGTGGCCATGATGATGATCGTGGTGAGCGAGCCGACGATCATCCCGGCGAGCACCCCGGTGATCGTGCCGCGCTTCCACACGAGCCCGCCGAGGATCGGCACGAATAGGCCGCACACGAGCAGGTTGTAGGCGACCGTGAGGGCTTCGACGACGCTCGGCATGAGGCAGGCGAGGATCACCGAGATGATGCCGAGGCCGAGCAGGTAGAGGCGGGAGTCGCGGACCTCGTCGCCGGTCTCCTTGACGAGGTTCTGCGCCAGCGCGCTGCCGAGGCGCGAGCGCGGGACGCCGCGATCGGCGAGCACGGGCTCGACGACGTCCTGCCGGAACACCGTCGAGGCGGCGAGCAGCGCGCCCGAGGACGTCGACATCACCGCCGACAGCGCGGCGGCGAGGACGAGGCCGGCGAGCACCGGGGTCATGGAGGAGTCGACGACGGCGACGAACACGTCGTCGCTGACCTCGATGCCGGGCACGATGACCTGGGCCGCGGTGCCGACGAGCGCGCCGGCTACGGCGTAGAACAAGCAGTAGATGCCGGCCGACAGGCCGCCCCAGCGGGCGACGCCGGGGGCCCGCGCGGTGAACACGCGCTGCCAGATGTCCTGCCCGATGAGCAGCCCGAGCGTGTAGATGAGGAAGTACGTGAGGATCGACTCCGGACCGATCGCCACCGGATCGAACGCGCTCGGGCCGAGCTCGTCGGCGATCGTCCCGAAGCCCCCGGCCTCGGTGATGACGAGTGGCAGGAGGATGAGGAAGATGCCGATGGTCTGGATGATGAACTGGACGAAATCGGTCAGGGTGATCGACCACATGCCGCCGAGCATCGAGTAGATGATGACGACGGAGCCGCCGAGCAGGATCGCCGGCACCCGGTCGATGCCGAGCAGCGCGTGGAAGATCGTGCCGTAGGCGACCGTCGAGGTCGTCGAGATCATCAGGCCGTAGGCGGTCATGATGAGACCGGACACCAGGCGCGAGCCGGAGCCGTAGCGCAGCCCGAGCATCTGCGAGACCGTGTAGATCTCGAGGCGCTGGATCTTCGGGGCGAACAGCAGCGACAGGAGCACGATGCCCAGGCCGATGCAGAACACGAGCCACATGCCCGACAGCCCGTACTCGTAGCCCAGGCCCACGCCGCCGACGGTCGAGGCGCCGCCGAGCACGACCGCGGCCATGGTGCCGGTGAACAGCACGGGGCCGAGGCGCCGGCCGGCGACCAGGTAGTCCTCCTGGTTCTTGGCGCGCATCCGCCCCCAGAACCCGAAGGCGATCATGGCGGCCAGGTACAGCAGGACGATAGCGACGTCCATGGGATTCTCCTCGGTGCGGCCGGCCGCGACGGGTCCGGCGAGTTGGATCGGCAGGTCAGCAGGTCAGCAGGTCATCGGCCTGCGGGGCTGGGGTCGGTGGGACCGGATCGGTGGGCGTGGAAGGACGGGACGCGCTTGCGTGGTCCGATCAGGCGTCCGCGGAGGGGGCTCGGCGCGGTGCGATGACATGGACGACGGTCGGCCGGCCGGCGGCGAAGGCGTCGGCGACGGCGCCCCGCAGCGTCGCATCGAACTCGGCGAGCGCGCCCGCCTCCCCGGCACCGGTGGGCAGGGCCACCGTGACGCCGTGGGCGCCCATCGACCGGCCGAGCGCGGCGAAGTCGGGGCGGTCGAGCCGGACGGCGAACGGGGGCATGTCGCGTGCGGTCATCTGGTCCTCGATCTCCGCGTAGCCGCCGTTGTCGACGACGACGAAGGGGATCGGGAGCCCGAGCTCGACCGCGGTCATGACCTCCTGGACGGAGAACATCGCCGCTCCGTCGCCGAGCAGCGCGGCCACCGGCCGCTCGGGTGCGGCGACCTTAGCGCCGAGCGCCGCGGGGATGCCGTAGCCGAGCGTCGCGAATCCGGGCATGTAGAGCAGCTGGTCCGGGGTGTGGGCCTCCAGGGCGTGGACGGTGCCGTCGTAGGTCACCTGCGAGGAATCCCCGCCGATGACCACGCCCGGTCCGCCCGCCGCTGCGACGGCCCGGGTGATGCGCGCGTTGAGGCCCGCGCCGTCGAACTCCTCGGCGCACGCCGCGCGCAGCGACTCTGCCCGGTGCCGCCCCGCCGAGGTGCCCACCGGCTCGGGATCGGACCCGGCCTCGGACCCGGAATCCGGCCGGGATCCGAGCCCGGAACCCCCACCGTGTCCGGCATCCTCGCCGAGCGCTGCGAGGAGGGCATCGAGGAAGGCCCCGGTGTCGGAATGGACGAGCACGTCGCCGATGAGGTTCTTGTTGAGCTGGTCGGGGTCGATGTCGCAGCGGATGACCTGCTGCCCGTCGGGGCGCGGGGCACGCACGTCGAGCGCCGAGTCCACGGTGAGGCCGTCGGCGGATCCGGCGGGTCCGGGCGTCGCCGACCCCGCTGCGGTGCCGGGAGCGTTCTGCGCACCGACGGTGCCGCCCCAGAGGTCGGAATCGGCGAGCTCGGTGCCGAGCACGACGAGCACATCGGCGGCGCGGCTCGCCTCCTGCACGGCGCCGAACCGCACGTTCGAGCCCAGCGACAGCGGATGGGCCTCGTCGAGGACGCCCTTGCCGTTGCAGGTCGTCGCCACCGGCGCGTCGAGGCGCTCGGCGAGCGCGGTGAGCCGGTCCGCCGCGTGCCGCGAGCCGCCGCCGGCGACGATGAGCGGACGGTCGGCGGTGCGGAGCAGCTCGGCGGCGCGGGCCACGGTGTCGGCCGTGGGCACCGGCGGCTGCGGCGCGAGCGGCTGCGGGGCGGTACCCCACCAGGGGCCCTCGAGCACGTCGAGAGGCACCTCGATGTGGACGGGCCCGGGCCGCGACGAGGCGAACAGGGCGAACGCCTCGGCGACCGCCTGGGCCGCGCCCTCGGCGGTGCGGGCCCGCCGGGAGGCGACGAGGAGGCGGCTGAGCGCCCCGGAGGAGTCCTTGGTCTCGTGGAGGAGGCCGGCATCGGCGCCCTCCATACCGGTGGGCACGCCGGGGGACAGGATGAGCATGGGCCGGGATTCCGCATAGGCGGTGGCCGCGGCGGTGATGACGTTCGTCAGCCCCGGTCCCGAGGTGGTGATCACGACCCCGGGTCGGCCGCTGAGGAGGAAGTAGCCGTCCGCGGCGTAGCCCGCCCCCTGTTCATGGCGCGGGGTCACCGCGCGGATGCCGTAGTGGTGCAGGTGGCGGTAGAGCTCGAGGTTGTGGGTGCCGGGGATGCCGAAGATCGTGTCGACCCCGTGGGCGGCGAGCGTGGAGACGACCGCGAGGCCGCCGTTGCGGTGGTGATCGGGGAGGATCGTCATGCCCGGCCTCCGTCGAGGTGCTCGGCAACCGGTCCCGTCGGAACCTGGGCGCCGGCCCGTCCGGCGGCCCACAGGGACAGGATCTCGTAGCCCACCTGGGCGGCGGCGAGTCCGGTGATCTCCGCGTGGTCGTAGGCCGGGGCGACCTCGACGATCTCCGCGCCCACGATGTCGAGCCCCTGGAGCCCGCGCAGCGAATTGAGGAGCTCGCGGCTCGTCATGCCGCCGGCCTCCGGGGTGCCGGTGCCGGGAGCGGCCGCCGGGTCGAGGACGTCGATGTCGATGGACAGATAGACCGGCCGGTCGGCCAGGCGGCGCCGGATGTCGGCAACGATGTCGGGCAGCGGACGGAACTGGTAGTCGTCGCTGCGGAGGATCCGGAAGCCGAGCACGGCGTCGTCGGTGAGGTCCTCGCTGCCGTAGAGCGGTCCGCGGATGCCCACGTGCATGCAGTGCGCGAGGTCGAGCAGGCCCTCCTCGGAGGCGCGGCGGAACGGGGTGCCGTGGGTGTACGGGGCGCCCATGTACGTGTCCCAGGTGTCGAGGTGGGCGTCGAAGTGGAGCACCGCGACGGGTCCGTGGGTGCGGTGCACGGAGCGGAGGTTGGGCAGTGCGAGCGTGTGGTCGCCGCCGAGGGTGAGGAGCTTGGCGCCGTCGGCCCTCAGGGCGTCGGCGGCCTCCTCGACCGTGCAGATCGCGGCGGGGATGTCGAAGGGATTGACACCGAGGTCGCCGCAGTCGGCGATCTGCTGGGTGGAGAACGGGTGGACGTCCGTGGCCTGGTTGTACGGTCGCAGCAGCTTCGAGGACTGCCGGATGTGGGCGGGTCCGAACCGCGCGCCGGGCCGGTAGCTCACCCCGGCATCGAACGGGACGCCGAGGATCTTGACGTCGATCGGCGCGCCGGGGCGGGCGGCCTCGACCTCATCGAGCCGCGGCAGCAGCCCGAAGGTCGGCGGGCCGGCGAAGCGCGGGGTCCGGCTGTAGTCGGCCGGGCCGAGGGGTTCGTGGGTGGTCATGGGGTGCCTCCTGCGGTGCGGGCCGCGAGGATCCGCCCGGGCCCGGCTGGTCATGGGGACACAGTACTCCACTCGACGTTACTCGTCAGTAGAAAGGCTCCGCGGTGTGTCACCGGCATCGCCGCAGCCGTGGTGCGGGCCCGGTCGGTGGGCCTGTCACCAGGGCTTCTCGGCGTATCCGGCGCCGCTGTCGCGGGAGTTCTCCTCGTCCTGACGCTGCTGCGAGTCCTGCTGCCGCTGTCGCAGCTCCTCGCGCTTCTCGTCGCCGACCTCGCCGGGGCCCTCACCGGGACTGCCGCCCGATTCCCCGGTACCGGATTCCCCACCGGGTCCGTCCCCGCCCGGCTCCTCGCCGCCGTCGTCACCGGGCTCCGTGCCGGTCTCCCCGCCCTCGCCCGACCCTTCGCCGGAGCCCTCTTCCCCGCCGGAGCCCTGTCCCGGGTTGTTCATCTCCTCCTGCGAGGAGTCGACGCGCTCCTCGGCCTCGTCCATCGCCTGGTCCTGGCCGCCGCCCTGCGGACGGCACTCCTCGGGCGCCTCGGACAGGACGGTGCGGGCGGCGTCGAAGGACGTGTTCGCCTGCTCGGTGTCGTCGGCGTCGCGGAACGCCTCGGCCTCCTTCTCGTGGACGTAGGCGAGGTTCATCCGCACCGCGCACTCATCGGCCACCGGGGTGAGTTCGAGGGCGCGCTCGAGCTCGGGTCGCGCCCGGTCGTAGTTCCGGTCGAACGCCTCTGCGGTCCCGACGTTGAACGGGCCCTTGTGCCGCTCGAAGGGGCTGAGCCGCTCGAACCAGCGCGCGGCGGCGATCGCCTCCTGCTGGTCGCCGGCGGCCGAGGCCTTCTGCGCCGAGGTCAGCAGCACGCTGAGCAGGACGCAGTAGGCGGCGAGGAGCAGCAGCAGTCCGGCGGCGACGAGGCTGAGGATCACCCGGCGCCGCGGGCGCCGCCGCCGGCGCACGCTGCGATCAGGTGTCTCCGCTCCGCCCTGCCCGGTGCCCGCGGCGCGTTCGTCGGCGGCCGGTGTGCGCGGCTTCGTCACGGTGTCCATGATGCTCCCAGGGTCGCGGTCGACGGTCGTGCGGCGTACTGCTGTGCTGCGCCCGGAGGTGCGACACCCGGCCGTGCGCTGCCCGCCGCCGGAGCGCCCGCTGCCGGGGGAGCCGCCGTCGAGGGGACCGGCGGTGAGGCATGGAGCCGGGCGAGCGCCCGGACGCGGCGCAGCGCGAGCGTCGCCTCGACGACGATCCAGGCGAACACCGCGAGCAGCGGGATCCAGAAGTATTCGGTCACCCCGCCGAACGATTCGGCGTCGACGAGCTTCTCCTCGAACTGCGGGGCGGTGTGCACAGTGCCGAACGGGGTGCCGGCCGAGCGGTGGTGGTAGTCGACGCCGAGGTCGGCGGCGATCGTGCGCAACTGGTCCTCGTCGATGACGGACAGCGCCCGGTCGCCGGTGGTGCTGTCGGTGATGTAGGTGCCGTCGTCGCGGGTCGAGTAGTACGACTGGGTCTCCTTCATCGGCCCGCCGCTCTGCGTGCCGTAGCCGAACACCGCGCCGCCGTCGATCTGCGCGGCGATCTCGGACATCGACTCCGGAGCCGTGCTGGCGGTCTGCTCGCCGTCGCCGAAGTAGTACACGAGGCGGGCGTTGTCGGGGTTCTGCTCCTCTGCGGCGGCGAGCCGCTCGAGCAGGAGTGCGCGCGCCTCGGTCACCGAGCTGCCGCCGGAGTACAGGGTGACCTCCGGGCCGACGGTCTCGATCGCGGAGGCGAACGCCGAGTGGTCGGTGGTGAGCGGCACCCGCACGGCCGCGCTCGACCCGAAGGTCACCATGCTCACCCGCGCCCCGGGCAGCTGCTCGAGGAGCGAGCGCATGTCCTCCTTGACGCCGTCGAGGCGCGGCCGCTGCCCGTCGTAGTCCTCCGCCACGATCGAGGCGGTGGTGTCGACGAGGACGAACACGTCGGCGGCCGCCGCGGTCGACTGGCTCGCCGTCTCCAGCGGGACGCCCGGGCGGGTGAAGGCCGCGGCGAGCACGAGGAGCGCGCCGGCGCGCAGCAGCCAGCGGGTGCGCCGGGCGGGGGTGAGGACGGCCAGCGTCACGCACCCGCCGACGAGCAGGACGAAGAGGGCGACGAGCGCCGGCCAGGGGAGGACGGGCTGGAACATCAGCTCGGACATCACAGGGTGAACCTCCAGGCGAGGACGAAGCAGGCGATGATCCCGAGCAGCGTCAGGGTGAGCGGGACGATCGGCTGGTCGTGGACCAGGGTGACCGACTTCGCGTCGGTCTTCTGCGCCTCCTGCTGCTGGATGTCCTCGACGATGCCGTCGGTGGCCTGAGCGGAGCCGAGCTGGTGGTGGGCCCCACCGGTGGTCCGCGCGGTGTCCTGCAGCTCGCTGATCTCCGAGCCGGCGAACAGGGAGCGGGGGGCGAGCGTGTAGACCCGGACCTCCTCCTCGACGGCGATCTCCGTGGCCTCGGCGAGGGTGAAGATCGGGGTGCCGGCGATCTGGTTGTCGGTGGCGAAGATGATCGAGCGGCTGCGCTCCTCGCCCTTCTTGTCGAAGCTGTCCACGCACGAGGTGAGGCCGTCGCCGATGAGCGAGGAGCCGCCGATCTCCGTGTCGACGGTGCCGGCGAAGAAGTCCGTGCCCTCGAGGCCGCCGGTCTCGAAGCCGCGCTTGGCCTCGGTGAGGAACTCCTCGACCATGAGGTAGTCGTCGGTGAGGGGGAACACCGAGACCGCGGTGGAGTTGAACACCGTCATCCCGATCCGCTCCCCGTCGAAGGACTGGATCATCTCGATGTAGGACTCGATGATCTGCGCGTCGTAGGAGGTCATCGAGCCCGAGGCGTCGAGGCACAGCACGACGTCGCGCAGGTGCCGCTCGGGGTTGATCGTCTCCGTGCGGGCCGGCCGGGCGATCCCGGCGAGCGCGGACAGGGCAGCGAAGGCGGACACGAGGAACACCGCGATCGCACCCCACAGCAGACGCCGCCGGCGGCGCGCGAACTCGCGCAGGCCGGTGAGGCGGTGGATGCGGGCGACGGGCACGGTGCCGGCGCGCGCCCGGCCGGGCCGGGACAGCAGCCACACCGTGAGGCCGGCGACCGGGATGAGGGCGAGGGCGAGCCACCAGAACTTCAGGACCATCGTCCCACCAGCTTCCGGGCGGCGCCGAGCTCGGCTCGGCAGTCGATCGCGGCCTCGTCGGAGAACTCGGCGGCGTAGAGGCGGGAGACGGCGACGGCGATCGGCTCGATCCGGTGGGCGCGGAGCTCGGCGAGCGTCATGTGGCTGACGTCGATGCCCCAGGCGGAGCGGGCGAACCGGCGCACGATCGTGCCGAGGCGCTGGGCGACCTCGCGCTCGCTGAGCTCGCCTGCGCGCCATGCGGTGTCGAGCGCGTCGATCTTCGAGAGGTACTCGCGGCGGGTGTGGCCGGGCACGTGGGCCGGGCCGTCCGCCCGCGCCCCGGAGTGCGCCCACAGGCGGGCGAAGACGGGCCAGCCGGCGAGCACGAGGAACCCGGCGATCGCTCCCGCTGCGGCGACGAGCCACCAGTCGGAGGCGGGGAGCAGCGGATGGAGCTCAGCGGCGTTCACGGCGCTGCCTCTTCATGAGCCGGCGCAGCTGCCACAGCGCCTCGTGGGAATGGGCGACGCGCACGTGCGGGATGCCGGCGCGGCGCAGCGTCTGCTCGGTCTGCGCCCGGCGCGCGGTCTCCGCCCGGTGGTACTCGTCCCACAGCGCGCGGCCGGACAGGAGCTCGTCGGGGACCCCGGTGGGCTCGGCGGCGAGCACGTCGTACGGGGTGCCGGCGGTCCCGCCGAGCGCGGAGAGGTCGGCATCGGCGATGGTGAGCCACATGATCTCGTGCTGCGCGGCGAGCCGGCGCAGCAGCGGCAGGTGCTCCTCGGACACCGGGGTGTCGTCGGCGATGACGAGGACGATCATGCGCCGGCGCAGGGTGTCGGCGACCCACTGGAGCTGGGTCGCGATGCGGGAGCCGGCGGAGTTCCGGCCGGCGGCCTGGATGCGGCGCAGCAGCTGCTCGAGGTGGGCCTCGGTGCCCTTCGACGGCGTCGAGCGGGTGGTGCGGGCGTCTCCGTGGACGAGCATGACGTCGTCGCCGTGGCGCACCGCGAGGTAGCCGGCCATGCCGGCGAGCAGGATCGCGAGCTCGCGCTTGGGCTCCCCGGAGGCGGCGACGGCCTCGAAGTCCATCCCGGAGTCGACGACGAGTGCGAGCGCGTGCCGACGGTGGGCGACGTAGCGCTTGACGAGCGGGGTCGAGTGCCGGGCGGTGGCCTTCCAGTCGATGTCGCGCACCTCGTCGCCGGGGACGTATTCGCGCAGGTCGTCGAAGTCGAGGCTGTGGCCGTGGAACACCGAGGCGTAGTCGCCCTGGAGGAGACCCCGGGTGCGGCGGTGGGCGTGGATGGTCATCCGCGCCTTGACCTTGGTGAGCAGCGCGGCCATCAGGGCGTCCTGATCGCGCCGAGGAGCTCGCCGATGACGCGCTCGACCGGGATGTTCTCCGCGACGGCCTCGAAGTTCAGCAGGATGCGGTGGCGGAGGATCCGCACCGCGAGGTCCTTGACGTCCTCGGGGATGACGTAGTTGCGGCCGCGGATCATCGCGAGCGCGCGGGAGGCGTTGGTGAACGCGATCGAGGCGCGCGGGGAGGCGCCGCACTCGATGAACTGGGCGAGCGGGCCGATGTAGCGCGAGGCCTGCCGGGTGGCCGACACGATCTCCACGAGGTAGCGGCTGATCGCGGGGTCGATGTAGATGCTGCGCGCATAGCGCTGCAGGGTGCGGACGTCCTCGAGCGTGCAGGCCGGCTCCGGGGGGCTCTCGACGTCGAACACCCCGGCGTCGAGCCGGCGCAGGATCTCGAGCTCCTCGCCCGGGCCCGGGTAGTCGAGGACGTCCTTGATCATGAAGCGGTCGAGCTGGGCCTCGGGCAGCTGGTAGGTGCCCTCCTGCTCGATCGGGTTCTGCGTGGCCATGACGAGGAAGGGGGAGGGGAGGTCGAAGCGGGTGCCGCCGATCGTCGTCTGCTTCTCCTGCATCGCCTCGAGCATGGCGCTCTGCGTCTTGGCGCTCGAGCGGTTGATCTCGTCGAGGAGGACGATGTTCGCGTGCACCGGGCCGAGCTGGATCTCGAACCGGCCGGTGGAGGAGTTGTAGATCTGCGAGCCGATGATGTCGCTCGGCAGCAGGTCGGGGGTGCACTGGATGCGGGCGAACTCGCCGCCCACGGCGCCGGCGAGCGCGGCGGCCGCGGTGGTCTTCGCCAGGCCCGGCACCGATTCGAGGAGGAGGTGCCCGCCGGTGAGGAGGCCGAGCGCCAGGGTCTCGCGCAGGCGGCCCTGTCCGACGACGAAGCGGTCGAGGTGCTTCTCCACGGAGGACAGGATCGTCGCGGCCTGGGTGATCTCCTGCGTGTTCGCCGGGTTGGGCTGGCTCATCGGGTGTCCTCTCGCGGGGCGGGTGCCGGTGCGGTCAGTGCAGCGGTGCGGTCAGTGCTGCGGTGCGGTCGGTTCTGCGGTGCGATGGTGCTGGGGTGCGGTGGGGCTGTCGTGCGGTGGGGTGGTGGGGACGGTGATCCCAGATTAGACGGGGGTCCGGACACGGCGGGACGGATGCTGTGGCAGTCCGGTCACATGACGGCCTCGATCGGACACAGAAGTCCGGACACACCGTCGGCGGGAAGTTTTTTCCTGTGGATTGTCGACCTCCGCCTGGGGACGGACGGTGGACGGGAGCGGGGTCGGCGAGCGGTGCCGGCGCACCTCGGCGGCCATCGTCGCAGGTGGTGGAACCACACCGGTGTGATTCGCCTCCTGTGGAGGGCGCCGCGACCCCTGTGCACCCCATGTGCACAGCGCCGCGCCGTGAGAAATGACACTGGTGTAACACACGATCTAGGGGTACTCTCGAGTGCAGACACAACATCTAGTGGTTGGGCCGCGGACGCGGAGAAACCCGGCGCGGCTCCAGCGGAGACCGGCGGACAGCCCTGGATGACCGCGAGAACACACGTCTTCGGAGGACAGCAGAATGATCACCGTGTACACCAAGCCGGCCTGCGTGCAGTGCAACGCGACCTACCGCGCCCTCGACTCCAAGGGCATCGAGTACCGCTCGGTCGACCTGAGCAAGGACCCGAACGCGCTCGACGTCGTCAAGGCCATGGGGTACATGCAGGCGCCCGTCGTCGTCACCGACAACGACCACTGGTCGGGCTTCCGCCCGGACAAGATCGCCGCGATCTCCTCCGGACAGGGCGCCGCCTCCGTCGTCGCATGAGATGCTCGTCGTCTACTACTCCAGCGGCTCGGAGTACACCCACCGGTTCGCCGGCAAGCTCAGGCACCCGAGCCTGCGCCTGCCGCTGCTGACCCGGTCGGACACTCCCATCGTGGGTGAGCCGTTCGTGCTCATCACACCCACCTACGGCGCCGGCTCCAACCGCGGGGCGGTGCCCAGACAGGTCATCAAGTTCCTCAATGTCAGAGGCAACCGGGACAATCTCGTCGGAGTCATCGGTGCCGGGAACACGAACTTCGGCGAGGACTACTGCAGGGCCGCCCACCGGGTGGCCGACAAATGCCGGGTACCGCTGCTG
Source organism: Brevibacterium sp. NPDC049920 (assembly GCF_040656435.1). Classification (NCBI taxonomy): domain Bacteria; kingdom Bacillati; phylum Actinomycetota; class Actinomycetes; order Micrococcales; family Brevibacteriaceae; genus Brevibacterium; species Brevibacterium sp. NPDC049920. Next base: position 21,041 of record NZ_JBFAMF010000017.1, read on the forward strand.
TACCGGTTCGAACTCCTCGGCACCGAGGACGATGTCGAGAACGTCGACGAAGGATTGGATTCACTGTGTCAACGACTACGCACGACCGCGACCTAGAGGCGATCATCCGCGAGGACACCGACCTCGACTACCACGCCCTCAACGCGATGCTCAACCTCTACGATGCGGATGGCCGCATCCAGTTCGAGCGCGACAAGCAGGCCGCTCGCCAGTTCTTCCTCCAGTACGTCAACACCAACACGGTGTTCTTCCACGACCTCGAGGAGAAGCTGCGCTACCTCGTCGAGCACGACTACTACGAGAAGGAGGTGCTCGACCAGTACTCCTTCGCGTTCATCCAGCAGCTGTCCCAGGCGGCGTACCAGCACAAGTTCCGCTTCCAGACCTTTCTCGGCGCGTTCAAGTTCTACACCTCGTACACGCTCAAGACCTTCGACGGCAAGCGCTTCCTCGAGCGCTTCGAGGATCGCGTGGTCATGGTCGCGCTGTTCCTCGCCCGCGGCGACGAGAAGCTCGCCATGGCGCTCATGGAGGAGATCATCACCGGTCGCTTCCAGCCGGCCACCCCGACGTTCCTCAACGCCGGCAAGAAGCAACGCGGCGAGCTCGTGTCGTGCTTCCTGCTGCGTATCGAGGACAACATGGAGTCGATCGGCCGCTCGATCAACTCCGCCCTGCAGCTGTCCAAGCGCGGCGGCGGCGTGGCCTTCTCGCTGACGAACATCCGGGAGTCCGGCGCGCCGATCAAGAAGATCGAGAACCAGTCCTCCGGCGTCATCCCGGTGATGAAGCTGCTCGAGGACTCCTTCTCCTACGCCAACCAGCTCGGCGCCCGCCAGGGTGCCGGCGCGGTGTACCTCAACGCCCACCACCCGGACATCTACCGTTTCCTCGACACCAAGCGCGAGAACGCCGATGAGAAGATCCGGATCAAGACGCTCAGCCTCGGCGTGGTCGTCCCCGACATCACCTTCGAGCTCGCGAAGACCAACGAGGACATGTACCTCTTCAGCCCGTACGACGTCGAGCAGGTCTACGGCGTGCCCTTCACCGAGATCTCGGTGACGGAGAAGTATCACGAGATGGTCGACGACGCGCGGATCAAGAAGTCGAAGATCAACGCCCGCGAGTTCTTCCAGACGCTCGCGGAGATCCAGTTCGAGTCCGGCTACCCGTACATCATGTTCGAGGACACCGTGAACCGCGCCAACCCGATCGACGGCCGGATCACCATGTCGAACCTGTGCTCGGAGATCCTCCAGGTGTCGGAGCCGACGACCTACAACGCGGACCTGAGCTACGACCAGGTCGGCAAGGACATCTCCTGCAACCTCGGCTCGCTCAACATCGCGCTGACCATGGACTCGGAGAACTTCGGGCAGACGGTGGAGACCGCGATCCGCGGGCTCACCGCGGTGTCGGAGACCTCGGACATCGACTCGGTGCCCTCGATCGCCCGCGGCAACGACATGTCGCACGCGATCGGGCTGGGGCAGATGAACCTCCACGGGTACCTCGCCCGCGAGCGGATCCACTACGGATCCGAGGAGGGCCTCGACTTCACGAACATGTACTTCTACACCGTGGCCTACCACTGCGTGCGGGCCTCCATGGAGATCGCCAAGGAGCGCGGGCGGACCTTCGCCGGCTTCGAGAAGTCGAAGTACGCCTCGGGCGAGTACTTCGACAAGTACACCGAGCAGGAGTGGGCACCGGCCACCGCGCGGATCGCCGAGCTGTTCGCCGAGGCCGGGGTGTCGATCCCGACGCAGCAGGACTGGGCCGAGCTCAAGGCGCAGGTCGCCGAGCACGGGATGTACAACCAGAACCTCCAGGCGGTCCCGCCGACCGGCTCGATCTCCTATATCAACAACTCGACCTCGTCGATCCACCCCGTCGCCTCGCGGATCGAGATCCGCAAGGAGGGCAAGATCGGCCGCGTGTACTACCCGGCGCCGTTCATGACGAACGACAACCTCGAGTACTACGAGGACGCGTACGAGATCGGCTACGAGAAGATCATCGACACCTACGCCGAGGCCACGAAGCACGTGGACCAGGGGCTGTCGCTGACGCTGTTCTTCAAGGACACCGCCACCACCCGTGACGTCAACCGGGCGCAGATCTACGCCTGGCGCAAGGGCATCAAGACGATCTACTACATCCGGATCCGGCAGCTCGCGCTGCAGGGGACCGAGGTCGAGGGCTGCGTGTCCTGCATGCTCTGACCGACCAGGGCGCCGTGCGGCACCGCCGCGCGGCGCCCGCGGATCGGGCCGGGCCGAACGGACACACCCACATTCTTCAGGAGTATTCATGAGTGAGAAGCTCACCCTCGTGTCGCACGTCGACGCGATCAACTGGAACCGCATCGTCGACGACATCGACGGCGAGGTCTGGGACCGCCTGACGGCCAACTTCTGGCTGCCGGAGAAGGTGCCGCTGTCCAACGACGTGCAGTCGTGGGCGACGCTGACCGAGGACGAGAAGACGCTGACCATGCGCGTGTTCACCGGGCTCACCCTGCTCGACACGATCCAGGGCACGGTCGGCGCGGTGTCGCTCATCCCGGATGCGCTGACCCCGCACGAGGAGGCGGTGTACACGAACATCGCGTTCATGGAGAGCGTGCACGCGAAGTCGTACTCCTCGATCTTCTCGACGCTGGCCTCGACCCGGCAGATCGACGACGCCTTCCGCTGGTCGACGGAGAACCAGAGCCTGCAGCGCAAGGCCGACATCATCCTCAAGTACTATCGCGGGGACGATCCGCTCAAGCGCAAGGTCGCCTCGACCCTGCTCGAGTCGTTCCTCTTCTACTCCGGCTTCTACCTGCCGATGTACTGGTCGAGCCACGCCAAGCTCACCAACACCGCCGACCTCATCCGCCTCATCATCCGCGATGAGGCCGTCCACGGGTACTACATCGGCTACAAGTACCAGCGCGGGCTCGAGAAGGTCGACGACACGAAGAAGCAGGAGCTCAAGGACTACACCTACGAGCTGCTCTTCGAGCTCTACGAGAACGAGGTCCAGTACACCCACGACCTCTACGACCCGGTGGGCCTGGCGGAGGACGTCAAGAAGTTCCTCCACTACAACGCCAACAAGGCGCTGATGAACCTGGGCTACGAGGCGATGTTCCCCTCGAGCGTGACCGACGTGAACCCGGCGATCCTGTCGGCACTGTCGCCCAACGCGGATGAGAACCACGACTTCTTCTCCGGCTCCGGATCCTCCTACGTCATCGGCAAGGCCGAGAACACCGAGGACGAAGACTGGGACTTCTGAGACCACCCCGATCCCGGGCCGGCGCCCCGCAGGACTGTTCACGCAGTCAGGCGGGGCGCTGTCGTTCGGTGAAACATCTACGATGTCCTACTTGGAGACGGGTCGACACTGTCGACGAACTGGCCGTCAACGGTGCCCCCATTCTCCGTGTCACAGGTAGCGTCTTGCCGCTTCGCGAATCTGATCGGCGAACGAGTACAGGTCGGTTACCCGATCCAGATCGCGCACATCTTCAGACTTGTCTTCCTTGATGAGACCGACCCGGAGTCGATCGGTGTTATTAAATCGAAGTCGGCAGACTGCCTTCCGGTTATTGTCATCGAACAGAATCGCGCAGTATGACTTCGCGTCACGGTAGTGAATGCGATTCGGATCAACGTCCTGAGCCACGATGGCCTGAATGATTCGGAAGGCCTGAAGTTCTTCCTCTGTAGTCTCAAGTCCGTCGACCAAGTCGACCTGTTCTTCGGCGACGGTCGGTTCAGACGAAGAATCAGGCTCTTCGCCGTTGTCACTGAGGGCTGCCTTTAACCGATTGTTCACCTGATCCGAGATGAACTGATTGAGCCCCTTTCCCACCAGAGGGGTGAGCTGATCGCGGATTCGTTGGGTGAGTCGCCCAGGATAGATGCGCGAAATCACCAAGCTTGCCATGTCCCAAGAAATCTCCTTGGCTTCTCCGGCGAAGACCCGCTTGGCAGATGAAACGTACTTCAGTTCTTCTGCGGCGCCGAGGACTGAGTCGAGATCGAAGTTCTGCTTGCTGAGCTTCTCGATCTCCGGTACCAGCGCAGAATCGATGTCGTCGAGGTTCAGCTCGAGGAAAGGCTTCGAATCCATCTTGTTCGGCTCGTCGAGATCGGTATAGAAGCGGTACTCGTTGCCGTTCGTCAACACTGCAATCCGAGCAGTAGTGACATGGAAGTAGCGGAATAGTTGGGAGGCATTGTCGAGGTTTAGAGGTTCGCTGACCTTCTTGCACTCGATGAGTATCGCTACCTCGCCCTCATTGACGATTGCGAAATCAATCTTCTCGCCCTTCTTCAGGCCCACATCAGCTACAAATTCGGGGATGACCTCGTTGACGTCGAACACATCGAAGCCAAGCACATCCCTGATGAAAGGCATGATCAGCGTTGTCTTCGTCGCTTCTTCTGTCGCGATGCTCTCGCGTGTGTTCTTCAGTTTTCGAGCAATTAGTTGCAGCTGGTCACCGACACTGGTCATTGTGGGTCCTTCCGACGCGATAAATGATGCTCCCAGGCTATCCCGAGCATCGGCTCCTGAAGCTCTGTGCTTCATATCCGGCATCGCACTTCTCGTTCCTACCTCAAAAAAGTCTCTGGCTTTGTGGTCGCCTCATAGCTTGAAACCTGTTTGACTGGGCTTCATGCCATCCATGCGGGTCACCATCGACGGCGAGGTGTTCGCGATCGCCCGGCGCGCGGACGGCACCGTGGACCACGACTGGCTCTGCGGGCCGAATCCCGGGTACTGGTTCTCCGGCAGCCCGATCGTCAGTCGGCCCACCCCGGATGACCACCTCGTGGAGATCCGTGCGTTCCTCCTAGAGATCGATCCGCGGACCGGCATCCACCGCGATGACAAGGACGCCGCCGAGGTCGACAACCGGCACGGCTCCGGGACCGGCTAAGCCTTGATCCACCGATGCGAGTAGCCGGATCAAGCCGCGCGTGAAATGGAAATGCCCCTTCTGAACTGGGAAAATGATGATGTTCGAAGTCAACATTCCCGTTCAAGAAAGGGGCACCTCTCAGGTGCTATTCAACCACACACCCGCGTCTGTGTCTCACTCCTTCGACGATGCGAACCTGACGGCCACTACCGGGCTCGTCCCGATCATGAGCCTCGCCCAGATGGCGGGCCTGCCAGACCTCGCCGAAGACCGTCTGACCGTGACCACCACCGGAGCCGACAAGGGCGCGAACCCGGCACCGAAACTGGCTACCCTGGTCGCGGGAATGGCTGCCGGGGCCGACTCGATCGATGACATGAACATCCTCCGCCACGGCGGCATGCAGCACCTCTTCGATCGTGTCTACGCGCCCTCGACCCTGGGGTCGTTCCTGCGCTCGTTCGCCTTCGGCCACGTCCGGCAACTCGACGCGATCTCTTCCCGTTTCCTGACCAACCTCAACGAGCACACACCGCTGCTACCAGCCAGCGAAGACACTGGACAAGCGATGGTGTTCGTCGATGTCGACGACACCGTCATCGATGTCCACTCCGCGTCGAAGCAGGGAGCTGGATTCGGCTACCAAGGCAGTCGTGGCCTCAACGCACTGTTGGCGACCGCATCGACGGGCGACTCCGGCCAGATCATCGTCGGCCAGCGCCTGCGCAAGGGCTCAACCTCGTCAGCCCGGGGTGCTGACAAGTTCGTCGCCGACGCTCTGGCCACCACGACCCGAATCAACTCCGGCCTCCCAGCCCTGGTCAGGGCTGATTCGGCGTACTACTCCTCGACTGTGACCAAAGCCGCCCGGGATGCCGGGGCTGAAGTATCGATCACGGTCCGCATGGACAAGAAGGTCAAAGCAACGATCGGAACAATCAGCGACGGCGCATGGACTGGCATCGAATACCCCGAAGCGATCTACGACGAAGAGACCAGGGCCTGGATTTCGAAGGCCGAAGTCGCCGAGGTCCCGTTCACCGCATTCACCTCGAAGAAGAAGTCCCTGCACGCCGCCGGCCGCTTGGTGGTCCGCCGCATCCCTGAACTCAACGAGACCAAACGCACTGCCGGGCAGGACCCATTGTTCGACTTGTTCCGCTATCACGCGTTCTTCACCACGGTGGACAAAGACCGTTTCGACACCGTCGCTGCTGATCACATCCACCGCAAGCACGCGATCATCGAGCAGATCAATGCGGAGCTGAAGAACGGTGCCCTGGCACATATGCCCTCTGGGGTGTTCAACGCCAACGCCGCCTGGGTAGCAGTCGCAGCGATCACACACAACCTGCTGCGGGCTGCTGCCGGACTCATCGGTGGACGGATGAGCAAAGTGCACGCTCAGACGCTGCGGACACGGATCATCGGCATCCCGGCCCGGATCGCTCACCGGGCCAGGAAGCTGATTGTGCACCTGCCGAGACGGTGGCCGTGGGCGACGGAATTCGCACGACTCTGGCACGCGGCTCTGAGCCCACCTACACGATCATTGTCCTGACCGATTCGCTCCTGCTCGAGCACGACGCCGCAGGGTCTGGAGGAGACCCCGGGGAATCATCTATGTGGAAGAGACCGGTGAGAGACCGGGACACTACTTCCTGCCCTCGCACCGCGTTCGCACTCGAATCCGAGTGAGCCCCTTGCCATCAAGCGAATCGGTGGATCAAGGCTAAGACGCAACTGGCGCGGCGCCTCCGGTACCCTGCCCTCTGTGCGTCAGTGCGTCCGTGCGCCCGGATATGATGCACAGCACATCGGTTCCCGCCTGATCCCCAGGCCTGCCCGAGTCCGCTCCGGAGGTGCCCGTGCTCGTCGTCATCGTTCCGATCGCCCTGCTGTTCCTCGTCGCGCTCGTCAGACGGATCCCCCTCATCGGTGGGGACATCCGAGCGGCACTCCTCATCGCCGGCGTGGCGGCCGCGCTGATCGGAGGGGTGGGCCCGGGGGAGTTCGCGCTCGGCGTGGTCGACGGCGTCGACAAGCTCGCCTGGGTCATGACGCTGAGCCTGTTCGGCGCGATCTATGCCGAATCGCAGGTGCGGCTCGGCACGATGACCGCGGTCCTCGACACCCTGCGCAGCCTGTTCGGGGGCTCGCCCAAAGGCCTCATCGCAGCGATCTTCATCACTCTGACCCTCGCCGGCTCCCTGCTCGGCGACGCGATCGCCGCCGCCACCGTCATCGGCTTCCTCGTCATCACCGCGCTCGCCGAGCTCAAGGTCAAGCCCGAGCAGATCGCGATGATGATCATGGTCGGTGCCTCGATCGGTTCGATCATGCCGCCGATCGCGCAGGCGGTCTTCCTCTCCGCCTCCCTCGTCGGGACCGACCCGGGTCCCGTCGTCCTCATCGCCTACATCACCGTGACCATCGCCCTCGTCCTCGCGGTCCTCGAATCCTTCCGCTTCGTGAAGGGCCGTACCCTGCCGCCCGAGCTGCGTCCCAGCGAACCGCTGGGCACGATGCTCGGCCGCACCTGGCCGGTGTTCGGGCCGCTCGCCGTGCTCATCGCCATCGTCATCCTCAACAGCGGCTTCGGCCTCAACGTCTTCACCGCGGTGCCCGGCCTCGGCGGACTCGTCGCCACGCTCGGGACCGTGCCGGTCGTCAAGGGTCTCGTCCACGTCGTCGTGCTCGCGATCATCGTCTCCACCCTCGTCACCCTGTGCTACCCCCGTGCCCGTCGGCAGGCCGGCAGCATCGTCGCGACCGGCCTCGGGAACGTGCGCCAGACACTGCTCATCCAGCTCTGCGCCGGCTTCATGGTCGGGATGTTCTACGCCTCCGGCGCGGTGGATCAGGTCTCCGCGGCCGCCGAGGGCCTCGACTCCCAGGCGGTGGCATTCGGCGGGTTCATCGGTCTCGCGGTGCTCGGCATGCTCACCGGCTCGCAGACCACCGCGCAGACGGTCGTCATCCCGTTCGCCGCCCCCATCCTGCTCGCCTCGGCCGCCGACCCGGTGAACGTGGCCCTCGGTGCCTCGCACATCGCCTCGGGAGCGCAGAACCTCCCACCGGTGGGGCTCACCGCCTTCGTCGTGTGCGGGCTCGTCGGTGCGACGCTCAAGACGAAGGTCGATCCGGTGAAGACGATGCTCCTCGCGCTGCCGAACTCGCTCTACTTCATGCTCGTCGGCCTCGTGTTCTGGCTCCTCTGAGCAGGCGACCGCCCATCTCAGTCGGCGCTGCGCTCATCAGCGCCGGCGGCCCGCTCATCCGAGCCGGCGGCCGGCGGGATCCTCTCCGTCGGCCTCCGACGCGGGGCCGCCGCGTCCAGGAAGAGCTGAGCGCGCCTCGGCGACCCGGGCCACTCCCACCCCGACGAGCGACACGACGACGCCGGCCATCTGGAGGAGCGTGAGTGTGTCGCCGAACAGCAAGTACGTCTGCACCGCGGCGAGCGGCGGGGCGGCGAGCACGACGATCGCCACGGTCGTCGGCGAGGTCGTGCGCACGAGGTGGAGCATGAGCGCCATCCCGACCACGGAGATCCCGAGCACCGACCACGCGAGCGCGCCGAACAGCTGCAGGCTGGGGCCGGGCAGCCGCTCGCCGAGCAGTAGCGCCCCCACCACTGCGACGAGCGCGCCGCCGGTCATCTGCCAGGCGAGCGAGGGCAGCATCGCCGCAGTGCGCACGCGCGGCTGGAGCATCGTGCCGAACGTCAGCCCGGTGATCGCGAGCACGGCGAGGACGAGGAGGAGCGGGGTGATCGCGCCGCTGCGCATCCCGGGCCCGAGCACGAGCACGAGCCCGGCGAGCGACACCGCGATGCCGAGGACCACGGCGACCCGCGGCGCCCGCCGGGTGAGGAGCGCGACGACGAGCACGGTGAGCACCGGCTGCCAACCGCCGAACAGGGCCATGATGCCGGCCGGCAGGCCCTCGGCGATCGCGACGTAGACGAGGCACAGGTACACGCCGTTGACGAGCGCGCCGATCCCCAGGTGCGCGCCGACGGTGCGGGCATCCGGCATCGCCGGACGCCGGATCGCGCAGACGGCGAACAGGAGCACGGCGGCGATCCCGAACCGCAGCGCGAGGAACACATTGGGCTCTGCGGCGCCGTGGATGAAGCGGCCGACGACGAATCCCGTCGACCAGATGAACGCGAACGCCGCCGCGACGAGGACTCCCATGGCCTCAGCTTAGAATCCCGTCACGGCGGGGACGGCGGGGACGGCGGGGACGGCGACGGCGCTCGGACGCGGGGTCGCGTCCGAGCGCCGGAGCGTGCTCATCGTGGAACCGTTCTCGATCGTGGGACCAAGCTCAGTCGTGGACCCGCGCGCTCTCGCCGAAGCGTGCTCAGTCGCCGAGCCGCGCGTAGAGGTCCTTCTTCGCCTGCTCGAACTCGTCGGCGAAACGCGCGACGAGGTCCGCGGTCGGCAGGGACTCGGTGATCGCGCCGACGCCCTGGCCGGAGCCCCAGATGTCCTTCCACGCCTTGGCCTTGGTGTTGCCGCCGGAGCCGAAGTTCATCTTCGAGGGATCGGACTCCGGGAGGGCGTTCGGGTCGAGGCCGGCGGCCTCGATCGAGCCGCGCAGGTAGTTGCCGTGGACGCCGGTGAAGAGGTTGGAGTAGACGATGTCGTCGGCGCCGGACTCGACGATCATGTTCCGGTAGCCGTCCTGGATGTTCGCCTCCGGGGTGGAGAGGAACGCCGAGCCGATGTAGGCGAAGTCCGCGCCCGTCGCGAGGGCGGCGAGGATCGACTGGCCGTGGGCGATCGCGCCGGACAGGGCGATCGGGCCGTCGAACCAGGCACGGATCTCCCGCATGAGGGCGAAGGGCGACTGCGGTCCGGCGTGACCGCCGGCACCGGCGGCCACGGGGATGAGGCCGTCGGCACCCTTCTCGATCGCCTTGTGCGCGAACCGGTTGTTGATGACGTCGTGGAGCACCACGCCGCCGTAGGAGTGGACGGCCTCGTACACGTCCTCGCGGGCGCCGAGCGAGGTGATGACGAGCGGCACCTCGTGCTTGACCACGAGCTCGAGGTCCTCCTCGAGCCGGTTGTTCGTCTTGTGGACGATGAGGTTCGCGGCGAAGGTGCCCACGGGCTCGCCCGGATGGGCCTTGGCGTAGGCTTCGTTGGACTCCCGGATGTCCTGGAACCACTCGTCGAGCATCGGCAGCGGGCGGGCGTTGAGCGTGGGGAACGCCCCGATCACGCCGGCCTGGCACTGGGCCTTGACGAGCTCCGGTCCGGATGCGATGAACTGCGGGGATGCGATGACGGGCAGTCGCAGCGGGCGGGTGAGCACCTCGGGCAGGGCCATGAGTTCTCCTCAGAATGTCGACGATGACGCGGGCGTCCGCGGACGCCTCTCCCAAGAAACTTTAACGTACCTGCAGGCGCAGTGAAAGAGTCAGGGCTGACTGAATGTGGAGATCCCCCAGCCCGGTTCTCTGACCTGGGGGAACTCATGGCGCTCACGGGGGAGGGGTGTCGCGTGCTTCGCTTCGGGCCGGCGAACGAACGTCCGGTACACGACCATCGACCGCACCTGCGCGCCCGGGTGCGCAGGAGCGGGTGCGCGGGGGGGCCGACCGGAGTCGTGCCCGCGCCCGGCACCCGCCGCCGGCTCAGGTGTGGGTGAAGCCCGGTTCGCGCTTCTCGACGAAGGCGGCCATGCCTTCGCTCTGGTCGTTCGTCGCGAGCGAGGCGTGGAACAGCCGCCGCTCGTAGCGCAGGCCCTGCTCGAGCGTGGTCTCGAAGGCGACGTCGATCGCCTCCTTGACCATCGCCGAGGCGATCTGCGACTTCGACGCGATCGTCGCGGCGATCTCCTTCGCCTCGTCGAGCAGCTGCTCGTGCTCGACGACGCGGGCGACGAGCCCGGAGCGCTCGGCCTCCTCGGCCCCGATCATCCGGCCGGTGAGGCACAGGTCCATCGCCTTGGCCTTGCCGATCGCACGGGTCAGTCGTTGGGAGCCGCCCATCCCGGGGAGCACCCCGAGGTTGATCTCGGGCTGGCCGAACTTCGCCTTGGTCGAGGCGACGAGGATGTCGCACATCATCGCGAGCTCGCAGCCGCCGCCGAGCGCGAAGCCGTTGACCGCGGCGATGATCGGCACCCGGACCTCGGACAGGCGGGTCCACCCGGCGAACCAATCGGCCTTGTACGCGGTCGCGAAGTCGAGGCTCTGCATCTCCTTGATGTCGGCTCCGGCGGCGAACGCGCGGTCCGCGCCGGTGATGATGATCGCCGACACCTCGGGATCGGCATCGAGCTGCGCGGCGGCCGCGGTGACGTCGGTGAGCACCTGCAGATTCAGCGCGTTGAGGGCCTTGGGGCGGTTGAGGGTGATGATGCCGTAGCCCTCACCCTTCTCCACGAGCACGGTGTCGAAATCGGTCATGGGAAGACCGTCCTCTCCTGTTCGGTGTCGAGAATGGCCCGGATCTCGTCCTCGGTGATCCCGGCCAGCGTGGGCGGGTCCCACTGCGGATTGCGGTCCTTGTCGATGACCTGGGCGCGGATGCCCTCGGTGAGGTCGGGCCGTCGGCCGATCTCCGAGGCGGCGCGGAGATCCCGTTCGAGGACCTCCTCGAGCTTCATGTCCTTCGCGGTGCGGATCATCTCGAAGGTCACCGCGAGCGAGCGCGGGGACTTCGTCCCGAGCAGCTCCGCCGTCTTCTGCGCGTCCTCGTTCGGGTGCTGCCGCAGCCGGTCGATGATCTCGACGACGGAGTCGGCGGAGAAGCACGCGGCGATCCACCCCTCGGCCACGGAGAGCTCGTTCTCCGGGGCCTCGCCGGCGAAGCGGGCGATGACCGTGTCGACGGCGAAGGCCTCGGCCTCGAGGGCCTCGACGAGCTCGGGGATCCGGTCGCGGTCGATGTACGTGTCCGCGAGGCCGTAGGCGATCGCTGCTCCGGGTCCGACCGGTTGGCCGGTCAGTCCCATGTACATCCCGACCTCGCTCGGGAGCTGCGCGAGCAGGTAGGTGCCGCCGACGTCGGGGAACAGCCCGATCCCGGTCTCCGGCATGCCCACCTTGGTGGTCTCGGTGACCAGCCGGTGCGAGCCGTGGACGGAGACGCCCACGCCGCCGCCCATGGTGATCCCGTCGAGGATCGCGACGAAGGGCTTCGGGTACTCGGCGATGAGGTGGTTCATCGCGTACTCGTCGGCCCAGAAGGTCATGTTGCCGGCGTTCGCGCCCTCCGTGAGGTCGCGATGGATCGCCTTGATGTCACCTCCCGCGCACAGTCCGCGCTCGCCGCGGCCGGTGATGAGCACCGCGGCCACCTGGGTGTCCGTGGCCCACTGCCGCAGCGCCCGGTCGATCGTCTGCACCATGTCGGTGGACAGGGCGTTGATCGCCTTGGGCTTGTTGAGTTCGATGCGACCGAGCGCACCGACTGTCCGAATGATGACTGTCGCCTCGTCATCGGGGGAGGTCGTCATTTATCCCACTCCTGTGCTCTTGCGGGAGATGATCACCCGCATGATCTCGTTCGTGCCTTCGAGGATCTGGTGGACCCGCAGATCGCGGACCAGCTTCTCGATTCCATACTCTGTCAGATATCCGTAGCCGCCGAACAGCTGCAGGGCGTCGTTGGCGACGTCGAACCCGGTGTCGGTCGCGGTGAGCTTCGCCATCGCGGACAGCAGCGAGGTGTTCGGATCGCCGGCGTCGTAGGCCGCGGCGGCGCGCCACAGCAGGGAGCGGGCGGACTCGAGGCGGGCCTGCATGTCGGCCAGCGTGAAGCGCAGCGCCTGGAACCCGGTGAGCTCGGTGCCGAAGGCCTGCCGCTCACCCATGTAGGTGATCGCCTTCTCGAGCGCGGACTGGCCGCCGCCGAGCGAGCAGGCGCCGATGTTGAGGCGGCCGCCGTCGAGGCCGGACATCGCGATCTTGAATCCCTGTCCCTCCTCGCCGATGAGGTTCTCTGCCGGCACGCTGACGTTCTCCATGAACACCTGGCGGGTGGGCTGGGCGCGCCACCCCATCTTCTTCTCGTTGGCGCCGAAGGTCAGGCCCTCCATGCCCTTCTCGAGGACGAAGGTCGAGATCCCGCGCGCGCCCTCCTGCCCGGTCCGGGCCATGACGAGGTAGATCTCCGATTCGCCGGCGCCGGAGATGAACTGCTTGACGCCGTTGAGCACGTAGCGGTCGCCGTCGCGGCGGGCGGTGGTGCGCAGGGCGGCGGCATCGGAGCCGGCATTGGGCTCGGTCAGGCAGTAGCTGCCGAGCGCCTCGAACGAGGTCAGCGGCGTGAGCCACTTCTCCTGCTGCTCGGGGGACGCGTACTTGTCGAGCATCCAGGCGACCATGTTGTGGATCGAGATGTAGCTCGCCACGGAGGGGCAGGCGGTGGAGAGGGCTTCGAAGATCAGTGCGGCGTCCATCCGGCCCAGGCCGGAGCCGCCGTTCTCCTCGCGCACGTAGATCCCGCCCATCCCGAGCTCTGCGGTGCGCTTGATGACGTCGACGGGGAAGTGGTGCTCGGCGTCCCAGTCGAGGGCATGGGGGGCGATCTCGGCGTCGGCGAACTCCCGGCACATGCCGGCGAGCTCGATCTGGTCCTCGGTGAGCCCGAAGGTCAGGGCAGCTGCGGTGCTGCGTGCCATGGCGACTCCTTCTGTTCGGTGCGGCGGCCTGTTCGGTGTGGCGGCGATCACGGCCAGTCTAGACGCGAATACTTGGACGTCCAACTAATTCTGGATGGACCCGAGATGGCCCGAGGGGAGGGGGCGCGGGGGAGCGGCAGTGCGGAGGGCGCCGGGCGCGGCCGCCGCGTGCCGGGCCCGGTCAGGCCTCGGGTTCGAGCCCGGCGCGCAGGGCGGCGAGGTCGCCGAGGAGGCGCTGCAGCGGCGCGGCCTCGAGGCCGGGGGAGTCGAACACCTCGGCGTTGAGCGCGGCGGTCGCCCGAGCCACGAGCGTGCGACCGGCCTCGGTGATCTCCACGAGGGTGGTCCGCCCGTCGGCGGGGTGCGGCCGCCGGGCGGCGAGGCCCGCTGCCTCGAGCCGGTCGACGGAGTTCGTCGTCGACGTGGCATGGACCTGCAGACGCTTGGTGATCTTGTTCATCGGCAGCGATCCGCGGCGGGTGAAGGAGAGGAGCGCGAGCACCTCGTACCGGGAGAAGGTCAGGGCGAACGGCTTGAGGGTGCGATCGACGCGGGCGAGGAGGAGCTGGTGGGCGCGCATGATGGAGGTCACCAGCGTCATGCCGTCGGCGGAATCGGACCAGCCGTGCGCGAGCCACTGCTTGCGCGACTCCTCGATGGGATCGAACTCTGCGCGCATCGACCGTCCCCTCACCTTCGTCGTCTCCGCCGTCCCGGCAGTCTTCGCTGTTCCGGTCGTCTCCGTCGAGCATCTCTCTCCACTGCGTCGCTCGGCCGGATCCTTCGCCGCCGTCCAGTCTAGTGAAACACCCGGGGGGGGCGATGATCGCAGTGCGCGGCTCCGGTGCGCAGCAGCGCCGACGCGGGCCGGTCCAGGGTGAGGGGCCGGTGCACAGCAGTGCCCGCGCAGCCCGGTGTGGGGTGAGGAGCCGGTGCAGACCCGTGTGGGGTGAGAGGATGGCGCCATGTGCGGACGACTGAATATGCACCTCGATCCGACCGACCTCGTCGACGAGCTCGACATCGACACCGTGGGATATCGATTCGCTCCCCGGTACAACGTGCCGCCCGGTGCGGTCCTGCCCATCATCATCGACCGGCCGGCGGAGTCCGGTGAGCTCGTCCGCCGCCTCGAATCCGCGCGCTGGGGGCTCGTGCCGGGGTGGGCGAAGGAGGAGAAGATCGGCTTCCGGGCCTTCAACGCGCGGTCGGAGACGGTGGGGTCGAAGCCGATGTTCCGCTCCGCGTTCGCCCGCCAGCGCTGCGCAGTTCCCGTCGGGGGCTACTACGAATGGCAGACGGACGCATCGGGCGCCAAGACGCCCTGGCTCATGCAGGCCGCGGACGGCCCGCTCTTCATGGCCGGCCTCTTCGAGTTCCGCAAGCAGGTCTCCGCCGGCGCCGAGGCCGACGCGACTGCCGGCCCGGGATCCTCGGACCCGGCAGTGCAGGACGGCTGGCTGGTGTCGACGACGATCATCACCGCGCCGGCCGCCGGCCACCTCGCCGAGGTCCACGACCGGATGCCGGTGATGATCACCGCCGCAGACATCAACGCGTGGGCTGATCCGACAGCGGGCAAGGACGAGGCGCAGGAACTCCTCCGCACGCTCGTCGACGGCTTCGATCCGAACCGGGTCGAGCGCTACCGGGTGGATCGGGCCGTGGGGAACGTCCGGAACCAGTCCGCCGACCTCATGGCGCCCGTCGACGAGATGCGGGTCCCCTGAACGGGTGCGAGCCCCCGCTCGAGGCGCGGATCCGGGGCCGCGGGACACGCACCGCCGGCCGATTTGCATCGCCGGGCGGAGCTCGTCTAGAGTCATCTCTGTTGCTCGACGGAAACACCGAAGCGAGCGGGCCGGATCGGTCGGATACGAACCGATCACAGCGCCCCGCTTCCACTGGAACGGTAGAAGAGCACACTGCTCGAAGGAATGCAGCACGGGATCACCCGGAACGCGGACCGAGTGGCGCAGATCACGGAAACACGATTTGCAAAGCACGATCGAAACGATCTAGAGTAGTTAATCGTTCGCCTCACGGAGACCGCCTCGCGGCAGGACCGGAGCGGACGAATCCAACAGAAGAATCTGATCGCCGGCAGCACGCCGGATTGACAGACTGAAGTCGGATGGTAAGATGGACAAGTTGCCTCGACGAGGCCGGCGCAGCCGGGCGGATCGAAGTGCGTCTGTTCTTTGAGAACTCAATAGCGTGTTTGTTTGTTTTTGTGATGCCAGTTTTTTTGTTGTAACTGGTTGATTGAAAATTTGGTGGAGAAA
>NZ_JBFAMF010000018.1:0-26872 GCF_040656435.1 Brevibacterium sp. NPDC049920
GGGGCCTTCGCCCATTCACCACCAAGCACACCCCGGTCGGGGTGTGCCTTCGCGCATTCACCCACGAAGCACCACCCACCGATAGGAGACCCCGGGCTCGGGGGCCTTGCCTCAGGTGCACCCACGCCCGGGTGTGCCTTTTCTCATTCAATGGGGCCTTCGGGCGCGGCCCGCATCCTGCGCTGCACGCCTGGGCAGCGACCCCGGACTCGGGCGACAATGGATGCATGAGCACTCAACCGTCGATCACGTTCCTCACCGGCGCCGGGATCAGCACCGGAGCCGGCATTCCCGACTTCCGCGGGCCCCAGGGAGTGTGGACCAGGGACCCCGAGGCCGAGAAGACCTCCACTCTCTCCTGGTACCTGCGCGACCCGGAGATCCGGAAGCGCGCCTGGCAGCTGCGTGCCGCCTCGGCCGTCTGGGACGTCGAACCCACCCCGGCACACCGTGCGATCGCCGAGCTCGAGGGTTCCGGGCAGATCTCCGGCATCATCACGCAGAACATCGACGGCCTCCATCAGGCCGCCGGCTCGAGCCCCGAACTCGTCCACGAGGTCCACGGCAACGTGCGCCGGTGGCGCTGTGAGTACTGCCGGGCGGCCGGTCCGATGGCAGAGATGATCGATCGGGTCCGTGCGGGGGAGGAGGATCCGCCGTGCCCGATGTGCGGCGGCATCATCCGCGCCACGACGATCCTGTTCGAGGAGATGCTCGACGCAGACGTCATCGACGCCGCCACCTCCGCCGCGGAATCCTGCGACATCATGATCGCCGTCGGCACCAGCCTGTTCGTGCAACCGGTCGCTTCTCTGTTCCCGCTCGCACTCGAATTCGGCGCCGCCGGAGTCATCGTCAACGCGGAGCCGACCCCGTTCGACTCCGCCGCCGACGAAGTCATCCGCGGCGACATCCAGGACGCACTCCCCGCCTACCTCGAAGGACTCCGCTCATGACATTCCGCCTCACCGACCTCACCCACCCGATCATCCAGGCGCCGATGGCCGGCGGACCCTCGACCCCGGCGCTCGTCGCCGCGGTGAGCCGCGCCGGCGGACTCGGTTCGCTCGCCGCCGGCTACCGCACCGCAGCGGACATGGTCGACGAGATCGCGGCCGTCCGCCGCCTCACCGACCGCCCCTTCGCGATGAACGTCTTCGTGCCGGAGGTGCACCCGTCTGCCCCGGGCGACCTCGACGCCTACGCCCGCGCGCTCCGCCCTTTCGCCGCAGAGCTCGGAGTCCCGGCCCCCGAGGTCCGACCCGCCGGCGACGACGAGTACGGCGCGAAGCTCGAGGAGCTCCTCGCCGACCCCGTCCCCGTCGTGTCCTTCACCTTCGGACTCCCCACCGCGGAGCACGTCCACGCGCTGCAGGAGGCCGGGAGTGCGGTCGTGCTCAACGCGACGACCGTCGCCGAGGCGCAGGCCGCCCTCGCGCTCGACCCCGACGCTCTCGTGCTCCAGGGCCCGCTGGCCGGTGGGCACCGCGCCCAGCACGACCAGCGGGCCGAACCCTCCGAGCTGCCCCTCGAGGCACTCCTCGACGCCGTGCGCGGTCTGACGTCCGTGCCGCTCATCGCCGCCGGAGGACTCGCGACGCGCGCTGACGTGGCTCGCGTGCTCGAGGCCGGCGCGCATGCGGCGCAGGCGGGCACCGCGTTCCTCCTCGCCGAGGAGGCCGGCACCAGACCGCTCCACCGGCAGGCGCTCGAAGCTGGGCGCTCCACCGAGACCGTCGTCACCCGGGTGTTCTCCGGCCGCCCGGCCCGCGGACTGCGCAACGCCTTCATCGAGCGGATGACCCCGCACTCCGTTATCGGCTACCCCGAGGTCCACTTCCTCACCAGCCCACTCCGGGCGGCGGCAACCGACCCCGACGGCATCAACGCCTGGGCGGGGACGGGATACGCGCACTGCAGGCGCGCCTCGGCCGCGGAGATCCTCGCCGACCTCGCTCCCTGAACCCGCGCGCCGCCCCCTCTTCCCATCCGATCGGGGAGGCGATGAACCGCGCGGGCGGGCCGCGACCGTGCGGAGAACGGCGGATCCAGTGTCGGAAACCTGCTGGAATCGAGTGCTCACAGGTATTGCTAACAGTGTTAGCCACGCGCTAGGGTAACAGTGTTAGCTGTATTCGCATCCAGCCCAGCGGACATCATGAATCCCGGACAGATCATCACCGTCATCGTCGCCACCATCGTCTGCATCGTCGCCGGGTCGTTCGTTCACGGGGCCCTGCGCCCCGTACGCGTCACCGCGACCACGGACCTCGCGGCATCTCCGGCAGAGGTGTGGGCCGTGCTCGCCGACACCTCTGCCTACCACGAGTGGAACCCTTCGATCATCGAGAGCAGCGGCACCGTCGCGGAGGGGGAGCGCCTCGACAACACCGTGGTGTTCGGTGACGGCACCATGCGCTTCACGCCGCGCGTCCTCGTCGCCGATCCCGGCCGCGAGCTCACGTGGCGCGGCAGCACGGCGGTCCCCGGGCTCGCCGAAGGCACCCACTCCTTCGTCCTCTCACCGCTCCCCGACGGCGGCACCCGTCTGACGCAGGAGGAGACCTTCGTCGGCGCCCTCGTGCCGTGGACCACCGGCATGCTCAGGGCGATGGAGCCGGAGTTCGTCGCGGTCAACACCGCGATCGGCGAACGTGCCGCGCAGCTGCAGCAGTCCCGGCCGTGACCATGGATCCAGAGGAGGCCACCATGTCGGACGCTCCGGCCCCGTCCTCCGATCCGCCGGTCATTCCGGAGCGGACCGCGCGCGTCGATGCGATCGTCGCCCGCGCCCGGGTCCTCGTCGAGGACGCCGGGTGGGAGGCGCTGTCGACGCGCATCCTCGCCGACGACCTCGGGATCCGCGCGCCCTCGCTCTACAAGCATCTCTCCGGCAAGGAGGAGCTGCGCACCCTCCTCCTCACCGACGCCTTCATCGAGATCGGCACGCGCTGCTGGGAGGCGGTGCGCAGCGCCGCCGTGGAAGGCGAGGAGTCGGCGGTCGGTGCCCTGCTCACCGAGTACCGGAGCAGTGCGAGCGGCTCCGCCGAGCTCTACCGACTCGCCACCACCGGTCCGCTCGACCGCTCAGCACTCCCGCCCGGGCTCGAGGAGTGGGCGGGCACACCATTCTTCGAGGCCACGGGGGACCCGGTGCGGGCGCAGGCGCTGTGGGCGGCGGCCCACGGGCTCGCGATCCTCGAGGTCGACGGCCGGTTCCCGCCCGGCAGCGACCTCGACGCCGCCTGGCAGGCCCTCGCCCACGCCTTCGACGCCGGCTGACTGCAGGACCTCACCCGACTGCGCGGTATCCCGAACCGAGCGCACAATTGCGCGCTCAGTTTCGGATACCGCGCAGTTCGCTGGAGGCGGTGCGCTCCTCGCCCCGTGCCCCGCTCTCAGGAACCTTCGGAAATCGAGGTCTGGGTCAGGAACGGGCGCGGCGGGAGAGCCAGACGGCTGCGGCGCCGACGGCTGCGAGGAGAGCGCCGATCCCGGCGAGGATCGCCGCGTCCGTGCCGGTGCGCGGCAGCGGTCCGCCGCCTGCCCGATCGTCGGAGTCGTCATCGGAACCGCTCTCGGGGCCCGGCGCCGGGGCCTGCGTGCTCGTCGGCGTCGCAGTCGGCTCCGCGCCGTCCGTCGGGGAACCGGTCGGGGCCGGGCCATCCGTCGGAGTGGGTCCGGTGCTCGGCCCCTCGGTCCCGGGTGCGCTCGGGTCGTCGCCGGGCCGATCCTCGGCGAGGTCGCTCTTCACGTGGTAGAAGGTCGTCGTGCCCGTCACCTCGTTGCCGATGACGAGCATGCCGGCCACGCCCTCGGCGGGGGTCTCCATCTGGGCGGCCGGGACGAAGACGATGCTCTCCGGTCCGGAATCGCCGGCCGCGTCGAGGTCGGCACCGAGGTCTTCCACCCCGAAGTTCCGGTTGTTGAAGTAGGTGACGAACTCCGCATCGTCCGGCCGGGTGATGTCGTAGACCATGACCCCGCCCACCCGCTCGAGACCGATGAATGCGAAGGTCTTCTCACCGATGGACCCGACCTCGATCGCCTCGGGCTCGGGGCCCTTGTCGTCGGAGCGGTCGTCGAAGCCCGATTCGGCGTTGTCGGAGTTGAAGGAGTCCGGAACGGCCTCCGCGGTGAGCTTCTCGAACTCGTCCCGGGAGTCGAACACCACGGCACCGTCGGTGTCGAGGATCGAGAACGAGCGGCCGCCGAAGCCGTGGATCTGCTCGTAGCACGAGCCGTCGGCGCTGAGCCCGTTCGCGGTGGTCGCCTTGAGCCGTCCGAGGTTCTCGTCGCGCTGGAGCTCCTCGATGCCCATCCCGGCCTCCGCCGCGACGGACTCGCACAGCGGGGCGATGCCGTCCGTGCCGTAATCCTTGACCCGGATCTCCTCGGAGTAGCCGTCCCAGTCGCGGGAATCGCCCTCGTTCGCGGTGAGCAGGTAGTCGCTGCCGCCGATCGCCACCGACTTGAGCGTGTCGGGCATCATGAACGTCTGCACCGGCCAGGTGCCGAACCCGATCCCACCGTCCCGATCGGAGACATCGGTGTCGACCGCGGAGAGGTCCTGGGTGCTGAGTGGGAGGAGACGCTCGACCGAGGCCGAGGCGAGGTCGACGACCGCGAGTGCGTTCGCCTCCTGCAGAGAGACGTAGGCGCGCTCACCGATCACCGTCGCGTACTCGGGCTCGAGGTTCTCTGCCACCGGGAAGTCCGGGGTGCCGGTGCCGGCATCCTCGCGGCCGCCGAAGACCCGCACGCCGTCGAGCAGGGCATCGCCCTCGAACGCGCGGAACCCGGCGAGCCGCACATCGTCCTGCTCCGGGGCCGCGACGGAATCCGGCAGGGCAATGACGCCGACCGAGCCCTCCGGGTCGACGGAGTAGTCGTCCGCCGGCTCGCCCTCGTTCGCCACCACGGCGAAGTCCCCGGCGGGGGAGAAGGTGATCGAATCGGGCAGGGCGCCGGTGCGCACCGCGCCGAGCGCCGCCGGCTTCGCACCGGAGAGGTCGAAGAAGGAGATCCACCCGGCCTCGGTCTTCGTCGGGTGCTCGACGGCGATCGCCGCGAGGCCGTCCTCGCGGACCGCCACCGAGTTCGCCACGCCGCCGGCCGGCACCGTCGAACCGTCGGCGGCGGCGATGCCGGCCGAATCGAGCTCGAACAGCTGCTGGGGATCGGCCGGGTCGCTCGAATCGAGGACGTTCACGGTGCCGGCCGCGGCGTTGACGACGAGAGTCTGCTGCTGGGCGGCGTAGTGGACGACGATCTCCGCGGCGCTCTCCTCGAACAGTCCGGTGCGGTGCACGCCGACCGGATCGAGGGTGAGTGCGGGATCCGCCGCCGAGTGCTCGATCGCGCCGGCGGCCCGAGCGGTTGCGGCATGGGCCGTCACGGCCGGGGCGAGGGCGGTGATGCCGACGAGAGCGGTGGTGAGCAGTCCGGAGACGAGAGCGCGGGGCATGGAGGCCTTTCGGTGGGTCGGTGCGGCCGGCGGCGGTGCGCGGGCCCGCCTCCGTGCCGGAGGCGACTCGTCCGAGATTAGGAAGGAGAGGCGGGTGTGAGGCGAGCGTCACGTGGACGGCTGGTGAATTCTCCGGCTGTCCGAGCACGGGTCTAGAATGGGGGTCGACAATCCCACCCCATATCCGCATAGGGAGAACCGTGCCGCATCCTGACGACAGCTCATACCGTTCCGAGCGCCGAGGCGCCGACGGGGACAAGGGAGGTCGCGGGGATCATCGAGGACGCGACTTCCGGCGGGACGACCAGGGCGGCGACCGCCGGGGCCGAGGCACGGGAGCGCACGGCGGCCGGGACGAGCAGCGCTCGCGCGGGGACGATCGCGCGCCGGGCCGTCCGCGCGGTGGCGACCGCGGCCGGGACTTCCGCAGCGACGACCGCGGGCAGCGCGGCGGCGACCGCCGGAACGACCGCTCCCGGGATTTCCGCAAGGACGAACGGGGCGATTCCCGAGGCGGCTACCGCCGTGACGACCGCGACGACCGGCGTCCCCGCCGCGACGGCGAGGGGAGGGACTTCCGCCGCGATGACCGCCACCGCGATGACCGCCACCGTGACGACCGTCGCCGCGAGGATCGCGGCCGTGATTTCCGGCGTGATGACCGTGGTGATCGGCGTCCGCGCCGGGACGGCGACTCCCGTGACTTCCGCGGTGGCGATCGCCGGGACTTCCGTCGCGATGACCGCCGGGGCGGAGGCCAGGACGGCCGATCCGGTGGCTACCGCCGTGATGACCGCGGTGATCAGCGTCCCCGCCGGGACGGCGAGGGCAGGGACTTCCGCCGCGATGACCGCCACCGTGACGACCGTCGTCGAGAGGATCGCGGCCGTGACTTCCGCCGTGATGACCGTGGTGATCGGCGTCCGCACCGGGACGGCGACTCCCGTGACGCCCGCGGCGGGGGCCACCGGCACGACCGTCAGGACGACCGCAGGGGTGATCGCCGGGAGGGCGGACCCCGCGGCTACCGGCGCGACGACCGCCGTGATGACCGCGGCGACCAGCGCGGCGGATCCCAGCGCGGCGGACCGCGCCGTGACGACCGGCGTGATGATCGCCGTGACGACCGGCGTCCCCGCCGGGACGCCGAGCGTGACTTCCCGCGCCGCGAACGCATCCCGGAGCCCGCGCTGCCCGAGAACATCACCGGCCGCGAGCTCGCCGGCCCCGTCAGGTCCCAGCTGCGACCGCTCGAGAAGGACAACGCCGAGTCGGTGTCGAAGCACCTCGTCGCCGCCGGCCGGCTCCTCGACGTGGACCCCGAGGCCGCCTACCAGCACGCGAAGTTCGCGCTCAACCGAGCCGGCCGGATCGGTGCGGTCCGCGAGGCGATGGGACTCGTCGCCTACCAGCTCGAGAAGTACGACGAAGCCGTGCGCGAGCTGCGCACCCACCGCCGGATCACGGGCTCGACGGACAACCTCGCACTCCTCGCCGACGCCGAGCGCGGCCGCGGCAAGCCGGACAAGGCCCTCGAGCTCGTCGACGAGGTGGACCCGACCACGGTGCCGCCGGAGCTCTACACCGAGCTCATGATCGTCGCCGCCGGGGCCCACACCGACAAGGGACACGTCCGGGCGGCCCGTGCGCTGCTCGAGAAGCAGAGCTTCACCGGCAACGCCTCCGGAGCGACGGTGCGGCTCATGTCCGCCTACGCCGACATCCTGCGGATCGACGGCGACCCCGAGACCGCCGACAAGTACGAGGAGCTCGCCCGCCGCACCGCGAAGGCGACGAACACGTTCTTCGGCGACGAGGAGCCCGACCCGAACGCCGACGTCGAGATCTTCACCATCGAGGAGATCGAGGACGAGCCCCTGGTCGCCGACACCGCTGAGAGCACCGACGCCGCTGTGGACTCCGGGACCGCTGCGGATTCCGACACCGGCGCCGGTGCCGGCACCGCACAGATCACGGACCCGGACACCGAACCCGGCGCTGCCGCGGACACAGCCGAGTCCGCCACCGCGGCGACCGAGGACATCCCGGCGACCGGTGCCGCGCCATCGGCCCAGCCGACTGCGGAGGCCGTCGATCCCGAGCCCCCGAGCGCTGAGTTCGACCCGGACTCCGCACCGCGCAGCTTCCAGGAGGAGATCGAGGCCGAGGTCGACGAGATCCTCGCCGAGGCCGGATTCGACGACGACGCGGCACCCGCCGGGACGGAGCCGATTCCCTCCGACAGCGAGGCCGAGGCGCTCGCCGAGGGCTCCGCACCGCACGAGACCGCGCCCGAGGCGCCTTCCGAGGCACCTGCCGAGGTCGCCGACGAAGCCGCCGCGGGCTCCGCCGACACCGGCACCGACACCACCGCCGAAGCCGACAGCGAGAACGACACCGACGCCACCACCTCCGCCGAAACCGGCAGCGAGAAGGACACTGACACCGTCACCTCCGCCGACACCGGCAGCGAGAAGGACACCGACGGTGAGACAGACACCGACGAGGACCGTCGCCGCCGCACCGACGACGACGAAGAGATGACCGCGCCGCTGTTCGATCTCTGATGCCGATGGATCCCCGCACCCCGTCCTTCGACTCCGTGCTCCTCGACCTCGACGGCGTCGTGTACGCCGGACCGCACGCGGTCCCCGGCGCGGTCGAGGCGCTCACCGAGCTCGAATCCCGCGGCATCCCGTTCGGCTACGTCACCAACAACGCGTCCCGGGCGGCCGCGGACATCGCCGATCACCTCCTCGAGCTCGGCCTGCCCGCCCGGCCCGCGATCGTCACCACCTCGGCCGGGGTCGCCGCCCGGGCGATGGAATCCGAGCTCGGTGCCGGTACCCGGGTGCTCGTCATCGGCAGCACCGCGCTCGCCGACCTCGTCCGCGAAGCCGGCTTCACCGTGGTCGAGTCCGCCGACGACGAGCCCGACGCCCTCGTCCAGGGCTTCTTCCGCGACATCACCTGGCACGACATCGCCGAGGCCTGCGTCGCCGTGGCCGCCGGCGTCGACTGGTGGGCGACGAACCGCGACCTCACGATGCCGACCGAGCGCGGACTGCTGCCCGGCAACGGCGCCTTCGTCCGCATCGTCGCCGACACCACCGGGCGCGAACCCCGCGTCACCGGCAAGCCGGCTGCGCTCATGCTGCAGACGGCCGCCGCGACGATCGGCGGCACCCACCCGATCATGGTCGGCGACCGGCTCGACACCGACATCGCCGGCGGGCGGGCGGCCGGATACACCTCCGCACTCGTCCTCACCGGGATCCACGACATCCACGACGCGCTCACCGCACCCGCCGAGCACCGCCCCGACCGCATCATCGCCACCCTCGGTGATCTCCTCGCGCCCGCCCCCGCAGCGACGGTCGAGGCGCACACCGCACGCTGCGGGGACGCCGTCGTCACCCTGTCCGGCGGAGTGTTGAGCTCGACCGGCCCGGCGCTCGACGCGGCGGCCGCCGCCCTCGCACTGCTCGCCGAGCAGCCGGCGGACACCGCATGGGAGATCGACCCCGCATTCCCGCGGAGGGCCGATGGCTGACGATCCCCGCCCCGCTGTGTCGGAGTCCGCCCGCCCCGCTGCAGCGGAGTCCGCCCGCCCCGCTGTGTCGGATTCCCCCCGCCCCGCTGTGTCGGATTCCCCCCGCCCCACCCCGGCGAGCGTCGCCGGTCGGCGTGACACCGCGGCCTGGGAAGCCGAGCTCGCCCGTCTCCGCGCGCTTAAGCCGGCCGAGTCCCTCGCCGCGGCCGAGGCGCTGCTCAGCGACCTCGACGAGGGGCTGCGTTCCCTGTGAGCAGCCGCCCGCCCGGCGCGGATCCCGGCCCGCCCCGGCCGGATCCCGGCCGGTCGGATGCGGAAACCGGCAGTCCGGCCCGCCTCGACCGCGCGCTCGTCGCCCGCGGCCTCGTCCGCTCCCGCACCCGCGCCGCCCGGGAGATCGCCGCCGGCCGCGTGTTCGTCGACGACCGGGCGGTGACCCGAGCAGCCCACCCCACGCACCCGGGATCCCGCCTCGAGGTCCGTGCCGCGGACCCCTGGGTCGCCCGGAGCGCCCACAAGCTCCTCGGCGCACTCACCGACCTCGACTGCGAGGACGCCCCGCGCGCGGCGGTGTGCCTCGACGCCGGGGCCTCGACCGGCGGTTTCACCCAGGTGCTGCTCGACCGCGGGGCCCGGCGCGTCCACGCCGTCGACGTCGGCCACGCGCAGCTCGACCCCGCACTCCGCTCCGACCCCCGCGTGCACTCCCTCGAGGGCCACAACCTCCGTGAGCTCGAGCCGTCCTGGCTCGCCCCCGACACCGCCGTCGACCTCGTCGTCGCCGACGTGTCCTTCATCTCCCTCACCCTCCTCCTCGACCGACTGCTCGCCGTCGCCCGCCCCGGCGGTCTGCTCCTCCTCATGGTCAAGCCCCAGTTCGAGCTCAGCCGCGCCGCGCTCGACAAGCACGGGGTCGCCCATTGCGCGGACGACCGCGCAGCCGCCGTCGTCCGGGTTTTCGACGCGGTGACCCGTCTGGGCGGCGCGGTGCTCGGCTGGGCGCCCTCCCGCCTGCCCGGCCCCACCGGCAACCGGGAGTACTTCGTGTGTGTTCGCGCGCCCCTGTCGGTAGGATCGTCCTCAGTGCCGCCGGAGCCCCAGGTCACGGCGGCCGACATCAGCCGCCGGATCAGCGAGGAGGACACATGAGCCGCACCATCGTCGTCGTCCTCCACCCGCACCGCGTTGACGCCCGGTCCGCCGCCCTCGAGGTGTGCCGGACGCTCGACAGCGACGGCATCCGCCCGGTCATGCTCGAGACCGAGTACCGCGCGCTCGTCGCCTACACCGGGGTGCCCGACACGGAGATCCAGGTCGTCCCCGACGCCGAGCTCGACTGCCTCGCCGAAGGTTGCGAGCTCGTCATGGTGCTCGGCGGCGACGGCACCATCCTCAAGGCCGCCGAACGCTTCCACCGCTCCGGCGTGCCGATCATGGGGGTCAACCTCGGCCACGTCGGGTTCCTCGCCGAGAGCGAGCGGGAGGACCTCGCCGAGGCCGTCCACCGCGCCTCGGCCCGCGACTACATCGTCGAGGAGCGGATGGCCCTCGACATCACCGTCTACGACCGCGACGCCGTCATCCACCGCACCTGGGCGCTCAACGAGGCCACGATCGAGAAGAGCGAGGACTGCCGGATGATCGACCTCGTGCTCGGGGTCGACTCGCGCCCGGTGTCGAGCTTCGGCTGCGACGGCGTCATCCTCGCCACCCCCACCGGCTCCACCGCCTACGGCTTCTCCGCCGGCGGCCCCATCGTGTGGCCCGACGTCGAAGCCCTCCTCATGGTGCCGATCAGTGCCCACGCCCTCTTCGCCAAGCCGCTCGTCGTCTCACCGGCGGCGCGCCTCGGCGTCGAGTTCCTGCCCTCGGCCCCCGGCGTGGGTGCCGTGCTGTGGTGCGACGGCCGACGTGAGATCGACGTCCCGCCCGGCGCCCGCATCGAAGCCGCCCGCGCCCGCACCCCGGTCGCGCTCGCCCGTCTCAACACGAGTCCCTTCACCGACCGCCTGGTGGCGAAGTTCCACCTGCCCGTCACCGGCTGGAGGGGACCGGTGAGGAACCCGCAGTGATCGTCGCGCTCCAGCTGGAGAACCTCGGCGTCATCCCCGCCGCCCGCCTCGAGCTGTCCCCGGGGCTCACCGTCGTCTCCGGTGAGACCGGGGCCGGCAAGACGATGTTCGTCACCGCGCTCGACCTGCTCACCGGCGCCCGCGCGGAGTCCCACGTCGTGCGCGCCGGGGCCGAGCGCGCAGTCGTCGAGGGCGTGTTCGACCTCAGCGGCGCCGACCCATCGGTCGCCGAGCGGATCGTCGAGGCCGGGGGAGAGGCCGAGGACGAGGCGATCATCGCCCGCATCATCCCGCGTGCCGGCCGGGCCCGGGCCACCGCCGGCGGGCGCACCGTGCCGCTCGGCGTCCTCAAGGACGCCGGCCACGGACTGGTGAGCATGCACGGCCAGTCCGAGCAGATGACCCTGCGGCAGGCCGCCACCCAGCGCGAGCTCCTCGACACCGCCGGGGGAGAGCCGGTGGCCCGGGCGCTCGCGGACTACCGGGAGGCCTACACCCGCTGGCGCACGCTCACCGCCGAGCACGAGCGCCTCCACGCCACCGCGGCCGAGCGCGCCGAGAGGATCGCCTACCTCACCGCGAGCCTCGAGACGATCGATCGGATCCGCCCGCAGGCCGGGGAGGACGTCGAGCTCACCGCGCTCGCCGCCCGCCTGGGCGCGGCGGAGGACCTCAAGTCCGCGGTGTCCGGCGCCCACGACCTGCTGGTCGGCAGCGACTGGGAGGAGACCGCGAACGCCGCCGACCTCATCAACCGCGCCGCCGCCGAGGTGTCCCGCGCCGCCGCGACGGACGACACCCTGAGCCCGCTCGCCGCCGCCGTCACCGACGCCGCCCTCCGCCTCGCCGACACCGCCGCCGAGCTCTCCGGCTACCTCCAGGAGTTCGACGACCTCGGTGCGATGTCGCTCGAGGACGCCGAGGCCCGCCGCGCCGAGCTCGGCTCGCTCGCCGCGTTCGGCCCCGACGTCGAGTCCGTCCTGGCGTTCGAGCAGCGCGCCGGGGCCGAGCTCCTCGAGCTGCAGAACTCCGAGAGCTCGCTCGGCGACATGGATGCCCGCGTCGAGGCCGCCGCCGCGGCGGTCGAGGCCGCCGGGGACACGCTGCGCACCGCGCGCGAGCACGCCGCAGCGGAGTTCGCCGCCGCCGTCGGCGCCGAGCTCGCCGCCCTGTCGATGCCGCGCGCCCGGCTGAGCTTCGAGATCGCCCCGGCCGCCCCGCACGCGCTCGGCGCCGACACCGTGCGGATGCTCTTCACCGCCCACGATGCCGTCGCCCCCGGCGACATCGGCAAGCTCGCCTCCGGCGGCGAGCTGTCCCGGGTGATGCTCGCGATCGAGGTCGTCAAGGCCGGGCACAGCGCATTCCCCACCTTCGTGTTCGACGAGGTCGACGCCGGGGTGGGCGGCCGCGCCGCGATCGAGATCGGCCGCCGCCTGGCGATCCTCGCCCAGCACTCGCAGGTCATCGTCGTCACCCACCTCGCGCAGGTCGCCGCCTGGGCCGACCAGCACCTGACGATCGTCAAGGACGACGGCGCCGACGGCGCGGTGTCCGGGGTCCGCTCGCTCGATCGTGAGGGACGCCTCACTGAGCTCGCCCGCATGCTCGGGGGGATGGCCGATTCCGAGAACGCCCTCGCCCACGCCGCCGAGCTGCTCGACACCTCGACCGCGGAGAAAGCCGGGTTCGCCGAGGACGGCGTGACAGAATGAGGGCACCATGAGACTGCGCAAGGGCCGAGAGACCATTCCCACCGACACCCTCGTCGGACCGGCCGTCGTGCGCGCAGACCCGCGCACCAAGGACCTCACCAAGCGCCTCCAGGCCGGGGAGATCGCTGTCATCGGCCACGCCGACATCGACCGGGTGTCCGCCGAGGCGCTCGTCGCCTGCCGGCCCGCCGCCGTCGTCAACGCCGCCCGCTCGATCTCCGGGCGGTACCCGAACATCGGGCCCCGGATCATCGTCGAGGCCGGCATCCCGCTCGTCGACGGGGTCGGCGAGGAGGTGCTCGCCGCGGTCGCCGAGGGCGAGGAGCTCACCCTCCACGACGGCGAGCTGCTCCGCGGTGAGGAGGTCGTCGCCGCCGGCCAGGTGCAGACGCTCAGCCGCATCGAGACCTCCATGCGGGAGGCCGAGGCGGGGATGAACACCGTGCTCGTCGACTTCGTCGAGAACACCATCGAATACATCCGCAAGGACTCGGACCTGCTCGACGAGGAGATCGTCGTCCCGCACGTCCGCACCGACTTCACCGACCGGCAGGCCCTCATCGTGGTGCGCGGCTACCACTACAAGGAGGATCTCGCGATGCTCCGGCCCTACATCCGCGAGTACCGCCCGGTGCTCATCGGGGTGGACGGCGGGGCCGACGCGATCCTCGAGGCCGGTCACACCCCGGACATGATCGTCGGCGACATGGACTCGGTGTCCGACGCCGCCCTGACCTCCGGCGCGGAGCTCGTCGTCCACGCCTACCGCGACGGCCGCGCGCCCGGCGTCGAACGGCTCCAGGAGCTCGATCTCGAGTGCGTGCTCTTCCCGGCCTCCGGCACGAGCGAGGACATCGCGATGCTCCTCGCCGACGACAAGGGCGCCCCGCTCATCGTCGCCGTCGGCACCCACGACACCGTCATCGAGTTCCTCGACAAGGGCCGCCGCGGCATGGCCTCGACGTTCCTCACCCGCCTCCGCGTGGGCTCGAAGCTCGTCGACGCGAAGGGCGTGTCGCTGCTCTACCGGCAGCGGATCTCCAACACCCAGCTGTGGGTGCTCGCCCTCGCCGGCCTGCTCGCGGTGTTCGTCGCGCTCTCCGCGACCGCCGCCGGGCAGACGGTGTTCGGGCTCATCGCCGCCCAGTTCGACGGCATCGCACGCTGGTTCCAGAGCCTGTTCGGACTGGGCTCGGCGACCGCGGACGTCGCGGCCGCCGGCCTCGCCCCCCTCATCCCAGGAAGACTCCCGCTGTGATCGATTTCCGCTACCACCTCGTCTCGCTGATCTCGGTGTTCCTCGCGCTCGCGGTGGGCATCGTGCTCGGTGCCGGGCCCCTCAAGGAGCCGATCGGCGATTCCCTGCAGAGCCAGGTGGACGCACTGCGCACCGACCGGGACAACCTCCGCTCCGAGCTCGACGCGGAGCGTGCCTCCGCCGAGGAGCTCGACCAGTTCGTCGTCGCCTCCGCCCCGGAGCTGCTTGCCGACTCCCTCACCGACGCCGAGGTCGCGCTCGTCGGCTCCCCGGGGGCGGATGCCGACGCGCTCACCGCGCTCGACGAGCGGCTCACCGAGGCCGGCGCCGAGGTCGTCATGCAGGTGTCGCTCGCCGAGACCGCGCTCGACCCCGAGGGGGCCGGGGACCTCATCGAGACGCTGCGCGGCATCGACCCGAGCCTGCCGGACGGCGCGGCCGAGGCGCTCACCACCGCCCTGGCCCGTGCGCTCACCGCCGGTGCCGGGACGGCGGGCGGCAACGGCGAGGAACCCGCGGACGCGGCGCAGCCCGGATCCGGCACCGCGCCGCGCGGCGCGGAGCCCACCGCGGCGCCCGAGGACGCCGGGCCCACCGTCTACACCGCCGACCAGGCCGCCCAGGTCGTCACCGCGTTCTCCGACGACGGTCGGCTCACCGGCTCGGACTACGCCGCCGCGACCGCCGTGATGTTCGTCGCCCCGCCGGCCGCGGAGACCTCCGCGGAGGCCGAGGCGACCGAGTCGACCGCCCCACCGCAGTCCGAACCGGATTCCACCGGCGCGACATTCGCCACCGCGCTCGCCTCCGGTGCACCCACCGTGGTCACCGGCACCCGCGCGTCGGCCGAGCGCGGCCTGCTCTCCGCACTGCGCTCCGACGACTCCGGCATCACCACCGCCGACGGCCTCGAGGTCACGGCCGGCCCCGTCATCGCCGCGCTCGCCCTCGAACAGGCGATCGCCGGCAACCCGGGCGCCTTCGGCTTCGCCGACAACGCGCAGTCCGTCGTGCCGAGGGCCGAGCAGTGATCCGCAGCCTCGTCCTCGCCGGAGTCGGCGCGGCCGCCGGGTTCGGCGTCGCCCGTGCGCTCACCGCCGCCCGCCCGCTGCTCGACCGAGCCGGTCGCCTCGACCGCCCCAACCACTCCGGGGCGAGCGTGTCCCTCATCGAGGGGCCTGCCGTCGCCGCCGGGCTCGCCGTCGCAGCGCTCGCCCTGCCGCGACCCGCCCACCGGTTCGCCGCCGTCACCGCGACCGCCGCGGCCGGCGTGCTCGGCGGGATCGACGACCTCATGGAGACCGGGTCCGCGAAGGGCCTGCGCGGCCACCTCAGCGCGCTCGCCCGCGGCGAGGTCACCACCGGCGGGCTCAAGGTCCTCGGCATCCCCGCCGCATCCCTGCTGGCCGCCGCGGTCGTCCGGGAGCCCCGCCCGCTCGCGGGTTCTGCGGTGCTCGGCCGCTGCGTGGACACCGTGCTCGCCGGCGGCGTCATCGCCGGCAGCGCGAACCTCGTCAACCTCCTCGACCTGCGACCCGGCCGCGCCCTCAAGGCTGCGGGACTCGTCACCGTCCTGGGGCCGCTGCACGGGCCGGCCGCGGTGCTCTCCGGCGGCGTGCTCGGCACCGCGGCGGCAGTGTGGGGCGAGGACCTCGCCGGACGCACGATGCTCGGCGACACCGGCGCCAACGCGCTCGGTGCCGCACTCGGCACCCGCACCGCCCTGCAGGGCTCCCGCGGGGAGCTCCTCGGCGTCCTCTCCCTGCTCGTCGCGCTCACCCTCGCGAGCGAGAAGGTCTCGTTCACCCGCGTCATCGAGGCCACCCCGGTCCTGCGCGAGCTCGACGCCTGGGGCCGGACGCCGGCCGCCCCCGCCGCTCCGTGACCTCCCGCTGGGTCCGGCTCCTCGCGAACGCCGCGCTCGCGGTCTCCGTCATCACCCTGCTCTCGCGCTTCGTCGGGTTCGCCCGCTGGCTCGTGTTCTCCCCGACGGTCGGCGCCGGCGCGGTGGGCACCGCCTACCAGACCGCCAACCAGGTGCCGAACATCCTCTACGAGGTCGTCGCCGGCGGCGCACTCGCCGGCGCGGTCGTGCCGCTGCTCGCCGCGCCGCTCGCCCGGGCGGACCCGCGCGCCGTGTCCCGCATCGCCTCGGCGCTGCTGACCTGGGCGATCACGCTCACCCTGCCGCTGGCCGTGCTCGTCGCGGTGTTCCACCGGCAGCTCGTCGGCGTGTTCGTCGAGGCGGAGTCCGACACCGGCCGGTTCGCCGGCCACTTCCTCCTCATGTTCGCCCCGCAGCTCGTGCTCTACGCGATCGGCGCGGTCCTCACCGGGGTGCTCCAGGCCCACCGGCGCTTCCTCTGGCCGGCCTTCATGCCGCTGCTCTCCAGCCTCGTCGTCATCGCCACCTACCTGGCCTACGGCGCGGTCGCCGGCGGGCCGGAGACCGCGGAGCCGAGTGCGCTCGCGCTGCTCGGCTGGGGCACCACCGCCGGGGTCGCGATGCTCGCCCTGCCGCTCGCCCTGCCGACCGCCCGCACCGGGGTGCGGCTGCGCCCCAGCTGGAGGTTCCCCGCCGGTGTCGCGAGCCGTGCAGCACGCCTCGCGACGGCCGGGATGACCGCCCTGCTCGCCCAGCAGGTGTCCGTGCTCATCACCCTCGTCGTGTCGAACACCGTCGGCGGCACCGGCGTGTTCGTCGTCTTCAGCTACATCCAGGCGGTGTACCTGCTGCCCTATGCGGTGCTCGCGGTGCCGATCGCCACCGTCGTGTTCCCCACCCTCAGCCGGCAGGTGGCCGAGGCCTCCGCGGAGGTCGCCGCGACGGTGGCGACGACCACCGGGATGATCATCCGCGTCGGCTTCGCCGGCTCGGTCGTCCTCGTCGCCGCCGCCGCACCGCTCGCCGCGTTCTTCTCCTCCTTCGACGCCGCCGCCCGCAACCCGGACGTGCCCTTCGGCACGATGGCCGCCGGGATCACGCTCATCGCGCTCGCCGTGCCCGGCTGGTGCATGGTCGCCTGGGCCTCGCGCGTGTTCTACTCCCTCGAGCACTCCCGGTACGCCGCGATCGGCACCACCACCGGCTGGCTCCTCGTCGCGGGCACCGTGGCGCTCGGCGGGCTGGTCCTGCCCGGGCTCGTCGCCGGCGGGATCACGCTGCCGGGCCTCGCCGGCTCCCGCGCCGCAGCCGGCCCGGCCGGTGCCCGGGGAGCGCTGAGCGTGAGCGAGGCGACCCTCCTCCTCGTCTGCGCGGGCCACGCACTCGGCATGATCGTCGCCGGTGTCCTCCTCGTCGTCCTGCTGCGCCGGGCGGCCGGGCCGGAAGCGGTGCGCGGCACCGTGGGCGGCACGCTGCGCACGCTCGTCCTCGCCGCGGCCGCCGCGGTCGGCGCCGCGTGGACCTCCCACCTCCTGCTCGCCGCGTTCGCCGGTCTGCCGCCCACCGTGGGAGCCGTGCTCGCCGGGGTCCTCGCCGCACTCGTCGGGCTCGCCGTCATGGGCGCCGGCCTGCTCGCGGTCGACCGCGGGCTGCTGCGTGCCGGGCTGCGTCTGGCGGCCGGCCGGGGCGAAGACCGGCCCGGCGGTGCGGCGGGCTCCGCGCGCCCGCACCCCGCCGATGCGGACCGTCCCGGGTCGGACCCGGCCGGGTCGGATTCCGCTCCCCGGATCGAATAGGCTGGAGACCGACGTCGACGAGGGGAGCGGTGGTGGCACGACACGGTGAGGCCCGCGCGCACAGCGCTGCCGGTGCAGCGGATGGAGGACCCCTGCGGATCCTGCTCGTGCTGGCCACCTCGACCGGCGGCGTCGGCACCCACGTCGCCGCCCTCGCCCGCGAGTACGCCGCGGCCGGGCACGCCGTCGGCGTCATCGGCCCCGCCGCCACCGAATCCCACTTCGGATTCACCGACCATCCCGGCGTCCGCTTCGCTCCGCTCGAGCTCGGCACCTCGGTGGGTCCGCGCGACACCGCCGCGCTCGGCCGCCTGTCCCGCCTCGTCACCGCCTTCCGCGCCGACATCGTCCACGCCCACGGCTTCCGCGCCGGCCTCGTCACGCTCGCCGCGCTCGGCCGGATCCGCCGCCGCGAGCGCCCCGTGTCGGTCGTCACCTGGCACAACCAGGCCGCCGGCACCGGCGCCCGGGGCCTGGCGGAGAAGGCCGTGGAGCGCTACGTCGCCCGCCGCGCCGACCTCACCGTCGGGGCGAGCGAGGACCTCGTGCTGCGCGCCCGCGCCTGCGGGGCGCAGACGGCCGTGTTCGCTCCCGTCGCCGCCCCGGACGCCGCCTTCACCGAGGACGTCAACATCGCGCTCCTGCGCTCGCAGAAGATCCGTGAGCTCGGCCTGCCGCGCGGCTCCGTGCTCGTGCTCGCCGTCGGCCGCATCGCCCCGCAGAAGAACTACCGACTGCTCCTCGACGCGTTCTCCCGGATCACCGCCGAGCACCCGGAGGCGCACCTGCTCATCGCCGGCAGCGCCGACGCCCACGAGCTCGCCGCCCTCGAGCAGACGGTCGCCGAGCAGCGGCTGCCGGTGCGCTTCCTCGGGCAGCGCTCCGACATCGCCGCCCTCAACCAGGCCGCCGACGTCTTCGTCCTCACGAGCGGCTGGGAGGCACGCGCCCTCGTCGTCCAAGAGGCGATGATGGCCGGCCGCGCGATCGTCGCCACCGCCGTCGGCGGCGTGCCCGGGCTGCTCGGCGACGCCGGCCTCCTCGTCCCGCCCGGGGACCCCGAGGCGCTCGCCGCCGCCCTCGGCACCCTGCTCGCCGATCCCGCGGAGCGGTCCCGGCTGGGCCGGCGCGCCGCGCTCGCCGCCGTCGACCTGCCGCGCGAGCCCGAGGTCGCCACCACCCTCCTCCACCACTACCGCGCCGTCCTCGGACGGTAGGCTGAACCGCAGACCCGACGACCGTGAGGATGACGATGAGCCCGACCGCGATGACCTCTGCCGACACGACCCCGGTGACCCCGGAGGAGTCGGCCGACCCCGCAGGCGTCCCCGCGCTGCCCGCCGACCTCCGCATCCTCCACGTGCTCACCGGCACCGACGGCGTCGTCGAGGAGGTCGCCGCACTCGCCGTGGCCCGGCACCTGCAGGCCGGCTACAAGGTCGCCGTCGCCTCCGACCGGCGCACCTTCTCAGCCCTCGACCTGCCCGTCGACGACCCGCGGCTCGTCCATCTCGACATCGACGTCAAGACCGGCCCCCGCCCCGGCGATCCGGGCCGCGCCTATGCGCTCCACCGCTACTACCGGCACATCGACGTCGTCCACGTCCACGGCCTCCATGCCTCCGCGATCGCCGGCCTCGCGATGACCGGCCTGCCGGAGTCCCTGCGCCCGGCCCTCGTCGCGACCGTCGGCCGCTTCCAGCCGCGCAGCCCCTTCGCCGCCGCCGATGCCCGGGTCGTGGCACGCACCGCCGCCGTCGTGCTCGGCACCACCGAGCCCGTCGTCGAGCACTTCGCCGAGGACGTGCCCGTGGTGTCCCGCGCCCGGCTGCTGAGCCCGGACGTCCGCACCGTCTACGAGCCCGTCCGCAGCCGTGCGCAGATCCGTGAGGCGCTCGGCGTGCGCGCCGGCACCTTCCTCGTCGCCGTGCCGCTCGAGCTCGTCGACCACCCGGCACTCACCACCGCGCTCGAGGCGGCCGTCCGGCTGAGCGAGCACCGCCCCGACCGCCGCTGGGCGACCGTCTTCACCGGCGCCGGCCGGCTCCGCAGCGTCATCGCGAGCGAGTTCGTGCCCCGCCGCGAGGACATCATCCTCGCCGACGTCGTCGCCACCGTCGACGTCGTGGCCGGCTCCGACATCGTCGTCGCCGGCGACCGGATGTCCGCGATCGGTCCCGAGGGCGTCATGCAGCTCGCCCGCCCGGCCATCCACCTCGGTGCCCCGCGGGGTGCTCGCGCCTGGGGCGACTCCGCCGTGCACGTCGACACCGACGACACCGACGGCCTGCTCGCCGCGATCGCCCACCTGTCCGACAGCCCGGCCGCCCGCGGCGCCTCCGCGATCGCCGCCAAGCGGCGGGTCATCGACATCAGCGGCCACGGCTACCTCGCCGGCGAGCTGCTCGACGTCTACGCCGCCGACGCGCTCCCGAACCGGCGCTGACCCCCACCCGCCCCTCCCAGCTGATAGGATCGAGTTCCGTGGTGAATCGATTGAGCACAAGCGGACAGCACGGCACCCGTCACATCTTCGTGACCGGCGGTGTCGCCTCATCTCTCGGCAAGGGGCTCACGGCCTCCTCCCTCGGGCATCTCCTCGCACAGCGCGGCCTCGCGGTCGCCATGCAGAAGCTCGACCCCTACCTCAACGTCGACCCGGGGACCATGAACCCCTTCCAGCACGGTGAGGTGTTCGTCACCGAGGACGGCGCGGAGACCGACCTCGACATCGGCCACTACGAGCGCTTCCTCGACACCGAGCTCGACGCGAGCGCGAACGTCACCACCGGCCAGGTGTACTCCAACGTCATCGCCAAGGAGCGCCGCGGCGCCTACCTCGGCGACACCGTGCAGGTCATCCCGCACATCACCGACGAGATCAAGACCCGGATGCGGGCGCAGGCCGAGCGCACCGACGGCGAGGCCCCCGACGTCATCATCACCGAGATCGGCGGCACGGTCGGCGACATCGAGTCCCAGCCGTTCCTCGAGGCCGCCCGCCAGATCCGCCACGACATCGGCCGCGAGAACGTGTTCTTCATCCACGTCTCGCTCGTGCCCTACCTGGGCCCCTCCGGCGAGCTCAAGACGAAGCCCACCCAGCACTCCGTGGCCGCGCTGCGCTCGATCGGCATCCAGCCCGACGCGATCGTGCTGCGCTCCGACCGCCCGCTGCCGGACTCGATCCGCAACAAGATCGCCTCCTCCTGCGACGTCGACTTCGAGGCCGTCGTGTCCTGCGTCGACGCCCCGAGCATCTACGACATCCCGCGCGTCCTCCACGACGGCGGGCTCGACGTCTACGTCATCCGCCGCCTCGACCTCGGCTTCCGCGACGTCGACTGGGACACCTGGGACCGGCTCCTCGAGCGCGTCCACCGGCCCAAGCACACCGTGGAGATCGGCCTCGTCGGCAAGTACATCGACCTGCCCGACGCCTACCTGTCGGTGACCGAGGCCTTGCGCCACGGCGGGTTCGCCAACGACGCGAAGGTCAACATCCACTGGATCGCCTCCGACGACTGCGAGACCCCCGCCGGGGCGGCCGAGCACCTCGGCGGCCTCGACGCGATCTGCGTGCCCGGCGGGTTCGGGATCCGCGGCATCGAGGGCAAGCTCGGCGCCCTGACCTACGCCCGCACCGAGGGGATCCCCCTGCTCGGCCTGTGCCTGGGCCTGCAGTGCATGGTCATCGAGTACGCGCGCAGCGTCACCGGCATCGCCGAGGCATCCTCGAGCGAATTCGACCCGGGCACCCCGGAGCCCGTCGTCGCGACGATGGCCGAGCAGCTCGACTTCGTCGAGGGCGAGGGCGACCTCGGCGGCACCATGCGCCTGGGCACCTATCACGCCAAGCTCCTGCCCGGCAGCGTCGTCGCCGAGACCTACGGCGCCGAGGAGATCTCCGAGCGCCACCGGCACCGCTACGAGGTCAACAACGCGTATCGGGAGCAGCTCGAGGCGAGCGGGCTCGTGGTGTCCGGCACCTCGCCCAACGGCCAGCTTGTCGAGTTCGTCGAGCTCCCCGCCGACGTCCACCCGTTCTACGTCTCCACGCAGGCGCACCCGGAGTTCAAGTCGCGGCCCACCGACCCGCACCCGCTGTTCGCCGGGCTCGTGCGCGCCGCGCTCGACCGCCAGCGGGACCTCTGAGCCGATGGCAGACGCCGAGCTCCGCGACGCATTCGGCGCTCCGGAGATCCTCAGCAGCGAGGTCGCGTACTCCGGCCTCGTGTGGGACGTCGTCCGCGAGACCTTCCGGCTCCCGGAGTCCGAGGAGCCGCTGACCCGCGACTTCGTCGCCCACCCCGGAGCCGTCGCGGTCGTCGCGCTCGACGCCGACGACCGGATCATGCTCATCCAGCAGTACCGCCACCCGATCCGCGCCCGCGACTGGGAGATCCCCGCCGGCCTGCTCGACGTGTCCGGCGAACCGCCGCACCTCACCGCCGCCCGCGAGCTCGCCGAGGAGGTCGACCTCGCGGCCACCGACTGGCACCTGCTCGCCGACCAGCTGTCCTCCCCGGGCGGCATCAGCGAGACGCTGCGGATCTACCTCGCCCGCGGCCTGTCCGCGACGGCCGAGGAGTTCGACCGCTCCGGCGAGGAGAGCGGGATCGTGCCCCGCTGGGTGCCGCTGAGCGAGGCGAAGGCCGCCGTCGTCGAGGGCCGCATCACCAACGCGACCGCCGTTATCGGAATCCTCCAGGCCGACCTCGCCCGGGAGCGCGGCTTCACCGGGCTCCGGCCCGCGGACTCGCCGTGGCCGGCGCGCGCCGTGCACTCCCGGGAGCCGTCCTGAGCGGACCCGGGGACCGCTGATGGCGCGCCGCGGGGCGGAGCTCCTGCCCGAGGCCGTCCCCGGCCTGCGCGGACCGGCCGCCGATTACCTCGCCCACCTCGAGCTCGAGCGCGGGCTCAGCCGCAACACGCTCGACGCCTACGCCCGCGACCTCGGCCGCTACCTCACCTGGCTCACCGCGCAGGACGCGCGCGACTACACCGCGGTCACCCCGGAGGACCTGCGGACCTTCGTCGCCGGGCTCGCCGACACCGGGCTCGCGGTGCGCAGCCGCTCCCGCATCACCGTCGCGGTGCGCCGCCTCCACGCCTTCCTCCACGCCGAGGGCCTCACCGGCACCGACCCCGGCGTCGACGTCCGCCCGCCTTCGGCCACCGAGCGGCTCCCCAAGGCGCTGAGCATCGCCGAGGTCGAATCCCTCCTCGCCACCGTCGTCGGGGACTCCGCCGCGGAGCTGCGCTCGCGTGCCCTGCTCGAGCTCCTCTACGCCACCGGGGCCCGGATCAGCGAGACCGTGGGCCTCGACATCGACGACCTCGACCTCGAGCACCGGATCGTGCGGCTCTACGGCAAGGGGAGCAAGGAGCGGCTCGTGCCGCTCGGCGCGCACGCCGCGCGGGCGCTGGACGCCTGGCTGGTGCGCGGTCGGCCGCAGATGAGCGCCGCCCGGGCCGCCGGCTCCGAGGGCGCGGCCCGGGGGAGGAGCGGGGACCCCGAGCGGCGGCAGCGCGCCGGGGCGGTGTTCCTCAACCAGCGCGGCGGCCGGCTGTCCCGGCAGTCGGCATGGCAGACCATCCGCACCGCCGCCGAGCGGGCCGGGCTCGCCGCCCACGCCTCCCCGCACACCTTCCGCCACTCCTTCGCGACCCACCTCCTCGAGGGCGGCGCGGACATCCGCGTCGTGCAGGAGCTCCTCGGCCACTCCTCGGTGACGACGACGCAGATCTACACCCGCGTGACCTCGGAGACCCTGCGCGAGGTGTATGCCACCTCCCACCCGCGGGCGCGATAGGGTGGACAGCAGCCGATCACGAGAAAGGTGACCATCCGCGTGGCCGATTCGCAGCAGAGACTCGACATCCCCGGGGCCGAGGACCGCCTCGGTCCCACCGGTCGTCCGACCCGGGAGTTCCCCGAACCCGCACCGCTGAGCGCGCACGGGCCGGCCCGGATCATCGCGATGGTCAACCAGAAGGGCGGGGTCGGCAAGACCACCTCCTCGATCAACCTCGGGGCGGCGCTCGCCGCCTACGGCCGCCGCGTGCTGCTCGTCGACTTCGACCCGCAGGGCGCCCTGTCGGTGGGCCTCGGCGTCAACCCCTACGACCTCGAGCTCAGCATCTACAACGTGCTCATGAGCTCCCGGGTCGACCCGCACGACGTCATCGTGGGCTCCAACGTCGAGGGCATCGACATCCTCCCGGCGAACATCGACCTGTCCGCCGCGGAGGTGCAGCTCGTCAACGAGGTCGCCCGCGAGCAGGTGCTCGCCCGGGCGCTCGCGAAGGTCGCCGGCGAGTACGACGTCATCCTCATCGACTGCCAGCCCTCGCTCGGCCTCCTCACCGTCAACGCGCTGACCGCCGCACACGGCGTCATCATCCCGCTCGAGACTCAGTTCTTCGCCCTGCGCGGCGTCGCGCTCCTCGTCGAGACGATCGAGAAGGTGCAGGACCGGCTCAACCCCGGCCTCGAGATCGACGGCATCCTCGCCACGATGTTCGACGGCCGCACGCTGCATGCGCAGGAGGTCATCGCCCGCGTCGTCGAGGCTTTCGGCGACAAGGTGTTCGACACCGTGATCAACCGGACCGTGAAGTTCCCCGACGCCTCCGTCGCCGCCGAGCCGATCACCTCCTTCGCCCCCTCGCACACCGGGGCGGAGGCCTACCGCCGCCTGGCGCGCGAGCTCATCGCCCGCGGAGGCGCCCCCTGAGCACCGGCGGATTCGTCGTCGAGCTGGACAACTTCTCCGGCCCGTTCGACCTCCTGCTCGGCCTCATCGGCAAGCGCAAGCTCGACATCACCGAGGTCGCCCTGTCCGAGGTGACCGACGAGTTCCTCGCCTACGTCTCCGAGTTCAAGGGCCGGACCGGGCTCGAGGAGCTCTCGAGCTTCCTCCTCGTCGCCGCCACCCTGCTCGACCTCAAGACCGCCCGTCTGCTGCCGAGCGGGGAGGTCGAGGACGAGCTCGACCTCGAGCTCCTCGAGGCCCGTGACCTCCTCTTCGCCCGGCTCCTCCAGTACCGCGCATTCAAGGGCGTGTCCGCGGAGTTCGCGGAGCAGATGGCGACCGCCGCGACCCGCACGGCCCGCTCGGTGCCGCTCGAGCCGGAGTTCGCGAACATCCTGCCGCCGCTGCAGATGACCGCCACCCCGCACGTGCTCGCCGCGCTCTTCGCCACCGTCCTCCAGCGCGACCGCACGCCCCCGACGGTGTCGATCGACCACCTCCATCTGCCGCAGGTCAGCGTGCCGGAGCAGCGCTCGCTCATCCTCGCCCGCCTGCAGCCCGGCGTCACGCTCGACTTCGCGGAGCTCGTCGCCGATGCCGGGGACACCCTCGTCATCGTCGCCCGCTTCCTCGCGCTCCTCGAACTGTTCAAGGCCGGGCTGTGCGCCTTCGACCAGCCCGAACCGCTCGGCGCCCTGCGGATCAGCGGGGTGGAGCCGGAGGCGGGAGCCGCGGACGGCGGGGGTGACACCGCGGGCGGGGCCGGGACGGCTGTGCTCACCGACACCGACGAATGGGAGACCGCAGATGACTGACACCGGATCCGAAGCCGACTTCGTGGGCGAGGGGACTGCGGTCGAGGGTGCCGGGACGGCACCCGGAGCGGGGACACCGGCCGGGGAGGCCGCGGTCGATGCGGCGCTGCTCACCGCGCTCGAGGCCGTCCTCATGGTCGTCGACGAGCCGCTCGAACCGGTGCAGATCGCCGAGGCGCTCGGCACCACCCCGGACGAGGCGCTCGCCGCGCTCACCGAGCTCGCCGCCGACTACGACGGCCACCGCGGGGCCCGCCGCCGCGGCTTCGAGCTGCGCCGCGCCGCCGGCGGCTGGCGCATCTACTCCCGGGCGGACCACCACGGCACGGTCGCGGACTTCATCACCGCCGGCCAGTCCGCGAAGCTCTCCCAGGCCGCCCTCGAGACCCTCGCCGTCATCGCCTACCGGCAGCCGGTGACCCGCGCCCGGATCTCCGCGATCCGCGGGGTCAACGTCGACGGCGTCGTGCGCACCCTGCTCATGCGCGGACTCATCGTCGAATCCGGGGCGGATGCCACCTCGGGCGCGGTGCAGTTCGTCACCTCGCGGGTGTTCCTCGAGTCGATGGGCCTCGAGAGCCTCGACGAGCTGCCCGACATCGCCCCCTACCTGCCCGCCGGGGACGACGTCCCGACGGTCGACTAGCTGTACTGACCGGAGACGTTGATCGAGGATCGGCCGGTGACGCGAGATACTCGCTGCATGGGCGAGCCGCAGGTTGAAGAGGTCAGCGCAGACT
Source organism: Brevibacterium sp. NPDC049920 (assembly GCF_040656435.1). NCBI lineage: Bacteria > Bacillati > Actinomycetota > Actinomycetes > Micrococcales > Brevibacteriaceae > Brevibacterium > Brevibacterium sp. NPDC049920. Next base: position 26,060 of record NZ_JBFAMF010000018.1, read on the forward strand.
TCGCGCGCCGATGGTGGAAGTCCCTGATGGTGAACGCGGTGGCGCTTGTGGAGGATGCCCACGCTCTGGCGGACCGGGGCAGTGCCGGCCGGGCTCAGGCGCTCCTGGTGCTCGCGATGGAGGAAGTGGCGAAGGCACGCTGGCTTTACGAGGCCGCCGAGTGGGAGTGGAGTGCACCTTTGAGCCTCTACGGGGTGCAGCCTCACGAACCTGGCCTGGTTCGGGTTCCGGACGGCCTACGCACCACCCGCGCACCACATGCAGAAAAGCTGCAGGTGGCGGAGCAGTTTGCGTCAGGTCTGGGTGGCTTCTGGGACCCAGACCGTCGGATCGAGTACTACCAGTTGCCGGACTTGGAGACGTTCCATGGGTTGGCGCGGCAGCGGAACCTCGACAAGCAGGCTGGCTTCTATGTCGACCGTGCAGCCGACCGGATCTCCTCGCCGCTGGACATACCCGCCGGGGGGATCGTGGAGCAGATTCGTCGAGCGGCCAAGGTAGTTCAGATGCATCTGATCCAGGACCACACCCGCCAACAAGACGCCTCCGTTCCTAGCCGGATCGACTCGGCGGAGGATCTCCACTGGACGATCCTTCCCTACTCGGACCCCGAGTGCTTCACCGAGGAGCCGCCCGGCGTGGGCGTCGAAGCCACCGAAGAGTAGCCAGCCGCTCTGAGTTTGGTGAGTGGCGGCTGGTTACCGCACGCGGTATGCGGTGTCCCGCGTCAAGTAGTTGGCAGGATTTCCTTGGTTTTGAATGTCGGGGTGGTGGGGTCGGCCAGGCCCCGGGTGCACCTCCTTGGGCCGGTTC
>NZ_JBFAMF010000019.1:0-21574 GCF_040656435.1 Brevibacterium sp. NPDC049920
CCACCCGCTACGACAAACTCGCCATCGTCTACCGCGCAGCAGTCGTACTCAACGCGGCTATTGCGTGGCTACACCATTTATCGGACACGCCCTAGAGCCCATGGATCGATCCACAGTGGTTTGCCGAGATCTGCGGGCGGCACGCAGTCCATTGAGGACGACGATGATTTCGGCGATCTCGTGGACGAGGACGACGGCAGCCAGGCCGAGGACTCCGGTGATGGCCAGCGGCAGCAGCACGGTGATGATCGCCAGCGACAGGACGATGTTCTGGTTGATAATGCGCCGCCCCCGGCGCGCATGATCGACGGTGCGAGGAATCAGGCGCAGATCATCGCAGGTGAAGCCACGTCCGCCGATTCGACCGCCGCGTCCGAGCCCGTGGCTCCCATGGCGATGCCGATGTCGGCGGCTGACCTCGACGGGAATGGATTCGCCGGTGATCGCCGAGACGTCCAGGCTGCTGTCCCCGGAGCGCACGATGCCGTCGGTGGCCAAGCGCTCACCGGCGACAAGCCGGAGCATGTCCCCGGGGACGAGGCGCTCGACGGGGACGGTGCGGGTCGTGCCGCCGGCCGTGAGGACGGTGGCACTCGACGGGATCAGAGCCAGCAGGGCGCACCAGGCGGGTCGTTCGGAGGTGGTCGTATCACGGTGGGGCCCACGAAGAAGTCCGGCCTGTTCCTCCCCGAGAGGCAATAGCCTGAACCGGTAGCATCTGAGGGTGACGATAAGAAATGATGGGACAGGTTTGGGCCTGCGTTGGCCGTTGCGGCAGCCTCGCCGCTGCAGGGTGCGGGTGCCGAGGCGTCGGCCGGCCACGGGTTGGTGCCCCCACCGTCTGGTGTCGACACCCGTGGTCAGCCGGTGAGCGCTACGTCTGTACAGCGGCCCCGGCCTCGCGAGGTGGTTGGGCTGTTGGGCGGGGCGGGGATCCTGGCACTGGTGGATCTGGGGCTCAAGGTCCTGGCTCAGACCGCTTTACCCGCTGGGCAGGTAGTCGATCTGGGCTGGATCAGCTTGCGCGTCTTTTACAATCCGGGGGTGGCTTTCAGCCTCGGGGCGTCCTTGCCTGCCTGGATGGTGATCGCCGGGACCGGGCTGGTCCTCGCCGGATTGGTGTGGTATCTGCTGGCGAACGTCCGTGCTATGGGCACAGTGGCCCGAGGCGGAGCCGTTCTGCTGCTGGGCGGGGCCTTGGGGAACTTTGTAGATCGACTGGGCGGGGCCGGCGTGGTGGATTATCTGCACACCGGCTGGTTTCCCACCTTCAACGCAGCCGACGTCTTCGTCACCGTCGGGGTGGCGGGACTGGTCCTCGGGATGCTGCGGGAGCCTGCGTCCGGTATGAGGGACGGGGACACGGCCTGAACTAGATCGGCCGCCACCAGCTCAGCGCTTTGCATAGGTTCACCTGGCCGGCGTCGACGGGATGCACGGTTCACCAGCACACAATGACGAAGCAGTTGCGAGGGATTGCTCGGAGGTGATTGAGCCGACAGATCCTAAGGCGCATCCTGCTGGTCGTGGTAGCAGCAGACGCACAGCGCTGAGCGGTTCCGCTTTCCGGGGCACCGGTAATAGCCCTCATGACGGCTGGCCCCTTCGGCGATCGTGGTGTCCGGGGGCGCACCCGCCCGGTACAGTCGGGCTTGATGGACCTTATTTCGTGCCCACCCACGTCTGCTCGGTGCCGTCCCTCGCAGTCACGGTGTTACCCATGGTTTTTCCACGCGGGCGCGTGCTTGTCGTTGCCAGGATCGTCCTGGACTGTGTCCGGCTTCCGAGCGATGAAGCGCAGGACCCGACCGCCGAAGGAGACCCGGATGCGGAGCGGGCCGAGGCCAGCCTGTTCCAGGACCGGTTCGAAGGTGGCGGGTTCGATGAGTCGGTGCGCAGAGCGGTCGGCCACGTGCACCAGGGAGGCCATCCGTGAGGCCAGCAGGTCGTATCCCACGAAGGACCCGCCGGGTCGTAGGACCCGCGCCGCCTCGGTCACCGCGCGTTCCCACTCGATCACGTGATGGAGCATGAGGAAGCTCAGCACAATGTCGAACGACTGGTCATTGAAAGGTAGCCGGGTGGCATCGGCTTGGCGCGCTTGAGCAGTGGGGAGTCGGGTGAGGAGCCGCTGCGCAGCCTTGACCATCGCGGGATCGGCGTCGGTCGTGGTGAGGTGCACCTGGGGGTGGGCCCGAGCGATTGCTCCGGCCATCGCTCCGCTACCCCCACCGATCTCGAGCACGTTGCCGGCGAGAGGCAAGCCCTGAATCGCCCAGGGAACCATTCGCCGGGCCAGAAGGCGCCACGGCCGGCTGCGACAGAATGAGGCTTCCAGGGCGGACATCCTCGGCATGACCCTTCTCTTGGCGCACCCGCGTGGTCGAAGCCGAGATTAGTCCTACGAGCGCGAATGAACTATTTGTTGGTCAGCATCAAGCGTAAACCTGCACCCGAGTACTGGGTACAAGACCTCGGCGGGCAGCAGTTCTCCACTGAGCGGGCAAGTTGCCCCTTATTCAGCGAACAATGTACAGTTCATCGAATGCTGACCATTACCAATCATCTTGACGTGATGAACCGCCTAGGCCGCGCCATGGCTGACCCGACGCGCTCCCGCATCCTGCTGATGCTGCTTGAGGGGCCGAACCATCCGGCGGTGATAAGCCGGGAGCTGGGCCTGTCGCGGTCGAATGTTTCCAACCATCTGGCGTGCCTGCGGGACTGCGGCATCGTGGTGGCCGAGCCGGAAGGCAGGAAAACCCGGTACGAGATCGCTGATCCGCACCTGACCCGCGCGCTGACTGCGTTGCTGGAGACGACCTTGGCGGTTGACCAGGGGGCCAGCTGCATTGACCCTGCATGTTCCGTTCCAACGCGCTGCAAGATGGAGGCAGGCGCATGATCCTGTCATCCGTGCTGCAGGCGATCGGCCTGTTCATTGTCACCAACATCGACGACATCATCGTGCTCTCACTGTTCTTCGCCCGCGGTGCGGGCCAGCGGGGCACCACGGCCCGGATTTTGGCCGGTCAGTATCTCGGGTTCGGCGGCATCCTGGCCGCCGCCGTGCTCGTCACGTTGGGAGCGGATGCATTCCTGCCCCCGCAAGCCATTACCTACTTCGGGCTCATCCCGTTGTTCCTCGGCCTGTGGGCGGCATGGCAAGCGTGGCGCGGAGACGACGACGATGATGATGAGGCGAAGGTCAGTGGTAAGAACGTCGCCGTACTGACCGTCGCCGCTGTCACCTTCGCCAACGGCGGGGACAACATCGGCGTGTATGTTCCGGTCTTCCTCAGCGTGGGGCCGGCCGCCGTCATCGCCTACTGCATCGTGTTCCTCGCGCTCGTCGCGGTCCTCGTCGTGATGGCCAAGTTCGTCGCGACTCGCCGGCCGATCGCCGAGGTGCTCGAACGCTGGGAGCACGTGCTGTTCCCGATCGTCTTGATCGGTCTTGGGGTGTTCATCCTCGTCGAGGGCGGCGCGTTCGGGCTCTGACTCCCGGCACTTCATGGACAGGATCAAGATGCTCGGGGCCGCCAAGGAAAACTGCGGCTCGCCGCCCCTTCTCGCCAACAGTCACAGGTTATGCGCGGGACTCGAAGGCCGACGGGCCCCAGACCACGGACCTGCAACGCGACGCCCTGCTCGCCGGGGGGATCGCGTCGGAGCGGCTGTATTGAGGACTGGGCCTCAGGGCAGAAGGACAACCGGCCGCAACTGGCCGCCCCACCTCAAGTCTCTAGTAGCCGGTCAGCGCAGCGGGATGACCGAGCGGAACTTGCCCCCCGGAGTTGGCTGGGGTGGTCCCTCGCCGCGGGCCACGATGACGTGGCCGAGTCCGTGGTCCCCCAGCAGGCGCCGAATCTCTGCGTGCACCGCCTGCCGGACGTGCTCCGCGTCGGTCCCGGCGGCGGACTGCAGACGGACATCGAGGTGGGCAGGAGCGGTGTGCACGAGCTGGACCAGCTCCACGCCGGGAACGCGGTCGAGCAGCGCAGTGATGGCCAGCGACGGGAGCGTCACCGGCTCGCCGGCGGGGGTGTGAAAAGCGAGCAGGTCAGCGGTGCGGCCCTGCACCCGGATGGCGGGCAGCGGGTCGCCGCACGGGCAGGGATCAGGCCGGACGAAGACGACGTCGCGGAGGTCGTAACGCAGGATCGGCTGGACCCTGTTCGCGAGGTTGCTGAGCAAGGTGGTGTGCGACGCCTGACCCGGGGGGACCGGACGGTAATCGGCGTCGACCGGCTCGAGGAGAACCCAGTCGCTGTTGACGTGGAGCCACCCGTACTGGCAGCTGTAGGTGAGGAAGGGGCACTCGGTGGCGGCGTAGCCCTGGCGGACCTTGGCGCCGAGCGCGGCGGAGATCCTGTCGTACTCCCCTGCGGGAAGGCCCTCGGCGGACAAGACCACCAACGCCGGGTCGATGTGCAGGCGACCGGCGCGCTGCTCAGCGGCCAGCAGCGCGGCCATCGTGGCGTACGGAGCAAGAATGGCCGGACGGAAGCGGTTGAGCCCAGAGACCAGCTGCGCCATGGGTGTATGCACGCCGAACACCCCGATCCGGCTGCGGACTAACCGGTTCCTGCGCAACGCGGCAGCCGCGGCGAGGGAGGCGTAGTGGCCCCCGGTGGCGGTGATCATGGCGACGCGCCCGCCGCGGGCAATGATGCGGAGCAGATCGGCAGGGGTGAGCCAAGCACTGAGCAGCCGCGCCAGCAGGGCGGTGGTCACCGCGAGGGACCGCTCGTCCAGCAGGAAGATGCCCCGGGTGCCGGTGGTTCCGGAGGTGGTCCCCACCGTGTAGCGGCCGCGGAACTTCTCGCCCACCAGGGCGGGATCCTCGACGAATGCCCGCGCGGCGGACAGGGTGACCTCCCGGTCGGTCACCCAGTCATCGAAGTGGGACATCAGTTGGGCCTTGCTCGTGACGGGCAGCATCATCGGGTCCGTGACGTGCTCGGGCAGGTGCTGATACAACCGGCGGTAGAAGGGTGACCGGGCGCGCGCGTAGGTGACCATCCCTGCAAATCGCTCGTGTTGCCGCTGGGCGGTCGCCTCCCTGCCCTGCCGGTGGGTGGCACGGGCATCGCGCAGCAGCCAGAGTCTGCTTTCGGTCATGCGCGCTCCTTGCCACTTCGAGCAGCCACGTTCCCGGCGTCGCGTCAGACCGTGGGTCCGGGGTTCACGGCCAGCGCGGCAACGTCCGGAGCGACTGCGGGCTCAGCTCACCACCGGCCGAGCACGGCGTCAAGCTCTCAGCACAGTCGTCTACAGGGAGTTGGTCTGCGTCTCGGTGAACCGCGTCACCGCGGCACCGACAGTGATGAAGACGTCGGCCAGGTTGAAGGCGGAAAACCATCCCGTGTGGAGGTAGCCGGTCACCACCCCATCGGCGGCCCGCTCTCCGAGGGGAGCTGCAGCCGGAGCAGGCGGACTCCGGCACCTGAACCTCCCACACCTCGCCGGAAATCACTGATCATCAGCCGAGAACGGCAGACCGTTGCGGATGCGGCTTCGCCGTGATCGCAGGCACGATCGGGGCTGTTGAGGGGCACTGAAAGACTCTCCGTGCCCGGACCTGCACCGGTGTTCGTCTCGGTGTACCGGCCTGCGGCATTCCATGTTCCAAACATCAGCTGAATCCGAGACACTGGGGTCGACATCTCCCGCCGGAGACAAAGGGCGGTTCAACCGAATGCGTATCGGTCACTCCATACTGTATGGTTCAGTGCGTGCTGACTATTGCGCCTCGGACGAGAGAGGATCATCGCCTCGGCAGGTTCCGGTCGATCGGAACCTTGACGCAGCGGGCAACGTCGAAGGGACGAAGGTCGATGGTCCCTCGCCATCATCGCCCAACCTTGTGAAAGCACGCTACCCGTTCCGACCGCCCCGCAAGAGCCCTGTACCGACGTGGTCAGACGGATGCGGCTGGTCGTCGTCTCGCTGCAGAGACTGAGCGGCGGGTTTGAGGCGGTCATCTGAGACAGCAAGCATGAGACGAGAAGAAGCGAACGAGACGTTGATGAAGACCTTCCCGGATCAAGATGAGGGACGGAAGCCGGCGCCTTCCAGCAAGCCAGCGCGTGCGGCAGAGCCGGCGCCCGCCAATATCGGCTTCGTCGGGATGGTGCGCTGGGCGTGGCGGCAGTTGACCACCATGCGGGCGGCGCTGATCCTGCTGCTGATCCTGGCCCTGGCCGCCATCCCGGGATCGCTGCTGCCGCAGCGGATCCAGGACCCGATCCGGGTGACCACCTTCATCGAGGAGAACGGGGCCTGGGGCGAGTTCCTCGACCGTCTGCAGCTGTTCGACGTCTACTCCTCCGTCTGGTTCTCCAGCGTCTACATCCTGCTCATGATCTCGCTGGTCGGCTGCGTCCTGCCGCGCACCGCCCAGCACTGGAGGGCGATGCGGCAGGCGCCGCCGAAGGCTCCCCGCAGGCTGTCCCGGATGCCGGGCTACCAGACTTTCGAACGCGAGACAGATCCCGAGGAGCTCCTCGACCGGGCCGAGGCCCGGCTGAAGAAGCAGGGCTACCGGACGATCCGGGCAGGCGATCATGTCGCGGCCGAGCGCGGCTACCTGCGGGAGACCGGTAATCTGGTCTTCCACGCCTCGCTGCTGGCCCTGGTCGTCACGATGGCGATCGGATCCCTGTTCGGCTATTCGGGGCAGCGGGTGCTCGTCGAGGGCGACACGTTCGCCAATTCGCTGGTGGCCTACGACTCCTTCGAGCCGGGCACCTACTTCGACGCGGACCGGCTCGACGATTTCCGGATCCGGCTCGACTCCTTCGAGTCGAGCTTTGACGACCAGGCGATCGGCAATCAGTTCGGCCAGCCCCGCACGTTCGAGGCCGACATCACCGAGTTCTACGAGGGGCAGGAGACCCGGCACCGGCTGGAGGTCAATCAGCCGATCCGGATCGGTGGCACCGGAATCTATCTCACCGGCAACGGCTACGCCCCGGTCTTCACCACCCGCGACGCCCAGGGCAACGTGACCTTCTCCGGGCCGGTCGTGTTCCTGCCTCAGCCCGAGGCCTCGGGATACGGCTCGCGGGGAGTGCTCAAGGTGCCCGACGCGCAGCCAGACCAGCTCGGGTTCGTCGGCTTCCTGCTCCCCACCGCAGGACTCAACGACGACGGTGAGCTGATCTCGCGGTTCGCCGAGCTGCGCAACCCCTACGTCGTGATGAGCGCTTACCGGGGAGATCTGGGGCTCGACACCGGGGTGCCGCAGTCGGTCTACGATCTGGACGCGGACAACATGACCGCGATCATCGATGCCGCCGGCAATCCGATCACGCTCGAGCTGACACCGGGTGAGACCGTGCAGCTGCCGGACGGCTTGGGCAGCGTGACACTGGAGGGCATCGACCGGTTCATGGCCATCGATATCCGCCATGATCCCACGCAGGGGCCGATGCTGGTGTTCTCGATCCTGCTGATGGTCGGACTGGGCCTGTCGCTGTTCGTGCCGCGGCGCCGGATGTGGGTCCGCACGACCGGCGGCGAGGTCGAGGTAGCAGCACTGGCCCGCGGTGAGGATCCCCGGGTCGAGCACGCCGCCCGCGACCTGGCAGCAGAACTTCACGACCGAGCACGCAACCCGGAACGACCGGCGAAGGGACACTGAAATGGACGTCAACATCGAGCTGGCCACATGGTCGAATCTGCTGATCTACTCAGCGATGGCGGTCTACGCAATCGCCTTCATCACCTACGCCTTCGACCTCTTCGGCGGCCGGACGCTCAAGTCCGCCGTCCGACAGCGGCAGTCGGCGCAGGCGGTTGCCGCCGGCAGCCGAGTCCGGCGGACCGCCCGCCGGACCGGTTCCGTCGCCGTGCTGGAAGACGACGATGCTGGATCGGGCTCGCCGGCCGATCGGCATGGCGACGGGGCGGGCAATGCCGACCCGACCACGGGCCGGAGCAGGCGACTGGCCCGGGTCGGGACCTCACTGACAGCACTGGCGCTGGTGCTCCACGCGGCGGCGGTGGCCACCCGCGCCCTGTCCGTGATGCGCGGCCCCTGGGGCAACATGATGGAGTACGCGCTGACCACCTCGGCGCTGGCCGTCATCCTCTACCTCGCGGCGCTGAAGTATCGCGATCTTCGGTACCTCGGCACCTTCGTCTCCGGGGCAGTGCTCGTGACCCTGGGCCTGTGCATCACGGTGTTCTACACGCCGGCCGCGCAGCTGGTCCCGGCACTGCAGTCCTACTGGATCTACATCCACGTGCCCATCGCGATCCTGTCGACGGCACTGCTGTCCATCTCCGCGGCGCTGGCAGTCTTCCAGATCATCAAGGCGGCCACCGAGCAGCGCACGACACCCAGGTGGCTGCGCTTCATGGACCGCCTGCCCTCCAGCGAGAACATCGAGCAGGTCTCCTACCGCATCGCCGCCGTCGGCTTCATCACCTGGACCTTCACCCTGATCGCCGGCGCCGTGTGGGCCGAACTCGCCTGGGGCCGCTACTGGGGCTGGGACACCAAGGAGATCTGGACCTTCGTCGTGTGGGTCGTCTACGCGGCCTACCTGCACGCACGCGCCACCCGCGGGTGGGGGCCGACCAGAGTCGCCGTGCTCAACCTCACCGGCTTCGCCTCGGTCGTGTTCAACTTCGCCGTCGTCAACATCTACTTCAGCGGCCTGCACTCGTACTCCGGGGTGTGAAAGCCGGCTCGGACGCGGCTGCTTTCGCACCCAACGCCGCACCCGAATCCCGATGGCGATGAGCTTCACCATCCCCATCCTGGTCGGATCCGCCCTGGGATACTTCGCTCTGCGCGAGGCCCCCCGACAGCATTACCTTCGCCGTCCTTGGCCTCACGGGCCGTATTCTGACCACCGGGTGGCATCGAGGAGATGATCTCCGAGGCCCACGAGGCGGCACCAGCCGCCTGGACCCCGTCCTCCTTACGGTCGGTATCGTGCTGTTCACCCTCATCTCCGTCTACCTCCGGGCCTGATCCATCGTAAAAGCCGGCACGGCGCCTATGGGTCAGCCCATGGTGTATGGTCAGTGCATGCTGACTATTGCTTCTCGTGTGGATGTGATGAACCGGTTGGGTCGCGCGATGGCGGATCCGACGCGGTCACGGATTCTGCTGTCGCTGCTGGACTCACCCAGCTATCCGGCCGCGCTGGCCCGGGATCTCGGGTTGACGCGGACGAACGTGTCGAACCACCTGGCGTGCCTGCGGGGGTGCGGGATCGTGGTCTCCGAGCCGGAGGGCCGCCAGACCCGGTACGAGATCGCGGACCCGCACCTGGCGGCGGCACTGACAGGACTGGTGGATGTGACGCTAGCGGTCGAGGAGAACGTGGCATGCATCGACCCGGCCTGCACGGTTCCCGGCTGCTGCGACGCACAGGGGTCCGTCTCGGAGGACGCCTCGTGAGCGCCGCATGCGGCTGCGATGAGCCGGTCACCGCACCCCGTGGCGAGGCCGAGGAGGTGGAGCGTCCGTGGTGGCGTGACCCGGGTCTGCTGCTCCCGATCTTCTCCGGGGTCGCCTTCATTACGGGTCTGATCCTGGAGTGGTCGGGCCTGGAGACGGCGGCGTCGGTGGTGTTCTGGGCCGGCCTGCTGCTGGGGGCGTACACGTTCGTGCCCGGCGCGATCCGGAGCCTGATCACCAAGCGCAAGCTCGGGATCGGCCTGCTGATGACGATCAGCGCGATCGGCGCGGTCATTCTCGGCTATGTCGAGGAGGCAGCGGCGCTGGCGTTCTTGTACTCGATCGCGGAGGCGCTGGAGGACAAGGCGATGGATCGGGCCCGCGGCGGCCTGCGGGCGCTGCTGAAGCTCGTGCCCGAAACCGCGACCGTCCTCCGCGGCGGCAACCCGGTGGAGGTGCCGGCCCGGGAGATCACGGTCGGGCAGGTGCTGGTGGTCGGGCCCGGGGAGCGGGTCGCCACCGACGGCATCGTCCGGGCGGGGCGGTCGAGCCTGGACACCTCTGCGATCACGGGCGAATCGATCCCCGTCGAGGTCGAATCCGGTGATGAGGTCTCGGCCGGGGCGATCAACATCGCCGGCGTGCTGGAGGTCGAGACGACCGCCGCGGGCACAGACAACTCGCTGACCACGATCGTCGAGCTGGTCGAGCAGGCCCAGGCCGAGAAGGGCGACCGGGCGCGCATCGCCGACCGGATCGCTCGCCCGCTGGTGCCCGGGGTCATGATCCTGGCCGTCCTCGTCGGCGTGATCGGGTCGCTGCTGGGTGACCCGCAGCTGTGGATCACCCGGGCCCTGGTGGTGCTGGTCGCGGCCAGCCCGTGTGCGTTGGCGATCGCGGTGCCGGTCACGGTGGTCTCGGCGATCGGCGCGGCGAGCAAGTTCGGCGTCATCATCAAGAGCGGTGCCGCGTTCGAACGTCTCGGCGGGATCCGGCATCTGGCAGTGGACAAGACCGGCACCCTGACCCGGAACCAGCCGACCGTGACCACGGTGATCCCGGCCGGCGGCAGGGACGCGGACCAGGTGCTGGCCTACGCCGCCGCCGTCGAGCAGCACAGCACCCACCCCCTGGCGGCGGCCATCACCAATGCCGCGGCCGGGGCGCCGGTGGCCCAGGACGTGTCCGAGGAGGCCGGGCACGGCATCTCCGGGATTGTTGAGGGGCAGCGGGTGACGGTGGGCAGCCCCCGCTGGATCGACCCCGGATCGCTCCAGGCTCGGGTCGCGGCCCTGGAGGCCGAGGGGCAGACCTGCGTGCTGGTCACCGTCGACGGCACCGTCGCCGGCGCCATCGCGGTCCGCGACGAGCTGCGCCCCGAGGTGCCCGAGGTCATCCGCACCCTCAACCACCAGGGCGTTGAGGTCAGCATGCTCACCGGCGACAACGCCCGCACCGCAACCGCGCTGGCACAGATCGCCGGGATCACCGACGTGCACGCCGAGCTGCGCCCGAAGGACAAGGCGCGCATCGTCGCGGGATTAGCCCAGCACCGACCGACGGCGATGATCGGCGATGGCATCAACGACGCCCCCGCCCTCGCGGGAGCGACGGTGGGGATCGCGATGGGCGCGACCGGGTCCGATGCGGCGATCGAATCCGCCGACGTCGCCTTCACCGGCCACGACCTGAGCCTGATCCCACCGGCGTTGCGCCACGCGCGGCGCGGTCGGAGGATCATCAACCAGAACATCGCGCTGTCGTTGGCGATCATCATCGTGCTGCTGCCGTTGGCGATCACCGGCGTGCTCGGGCTGGCCGCGGTCGTGCTGGTCCACGAGGTCGCCGAGGTGATCGTGATCGCCAACGGACTCCGCGCCGCCCGCACCCGCCGCGTCCTCGCACACCAACCACACCCCACCGTGGATGCGGTGAGGCAACCAGCCGGAGCGCAGTAAACGAATCAGCCCGCCCCTTCGCGGGCTTCGGAGTCGCCGGAGCGGATTTCCACCTTCGACTCCTCTCGCCTTCGTGTGTGGAGGCCCCGGTGCGGGGAAGATCAGGATTCCCGATATCATCGGCGCGTGACGATTATCAGTGAGGCGCGGTCGGACCGTGCCGGGGGGCTTGCCCCTGTCGCGGCCGTGTTCCATTCGTTCAGCGACCCGACGCGGCTGGCCATCGTCAAGCGGCTGGCGGTGGAGGAGGCGCGCGTATCCGATCTGGTGAGCGAGCTGGCGCTGGCCCAATCGACGGTGTCTGCACACATGGCCTGCTTGCGCGACTGCGGTCTGGTTGCCGGCAGGGCGCAGGGGCGCAGCGTGTACTACTCGCTGAGCCGGCCCGAGGTGCTCGAGCTGCTCGCTCAGGCCGAGGCGCTGCTGGCTGTCACTGGCAAGTCGGACAGCGTGTGCTGCACCTACGTGCGCGACGCCAAGCAGCAGTCCCTTCCGGGAGGCTGCGATGCGTGACGTCCGTTGCCCCGAGACTTGGGAACCCGTCCCATCGGCGTGAAAGCCGTCAACAGTCGAGCTGCCCCATCGTCAGGAGTTTGAGAAAGAGTGTTGTCCCCGCATGTGTCGCGCCGATCGTTGATCCGCCGGTCCGGTGCTCTCACCGCCATCATCGCTCTCGGGCTGGCCGGGTGCGGTGGCGCCGATGATGAGCCGGCCGGGCAGGCCGGCAGCGAGCAGGGCTATGTTGCCGGGTCTGGTGTCATCACCCAGCTTGCCGTGGGCGAGCGGGGTGAGCCGATCGAGTTGGCCGCCGAGTACACCGACGGCACAGCCTTTGATCTTGCCGACTGGCGCGGGGCCCCGGTGGTGCTCAACCTCTGGTACGCCGCGTGCCCCCCGTGCCGTGAGGAGGCTCCCGCCCTGCAGGCCAATTACGAGCGGTACCAGGACGACGGCGTGAGGTTCTTGGGCATCAACGTCCGCGATCAGGCCCCAGCCGCCGAGGCGTTCGCGAACACCTTCGGTCTGACGTTTCCGTCCATGCTGGATCAGGACGGGGTCGGTGTGGCAGCACTGAGCACCGTGCTGCCGCCGCAGGCGGTGCCCTCCACGGTCGTCCTCGACGCTCAGGGGAGGCCGGCGGCCCGGGTGGTCGGGGCGGTCGATGAGTCCACTCTCAAAGCGCTGATCGCTGACGTGCTGGACGAGTCGGCATGACACTGGCGGCCCCCATCGGGGAGGTGTTCTCGCAGACCGTGCTGACCGGACCGATGCTGCTGGCGATCCCGGTGGCCATCCTGGCCGGGGCGGTGTCCTTCCTGTCCCCCTGCGTTCTGCCGCTGGTTCCCGGCTACGTCGGCTACATCACCGGGCTGGGCGCCACCGCACTGACTGACCGGAAACCCAGCAAGGTCATCATCGGGGTATCGCTGTTCATGACCGGCTTCGCCGTCGTCTTCGTCGCCATGGGCCTGGCGTTCAGCGCGGCCGGCGTGCTGCTCAGCCAGTGGGCCGATGTCCTCAACCGGGTGATGGGGATCGTCGTCATCCTCGCCGGCATCGTGTTCATGGGCGGCATCGGCATGTTCCAGCGCAGCACCCAGATCAGCAAGCGCCCACCGGCCGGGCTGTGGGGTGCCCCCGCCCTGGGTGCCACCTTCGCGCTCAGCTGGGCCCCGTGCATGGGGCCGACACTGGCGGCGGTGCTGGCCTTGTCGACCAGCTTCGGCGCCACCGGCACCGACGGCATCTGGCGTGGCGCGGCGCTGACGCTGATGTACTGCCTCGGACTCGGGGTGCCGTTCATCGTCGTGGCCGTGCTCATCGTCAAGGGCACCGGCAGGCTGCAATGGGCCAGAGACCATCAGATCCTGATCAGCCGGATCGGCGGCGGGATGCTCATCATCATCGGACTGCTGCTCGTCACCGGGGTGTGGACCCAGTGGGTCAACAGTCTGCAGGGCATGATCGGCGGCTTCCAGACGATCATCTGATGAGCCAGGTGCTTTCCACCCCAGGGCTCGCCATTGCTCCCCCACAGTCACCTGCGCGGGCTGGTACACTGACCCCGTTCTCTACAGGAGGTAGAAATTGATTCGCAGAGTTGCAGTGCGGCCGGTCAGCCGCCTCGTGAGCGTTCTGGCAGTGCTGTTGGCGGTCGTCTTGCTGCCGGTCGCCCCGGCGGCGGCGCATGACGTCGTGACCGGGACGAATCCCGAAGACGGGCAGAGCCTGGATGCCGTCCCCGAGGCGATTGAGGTCTCCTTCTCCAACGCTCCTCTGTCGATGGGGTCGGAGATCCTGATCAAGGACGCGGCGGGGACGAACTGGGCCGAGGGAGGCGTCGAGATCGATGGCAACATGGCCGTCCAGCCGATTAATCCCGAGGCGCCCGCCGGTGAGTACACGGTGACCTGGCGGGTCGTGTCCTCGGATTCCCATCCGATCGACGGTTCGTTCTCCTTCACCGCGACCGACGGTGCCGGTGCTTCCTCCTCCCCCAACCCGGGGCAGACAGGGGCCGAGGCTTCCCAGCCGGCGCAGCCCGTGGCCGAGCCCGCCGCGCCGGAGCAGCCGCAGACGGAGACTCAGCAGGCGGCCGCCGACGAAGCCGACACGGGAGTGCCGCTCAGTTTCGTGATCGTCCTGGCCCTCCTCGTCATCGCACTGGGGCTTGTCGTCGTCGCCGTGGTGGCCCGCCGCCGGCGGTTGGAAAGCGACGAGGCATGACCGGTGCCCCCGGACTCCGAATGCCATCCGATGGGTAGTGCCCCGGCCGAAACTCCGGCCGGGACCGGGCGCTGGCGCTCCGCGGCCTGGCTCGTGGCCGCCTTTGCGGTCGCGGTTGCCGCTGTCGTGGCAAGTGCGGCGTTCTCCGGGGCGGCGGCAGAACGCGAAGCGTTGGATCCCGGCGCGTTCGTGCGCTGGGCGCTGCCGATCGCGCTGACCGTGCACCACCTGGCGCTGGCCGTCGTCGTGGGTTGCCTGATCTTCGCGGCAACGATCCTGCCCCCCGGAGATGACGAGTCGGCGCCCGGGCCTTCGCGCCCGCACCCGGCGTTCGTCCGCGTGCGGGCGGTCGCCGCCGTCGTGTCCCTCGTGTGGCTGGGGGCTGCGGTGGTCGTGCTGGTGCTGACGTATGCCAATCTCGCCGGCCAGCCGGTGTCGGACAGTGCCGAGTTCGCCAGCCAGCTGGCCTACTTCCTGACTGATCTGCTCGTCGGGCAGGCGTGGGGTGCGATCACCCTCATTGCCTTCCTCGTGTGCAATCTGACCTTCCTTGTCCGCTCCACCACGGGCCTGGCCGGCACGGCCCTGCTCGCCCTGGCCACCATCGTCCCGATCTCGCTGATCGGGCACGCCGCCGGCAGCGACGATCACTTCGCCGGCGTCGGTGCGCTGGCCGTGCACTGGCTCGGCGTGCTGGTGTGGGTCGGCGGGGTGGCGGCCCTGGCCGTCACCGCGCCGATCCTCGCCTCCAACCACGGTGCCCACCTGGCGAAATCGGTGCTCTCCCGCTTCTCGGTGCTGGCCGGTGTGGCGTTCTTCCTCGTCCTGGCCTCCGGCGTGCTCAACTCCGTGCTCCGCCTCGGCGGGTGGGAGGGGCTGCTGAGCCGGTACGGTCAGCTGATCCTCATCAAGCTCGCCGCAACCCTGCTGCTCGGCGCCATCGGGCTGGCCCATCGCAGCTGGGCCATCGCCCAGGTCGGGCGCAAGTCCGGCGGGCAGACGGCGTGGCGGCTGGTCATCGCCGAAGTGCTCATCATGGGCGGAGTCATCGGGGTCACCGGGGCCCTCGGCCGGACCGCTCCGCCGGTCCCGCGGGAGCCGGAACCGGCGATCACCCCGGCCGAGATCCTCACCGGCTATCTGTTGCCGCCGGACCTGACCTGGTTCCGGTGGTTCACCGAGTGGCGGTGGGACTGGCTGTGGGTGGCCTTCTCCCTCACCGCGGCCGCCGTGTATCTCCTCGGGGTGCGCAAGGCCCACGCTGCCGGGCATCGGTGGCCGTGGCAGCACACCGCCAGCTGGCTGACCGGACTGCTCGTCCTGGTCTATGTGACCTGCGCGGCCCCGACGATCTACGGCATGGTGCTCATCAGCGTGCACACCGTCATGCTGTTGGCCATCACCGTGCTCATCCCGCTGCTGTTGGCCCTCGGCGCTCCCCTGTACCTGCTGGCCCTGACCGTGCAGCGGCGCACCGACGGCAGCCGGGGACCCCGGGAATGGCTGCACGCCGCCAGCTCAGCCGCCGGCCCAGCGCTGCGGAACCCGCTGCTCAGCGGTGCGGTGGTGGCCGTCTCGCTCGGTCTGCTCTACTACACCCCGCTGCTGCGCCTGGCCCTGGATTTCTGGATCGCCCACCAGATGGCCAACCTGTACTTCCTGCTCATCGGGTTCTGGTTCATGACCACGGTGACCCGCCCCCGAACCGCGGCACGAACACTGTCCCGGCGGATCATCGCCGTGGCCGGGCTGGCCGGGGCCCTCCTGCTCTGGGCGACCGTGCTCGCGTTCGGCGTCACCCCCGTCCTCGAGGTGGACTGGTTCGGCAACCTCGCCCGCACCTGGGGGCCGTCCATCACCGCCGACCAACAGCGTGCGGGCACCGCCGTGCTGCTGGCCGGAGTGACCCCGCTCGCGATTCTGCTCACCACGCTCCTCCTGCACCGACCACACCCGACGCCCGCCGGCACTGCGGGTGCCCTCCAACCCTCCTCCACCGCCTCCCGCCGACCGGACAGAACGGATCATCCATGAACCCCGCCAACCGAAGCGTTCTCGTGAAGAGCAAGTCCCTTGTCTGGATCCTGATGGCGGCCGCCGTGATCGCCGCCATCGTCGTGGTCGTCATCGTGCGCGGCAACGCTCCCGACACGACCACCGAGTCCGCCACGCCGGCAGGGACGGCAGAGACCGGGCAGCTCGTCCGCGAGAACAGCCGTGTGCTGTCGCAGGCGCCGAACGAGAAAGCGGTACTGGTGGAGTTCCTCGACTTCGAATGCGAGGGCTGCCGGGCCGCCTATCCCCTCGTCGAGGAGCTGCGGGTCGAGTACGCCGACTCCGTGACCTTCGTCCACCGCTACTTCCCGCTGCCCGGACACCGCAACGCGATGAACGCGGCCCTGGCCGTGGAGGCCGCCGCCCAGCAAGGCGCCTACGAACCGATGTACCAGCAGATGTTCGAAACCCAACCCGAATGGGGCGAATCCGCCGACGACAAGAGCGCGGTCTTTCGCTCCTTCGCCGAAGACCTGGGCCTGGACATGGAAGCCTACGACGCGGCAGTCAAAGATCCGGCCACCCAGGATCGGGTCGAACTCGACTTGGCCGACGGCATCGCCCTGAACGTGAGCGGAACGCCGACGTTCTTCCTCGACGGGCAACTCCTCGCTCCGAGCAGTCTCGACGAGCTCCGCGCTGCGCTCGACGCAGCCGTTGCGGAGTGACAGGCCATGCCGGACGCTACCGCCACGCTCGATCATCGCCCCGCTGAAGCCAGTAGTCCCCGGTTCGCCCGACCGCGCCCTTTCGCGGTCCTGCTGCTGGTCACGGGCATCATCGGGTGGGTGGCTTCGGCAGTACTCGTCGCTGAACGGCTGGCGCTCTTCCGGGACCCGGAGCACGTCACGAGCTGCGACATCAATCCGTGGGTCTCCTGCGGCAAGGTCATGGGCAGCTGGCAATCCGAGCTGTTCGGGTTTCCCAATCCGCTGATCGGGATCGTCGCCTTCGCCGTGATCATCACCACCGCCATGGCCGTCCTCGCCGGAGCACAGCTGGGACGCTGGTACTGGATCGGTCTGCAGGTCGCTGTGAGCCTGGGCACCGTCTTCGTCATCTGGCTGTGGTCCCAAGCCCTCTTCAGCCTCTACCTCCTGTGCCTGTACTGCATGGTCGTGTGGGCCGCGATGATCCCCCTCTTCCTCCTCCTGACGATCCGCAACCTCGTCCACGGCATCATCCCCGCCCCCGCCGGGCTGGTCCGGTTCACCGCAGACTGGGCATGGACGCTGGTGGCCCTCATCTACATCGCGGTAGCCGCCTCGGTCTACCTCCGGTTCTTCCCCGCTTTCACCTCCCCCCTCTGAGACGACCCAGCCGGCGCGGTGGCGGTATGTCGCCCGCGCAACACCACGTGACACTCGTCACCCTTATCTCGTTCGTTACCGTTTTGTCATCTCCTCGTGCGTCAGTACACTCGAAGATAACGAAATGGTCACAACTGCGTTAAGGGTTTAGTCGAATGGGTAAGCACTCGGATCCGAAGCCGTCCTGGAGCGCGAACGCGCGCACCCTGATCCGGAACGTCGCCGCGGGCGACCGCAAGCATGCCGGTCGCCATAGTCAGGAGCCGAGCACCGCCACCGGGGTTCTCAAGTCCGTCAGGCGCCGCCCGATGGTCGCCGCCATCGCACTGCCGGCAGCTGCCACGACCGCGATCGTGGCCTCCTCGTTCGCCTTCGCACCCACGGACACCGCCAGCGTCGTCACGGCCGAGGAGCAGGCAGCCACCGCCAGCGCGGATCCCGGCGCCCAAGACGTTCCCACGAAGGATGCCGAGGAACGTGAGAAGGAGCGGGAGGCGGCCGCCGAGGAGTATCGGAAGTCCCTCGAAGACGATCCGAAGTACAACCAGAAGCCAGAGGTGAAGGCCGCGCTGCCGGCCCCTGAGCCCCCGAAGGAGAGCGCGTCGTCGGAGACCTCCGGCGGAGAATCCTCGGACCGGGGTTCGAAGTCCTCGCGCTCCGACAGCCGCGAATCCTCGGGCCTCTCCGATGAGCCCTGCTCGGTGTCCACCGAGATTGAACCCAAGCTCACCGCGAACGCTAAGAAGGGCTACCGGGCGGTCTGCGCCGAGTTCCCCGAGGTGAAAACCTTCGGCGGACCGCGCAACGATCCGGGATCCGACCACCATACCGGCCAGGCCCTCGACATCATGATCACCGATCCCACGGGTCAGCAGATCACAGAGTTCGCGATCAAGCACGCGTCCGAGCTCGGAGTGAAATACGTGATCTACAAGCAGAAGATCTACGCTCCCTACACCGGCTGGGAGGGACGGGCCATGGAGGACCGTGGCTCGGCCACCGCCAACCACATGGACCACGTCCACGTCTCCTTCAACTGAACAGACCGACCGGCCGCTGCCCCGTCCCCCATGGGAGCAGCGGCCGGTCCCATCCCCCGGCGATCATGACCACTTCCGGCACCAGATCGCCCCGCCATCAACCACGGCGGTACCGCGGACCTAACACCAGACAGACAGCATCGACTGCGGCCCATCGCAGTCGGGTTCGCCGGCTGGAGGCGATGCCGAACACCCGGTTCGTCAGGCGTGCTGGACTGCGGGCAGTTCCCGGTCTCGCAGGGCAGCCGTTTCCACCTGGATCGTGGCGTGATCGAAGGCGACGGGGAAGTGCTCCTTGACGCAGGCGAGGATCGCCTCCAGGATCTGCGGGGCGTGACCGGATTCGAAGCAGTCGTCGTCGACGACGACGTGCGCGGAGATGACCGGCAGGCCGGTGCCGATCATCGAGGCGTGCAGATCGTGCACATCGCGGACGTGCTCGAGCTCCAAGATGTGGGCGCGGACGTCTTCGAGATCGACTCCCTTGGGAGTGAACTCCATCAGCACCCGCACGGTCTCGCGCAGCAGCCGGAACGCGCGGGGGACGATCAAAGCCGCGATGAACAATCCGGCGATGGTGTCGGCGCGCTGGAACCCGGTGGTCGCGATCACGATCGCCGCAATGATCACGCCCAGAGACCCCAGGGCATCGTTGAGCACTTCGAGAAACGCCGCACGCATATTGAAGTTCGCCTCGCGGTTGGATGCCAGCACAGCGATCGCGGCGATATTGGCGACCAGGCCGATCACCCCGAACACCAGCAGCTCCGTGCCGGGCACCTCGGCAGGTTCGAACAGTCTGCGGATACCCTCGACGGCGGCATAGGTGCCGACCACGAGCAGCAGCACAGCCTGCCCGAGCGCGGCGATGACCTCGATCCGGGCGAAACCCCACGTCCGCTCACTGCTCGGCGGACGCAGCATCATCGTCGCCGCGATGACCGCCACCAACAGCCCGGACGCATCAGCCAGCGCATGAGCGGTATCCGTCAGCAGAGCCAGGCTGCCGGTGATCACGCTGCCCACCGCTTGCGCCACAACAATGACGGCGATGATGCAGAACGCGATCACCAGCCGCCGGCGCGTCCCCCGATCAGCCCGCTCCGGGACATGACTGTGCACGTGCCCACCCCTATCAGTTTCCGCCATACCCCTCATCCTCCCCAACGATCGGCTCGTGATGATCGTGGTCACGCAACGAAAGCGACACCCCGGACGCCCTCAGCAGCTCATCCGCGCTCTCGACCAGATCCTCCAGTCGGGCCGGATCGGCCAGCGAGAACCACGAGGACCGCCCCTCCGCGCGCACGGTGACCAGTCCGCAGTCACGCAGACAGGCCAAATGCTTGCTGACTGTCGACTGCGCAAGATGCATGTGGTGGACCAGATCCCGCACGCGGTGCTCACCGCTGGCCAAGTGCTCCAGCAGCGCCAGGCGCGTCGGCTCGGCCAGCGCATGGAACAGCGCCGCATAAGCACTGCGGTCTTCGGACCAAACGGTGGTCTCAGCAACACCATCAATCGCCATACGACGATGATAGCACGAAGCAGCGATGGTTCGGGGAGCGGATCACGTCGCCTCGATGCGCCCGCTCTCACCGTCCACAAGCCGCACGCGCCCTCGACGAGGATGAACACACCGCGACCGATCAAGACGATCGGGAAGAGGACGTGCTCCCACCCGTTCGAGCGCCTCTTCGGTCGGCCGGCGACGAGCGCGAGGAACCCGAACACAGCACGCGACAACGGCGGCCGGCACCGCGGAGGAAGACCGGAGCATACTCTTGGACCCTCGGAGGGTGACATGCGTATGAACCGGATGGAGGCGGCGCTGGTCGACTCACCACCGCGACGCCTGCTCCAGCGCTTCGAGGCTCGGCGTCTGATCGCGCTGGGTGGTCGCACCCCGGGCGCTCGGGTGGCCGAACTTGGCTGTGGCCCCGGGTCCGGCACCAAGCTGATCCTCGATGTCTTCGGCGCCGCACCGGTCGACGCCGTCGACCTCGACCCGGCGATGATCGTCAAGGCACGCCGCCAGCTGACTCGGTACCACGGTCGGGTGAACCTCGTTGAAGGGTCGGCGACTGACCTGGCCGCGGCTTTCGCTGCGTTCGGTGGTGGTGGCAACGCGAGCTACGACGCGGTGTTCGACTTCGCCGACCTCGTCGCCCGGACGCGCCAGCTCATCACGCACGCGGTGCTGTGCCAGAGACACCTCACCCGACCCCATCGGCAGCTCGGCCACCTCGGCTGCAGCGCGGGACACCTCGGCGAGGGGGCGCAGGGAGCGGTGGACCCACCACCAGCCTAGCAGGCCCGCCAGCACCAGAGCCGCCGACGCTCCCAGCACCTGCACCCGGGCCAGCGTGGCCTTGGTCGCTTCCACGGGAGCCGTCGGCAGTCCGGTGATCACCACGCCCTCATCAGCCGCTGATTTCGCCTTGACGAGGTAGCTGCCTTCCTCCAGGTCGAGCGTCCGCATCAGCGTCTCCGCCCCGTCGATCTTCTCGGCTAGGGCGTGTCTGACAATGATGTGGTTCGCTGACTGAGAGCCTGGGAGCATGTCGAGATTCCAACTGCTCACGGATGCTCAATGGTCGCTGATCGCTGACTTGCTGCCTGCTCCGACCGGCCGCAGGGGCCGGCCCTTCGCTGATGCCCGCCAGATGGTCGAGGGCATCATCTACCGCTACCGATGCGGGATCGCCTGGCGGGACCTTGTCAAGCCCTGGGTTTGGTAGAGGCTTCTTTTCTTGGTTTCCTATGCGGCCACGCCTGTAGTGGTCTGCTGTTTGATCCAATCAGAATGCGCCTCGATCGGCGGCCGGTAGTGCAGCGCCGAATGCAGTCGGACGTGGTTGTACCAAGCCACCCACTTCGACGTCTCGGCCATCACTTCGATCACTCCCGACCACTCCCGCCGGTCGATCAGTTCGGCCTTGTACACCGAGTTCAGCGCCTCGGCCATCGCGTTGATGCTCCTATAGTTGTCAAGCCGTGATTTCGCCTGTTCGTGGGTTGGTCTTGATGAGGTGGTAGACCTCGCGGATGACGTAGCGTTTC
>NZ_JBFAMF010000020.1:0-10902 GCF_040656435.1 Brevibacterium sp. NPDC049920
CGCTGCGGCTGCGCGCCGACTACCTCGCGATCGTCACGATCGCGGCGGCGGAGATCATCCGCTAGAGATCCGGTGCGGATCTCGAGCACGAACGGCAGGTCGACGTGCGGTGCATCCCGGCTGCGCTGCGTGGGCGCGGCCGGGCGGTGCTCAGATGTGGCGGCCGCCGGCGATCTCGAGCACGGTGCCCGACATGTAGGAGGACATGTCCGAGGCGAGGAACAGCACGACCGAGGCGACCTCGCTCGGCTCGCCGGCGCGGCCCATCGGGATCTCGGCGAGCTTCGCGTCGATGACGTCCTGGCGCATCGCGGCTGTCATCGCGGTGTTGATGAAGCCGGGCTGGATGGCGTTGACGCGCACGTTCTTGAAACCGACCTCCTTGGCGGCGGCCTTCGTCATGCCGACGATCCCGGCCTTGGCCGCGGAGTAGTTCGTCTGGCCGAGCATGCCGACCTTGCCGGAGATCGAGGACACGTTGATGATCGAGCCGCCCTTCTCCTGGTCGCGCATGATGCCCGAGGCGGTCTTGAGCCCGTTCCAGGTGCCGCGCAGGTGCACGGCGATGACCTGGTCGAACTGCTCCTCGGTCATCTTGCGCATGGTCGCGTCGCGGGTGATGCCGGCGTTGTTGACCATGACGTCGACGGCGCCGAACTTCTCCTGCGCGAGCGCGCACAGCGCCTCCACCTGGCCGAGGTCGACGACGTTGCAGGCCAGGCCGACGGCGCGGTCGCCCACGCCGAGCTTCTCAGCGGCCGCGACGACGGCCTCCTCGTTGAGGTCTCCGAGGACGGCGTTGGCGCCCTCGGCGACGAGCGTCTCCGCGATGGCGTAGCCCAGCCCCTGAGCGGCGCCGGTGATGACGGCGGTGCGGCCTTCGAGCAGACCCATGATGTACTCCTTCGATCGGTGGTGCGGACGTGATGATGATGCGGTGGACGGGGCGACGGGAACCGGTGCGGCCAGCGGTGCACGGACCCGTGCGGGCGGCGCGCCGACCGCTGCGGTCGCGACCCGCCGGGCCCGGCGGGCTCACTCCCCGGTGAACTCCGGGGAGCGTTTGTCGAAGAACGCCGCCTTGCCCTCGCGGAAGTCGGCGGTGAAGAACAGCGCACGCTGCCCCGCCGCCTCGGCCGCGAAGGCCTCGTCGAGGCTCGGCGCGCCGACGGACAGCGCCTGCTTGATCGCCCGCACGGAGCCCGGCGCCCGGGCAGCCAGGCGGGCGGCCACCTCGGCGGCGGTGCTCAGCGCGGCGCCGTCCTCGACGAGGTGGTCGACGAGCCCGTAGGCGGCCCCGTCCTCGGCCCGGACCGGGTCCCCGGCGATCATCAGGCGCCGCGCCCGGGCCAGGCCGACGCGCGCCGGCAGCAGGGCGAGGAGCCCGCCGTCGGGCACGATCCCCAGGCGCGTGAACGGCAGGAGGAACTGTGCGCTGCGCCCGGCGACGATGACGTCGCAGGCGCAGGCGAGGCCGACCGAGGCGCCGGCCGCGGCCTTCTCCACCGCGGCGACGGTGACGACCGGCAGGCCGGCGACGAGGCGGATGAAGTCGGCCACGGCCGCCATCCGCTCGTCACTGGCCTCGGGGTTCTCCGGTGGCATCGAGGCGAGGTCGCCGCCGGCGGAGAACACGGAGTCGGCACCGGTGAAGACGACCGCCCGCACCTCCGCCGGCAGCGGGGACAGCACGGCGGAGATCTCCGCGCGCATGTCCGCGCTCAGCGGGTTGCGGCGGGCCGGCTCGTCGAGCGTGATCGTGAGGATCCCGGCGGCGAGCTCCGTGCGGATGAGGCTCATGCTCAGCGGCCCTCGAGGTGGGCGCCCTTGAGCATCTGGCGGGCGATGACGAGCTTCTGGATCTCGGAGGTGCCCTCGTAGATCCGGAACAGGCGGGCGTGGCGGTAGAAGCGCTCGACCGAGGTCTCGCGCATGTAGCCCATCCCGCCGAACACCTGGACGCCGCGGTCGGCGACGCGGCCGAGCATCTCGGAGGCGAAGAGCTTGCAGGAGCTCGGGCCGAGCTTCTTGTCGGTGCCCTCGTCCCAGCGGCGGGCGGCGGCGAGCACCATCTCACGCGCGGCGGAGAGCTCCGCGTAGGACTCCGCGAGGAGCGCCTGCACGAGCTGGAACTCACCGATCGCGGTGCCGCCCTGCTTGGCGACCTTCGCGTGCTCGACCGAGTCGTCGAGGATGCGGGTGGCCTGGCCGACGCACATCGCGGCGATGTGGAGACGACCCTTGTTGAGCGAGGCCATGGCCGCCTTGAAGCCGACCTCCTCCTCGCCGCCGATGAGGTACTTCGAGGGCACGCGGACGTCGTCGAAGAAGATCTCCGAGGTCCAGGCGCCGGCCTGGCCCATCTTCTTGTCGTGCGGGCCGACGGTGACGCCGGGGGAATCGGTGGGCACGAGGAACACGGAGATGCCCTTGCTGCCCTTGGCCTCCGGGTTGGTGCGGGCGAAGACCATGAGGACGTCGGACAGCGCGGCGTTGGTGATGAAGCGCTTGGCGCCGTTGATGACGTAGTCGTCACCGTCCTTGACCGCCTTGGTGGTCAGGCCGGACGGGTCGGAGCCGGCGTCGGGCTCGGTGAGCGCGAAGGAGGCGACGACCTCGCCCGAGGCGATCCGCGGCAGCCACTCCTGCTTCTGCTGGTCGGTGCCGTAGTTGACGAGCACCTGGCCGGCGATGCCGTTGTTCGTGCCGAACAGCGAGCGGAAGGACGGGGTGGTGTAGCCGAGCTCGAAGGAGAGCTTCGCGTCCTGGTAGGCGTTGAGGCCGAGGCCGCCGAACTCCTCCGGGATCGCCCAGCCGAACAGGCCCATCTCCGCGGCCGCGTCACGGATCTCCTTGGGGATCTCGTCCGTGTCCTCGATCTCGAGTTCACGGGGGATCACCTGCTCGCGGACGAACTCGCGGACGGTGGACAGGATGTGCTTGAGATCGGAATCGTCCATGATCTGCTTTCTCTCGGTGACGGCGGCAGGTGATGCCGGGCGGGGTTCCGGCGGTCTGCCGGGATGTCGACGGCGCAGGGCCGTCGGCGCCGAAGGCTGGGCCGAACGGCGCCGACGGGACGGCGGGAGGAGCTCAGTCGTCCTCGACCATGAGGGTGACGGCCTCGGCGATGCAGGCCGGGCGGTCCGAGCCCTCGATCTCGATGACGTGGTCCATGACGACCTGGATGCCCGAGCTCTTGCGGACGATCTCCTTGAGGGTGACGACGTCGCGCACCTTGGCACCGGCCGGCACGGGCTTGGGGAAGCGGACCTTGTTGAGGCCGTAGTTGATCTTCATCTTCATGCCGGTCACGTTCATCACCTCGGCGCCGAGCAGCGGCAGCAGGGAGAGGGTGAGGAAGCCGTGGGCGATCGTGCCGCCGAACGGCCCGGCCTCGGCGCGCTCCTCGTCGATGTGGATCCACTGGTGGTCGCCGGTGGCATCGGCGAAGGTGTTGATCCGCTCCTGGTCGACGGTGACCCAGTCGCTCGTGCCGAGCTCCTGCCCGAGGTGCTTCTCGAGCTCTGCGATTCCCTGGAATTCTCGCACCATTGCGCGTCTCCTTCTGTGCGGTGTGGAGGGGTGTCCGGGTGCGTGCGGCCCTCGGTGATTCTTACCTCAAACTGCATCAATCGCGCCGGACTTTTTGTGTTTTCTGCAACAGTCTAACCCGCTAGAGTGAACTTCGGTAGTACTGCCCCGGACTTCTTCGAAGGACATCCCATGACGGACACCGCCCGGTCGGACGCTGCAGCACCGCGCAGCCTCGATGTCGCCCAGACCCTGCTCTTCGTGCCCGCCACGCGACCGGACCGCTTCGCCAAGGCGCTCGCCTCCGGCGCACACGCGGTCATCATCGACCTCGAGGACGCGGTCGCCCCCGAGGACAAGGCGACCGCGCGGGATTCCGTCGCCGCCTGGCTGTCGGAGGGCGAGTGGACCGGCGCCGGCTCGGACACCGCGGTCGTGGTGCGGATCAACTCCGCCGACACCGAATGGTTCGCCCCCGACGTCAGCGCCCTGGCGGCGGTCGCGTCCCGCTTGAGCACCGTCGCCGCCGAACGCTCGGGACACTACGCGCAGTGCCCGTTCGGGGTGATGATCCCCAAGTGCGAGTCCGAGGACCCCGTCCACGAGATCCGCCAGCGCTTCACCCAGCACGGCGTGGCCGCGCCGTACTTCATCGGCCTGCTCGAGACCCCGCGCGGCATCGTCGCCGCCGAATCCCTGGCCCGGGCCCACTCGGTGCACCGGTTCGCGTTCGGCAACTACGACCTCGGCCTCGAGCTCGACGCGATCGTCGGACCCGAGGAGACCGAGCTGCTCCATGCGCGCTCCCGGGTCGTCATGGCCGCCCGCGCGTTCGGCATGCCCGGGCCGATCGACGGCCCGTGCGCGGACTTCTCCACGGACGGGGCGACCGAGGCCTCTGCGCAGCGCGGGCGGGCCCTCGGCTTCGCCGGGAAGCTCGCGATCCACCCCAAGCAGCTCGCCGCGATCGACGCCGAGTTCGGCGATTCCGCCGAGGACGTCACCTGGGCCCGCCGTGTGGTCGACGCTGCCGAGGCCGCCGGCGGGGCCGCGGTCAACGTCGACGGCGCGATGGTCGATGCGCCGGTGCTCAAGCGCGCCCAGCGCATCGTCGCCCGCGCCGGACGCTGAACCGGGCGCCGAACCGGGTGTTGAGCCGGGCACTGGGCCGGAGCGCCGCGCCGGGGCACCGAACCGTCCGCCGCAGCCCTTCCGGTCAGTACTGACTGCTCGGATGCCGGACCCGCGCGTGACCTGGATCACGGCGCCGATACAGTACGGAGAAGACACGTCCGGCCCGCACCTGCAGCGGAGCAGCCCGAGCGGCGGAGCCGGCTGAGCCGAAGGTGGATGAATGGTGCGCGACCTGCACGACGAAGGACATGATCGCTCCGACCGCGTGGGCACATCTCTCAAGAGCAATCTCGCCCCGCCCGGGGTCGAGATGCCGGTCAAGCCCGCAGTGAGCGTCATCGTGGCCCGCGATACCGCGGACGGCCTCGAGGTCTTCGTCCAGCACCGGGTGACGACCATGGACTTCGCCGCCGGCGTGCTCGTCTATCCCGGCGGTCGGGTGGATCCGCAGGATCACGAGATGGCGGCCGCGCTCGAGGTGCCCGGAGAGGTGCTCGACGCTCACGTCCGCGCCTGGGCGAAGACCGAGCTCGGCGCCGAGCCGGAGTTCGCGAAGGCGCTCATCGCGACCGCGCAGCGCGAGGTCGGCGAGGAGGCCGGGGCCACGATCGCGACCACCGCACTCAAGCCCTGGGCCAACTGGATCACCCCTCCCGGGCGCACCCGCCGCTTCGACACGTACTTCTACGTGGCGCGCGGCGACGAGATCGGCGATCTGCGGCACCAGACCACGGAGGCGACGAATTCCGAGTGGATGAACGTCGAGCACATCCTCGCCGAGGAGGCCGCCGAGCGGCTCAAGCTCATGCGTCCGACCCTCGTCCTCCTCAACGAGGTGCACTCCTTCGGCAGCGTCGAGGCACTCATGGCCGCCGAGCGCGACATCGAGCCGGTGCGGCCGGCGATGCCCGGAAAGCACGGCTGACGCGCGCGATCGGGATACAGCCCAGCCCCACCCGGCGGGGCCCCACCCCAGGAGCACCGACCCTCACCCGTCGTCCGTCCGCTGTGCGCCCACGTGGCCGCACAGCGGACGGACGGTGAAATCTCAGCGCCGTCCGAGCCACAGGCCACGGAGCGCACAACCTGCGCTGATACCCTCAATGAGATCCACATCACACCAGCGCGAAAGGGTCGCAGGTGCATTCTTCGCCCCAGGCTCACTTCTCCGATTCCACGACCTCCGCCTCGTCGGCCCCGCCGACGACCCCTACGACACCCGCGCGTCCCGCGCCGCCTGCGCCCGGTTCCTCCGCACCTGAATCCTTCGCACCGAGCGGCTCCGCCGGCCCCGCGGCGGACCTCGGCGCGGTGTGGTCCCAGGCGGTCGCCTGCCGCGGCACCGCTCCGTTCCTCACCTTCATCACCGGCACCGGTGACTCGAACACGTGGTCGTACCGCCAGTTCGCCCAGCTCGTCGGGCTCACCGCGCAGCGCTTCCGGGCGCTCGGCGTCGCACCGGGCACTGCAGTCCACCTCAATCTCGAGAGCTCGCCGGCCTTCATCATGAGCTGGCTCGCCTGCGCCTCGCTCGGCGCCGTCGCCGTGGCGAGCGATCCCGAGGCCGAGGTGCCCGCCCTGCTCCGGGAGCTCTCCGGCACCCACCCCGTGCTCGGGGTTGTCGGCCTCCGCCGTCGCTGGACCTACCGCAACGCGGTCAGCCGCTCCGCGACCCCGGAGTTCCCCGTCATCGAGGTGTCCGAGGACGAGCCCGACACCCTGGCGGGCTCCCCGCTCTTCACCCCCGGGCCCGTCTTCGGCGCCGTCCGACGCCGCGACAGCGCGGGTCGATCCGGACCCCCGTCCCACCCCGTTGCGGGCTCCCGGGCAGCCGAGCGCCCCCGGCCCTGCGGTCCCACCGCCGCGGCCGCCGGCTCCCTGCCCGAGTCCGGACCGATCCGAGCACTCCCGGCCGGTGCGCTGAGCATCGTCGTCGGCGCTGAATCGGCTCACGACCCGACCGCAGCAGGGGCGCACCTCCTCACCCATGCCGACGGCCTCAGCGAAGCGCACGAGGCAGCGGCCGCCGCCGGGCTCGGCCAGGACCACCGCTGGCTCATCACCGGCGATCTCCACACCCTCGCTACTCAGGCACGCGAGCTCACCGCCGTGATCACCGCAGGCGCCACCGTGGTGCTCGCTGCCCGCTTCGCTCCCGAGGCCTGGCTCGAACAGGTGCGCACCCACGCGGTGACGCACACGTGCCTGACCGCGGACCGGGCCCGCGAGGTGCTCGGCGACGAGTCTGCCGGTGAGGATCTTGATCGCCTCGCGGCACGCGCCGGCGTGCACATCGGATGCGTCGCGTCGGACCCTGCGGTCGGCACGACAAGGGCACTCGCCGCGCCCGACGCCGCCGTCGCCGTTCCCGCCGGTCTCTGAGCCGGGCCGGCTCGCGCCGGAGCCCCGGTCACGAGCGAGGCGGGGATCCGGCCGCCAGGTCAGCGGCAGGCCGCCCGGTCACGGGGCCAGCCGGTCAGCCGGTCAGCGGCAGGGATCCCGCCTCGAAGTCGAGCACCCACTGCTTCCGGTCGTGGCCGCCGCGGTAGTTCCCGAAGCTGCCGTCGCTGCGGACGATCCGGTGGCACGGAAGGATGAGCGGGATCGGGTTCTTCGCGCACGCCGTGCCGACGGCCCGCACCGCCTTCGGGTTCCCCAGATGCGCAGCCATCTCCGCATAGCTCATCGTGCTCCCGAAGGGGATGTCGGCTAGCGCCTGCTGGACCTCGGCCCGGAAGCCCCGGGTGAGTCGGAGGTCGAGGGCGATGTCGAAGGACCTCCGCTCCCCCGCGAAGTACTCCCCGAGCTCCGCCACCACCGTCCGGGTCATCCCGCTGTCCTCGACGACCACGGGTCCGACCGCCTCGGCGACCTCGGTGAGAACGGCGGAGAGCTCCTCGGTGTCGAAGCCGATCCGGAGCAGGCCGCGGTCGGTGACGACGACGACGAGTTCGCCCATGGGCGAGGGCATCAGGGTGTAGGCGGCATCGACGAGCCCGGTGGCGTCACCGCGGGCGAGGACCTCGGCGTTGAGGGCAGCCACCATCGATTCCTCGAGCGCCGACGCGGGTCCGGAGAGCCGGTCCTCCGGAACGGCGCCCCCTGTTCCGGGACCCGGCTGCGAGCCGAGCCCGGCCGATGCGAATCCCTCGGGTGGTCCCGGGGTCGTGGTCACGGTGCGCGTCATAAGTGGTGCGCGGGTCATGGTCTCTCCTCCTCGATCATCCGCCGCAGTGCAGCGATCCCGTCCGCCGCCGCACGGCGGGCGGCCGCCGGTGTGCCGCCGACCTGGGCAGCGACCTCGGCGTAGGGCAGTCCCCACACGTGGTGGTAGGCGACCGCCTCCCGCTGCCGGTCGGTGAGCCGCCACAGCAGAGCGAACACGTCGATCTCGCCCTCGCTCCCCTGGCCGGGG
Organism: Brevibacterium sp. NPDC049920; assembly: GCF_040656435.1. Classification (NCBI taxonomy): domain Bacteria; kingdom Bacillati; phylum Actinomycetota; class Actinomycetes; order Micrococcales; family Brevibacteriaceae; genus Brevibacterium; species Brevibacterium sp. NPDC049920. Next base: position 8,084 of record NZ_JBFAMF010000020.1, read on the forward strand.
TTCTCCGGCCGGCCGCCGAGCGAGAAGCCGCCCGACCAGGTGCCGCCCGGCCCGGTGCCCACCGGCTCCGGCAGCTGCTCGACGGGGACCGCCCGCCGCGCGTTGCGCCGGTGCACGTCGATGCAGGCATGGCGTGCGATGGTGATGAGCCAGGCCTCGAGGTTGGCGTCCTCGGGCAGGGATGCGTATCCGCGCAGCGCGGCGAGGAACGCCTCGGAATAGGCGTCCTCGGCGTCCACCGGCTGCGCGTGCATGGACCGGCAGAACCGCAGGATCCGCACCGAGTGCGTGCGGACGAGCTCGTCGAACGGTGGCTTCTTCATCATCCTGCAGACGTTCGGGAGGCCCGGAACGTGAGGTCGATGGGGAAGTTTCTCACTCCTCGCCGAACAGCGCGCGGCCCACCGCGTCGGAGATCTCCCCGGAGCCCACCTGGGAGAGCCCGCCGTCGACGAGGAACTGCGCGCCGGTGACGTAGGCGCCGAGCGGGCCGGAGAGCACCGCGGCCATCGCCCCGATCTCCTCCTTCTCCGCGTAGCGGCCCAGCGGCACCGCCTTCCTCCACATGTCGTCACCGGTCGGCCCGGCCAGCCGCGACATCCCCTCGGTGCCGGACACCGGCCCGGGGACCAGGGAGTTCGAGCGGATCCCGTGCCGGCCCCATTCCACCGCGAGATCCTTCATGAGCATCTCGATGCCAGCCTTCGCCGCCCCGACGTGCGCCTGGTAGCGGGTGGCCTTGAATGCCTGTGAGGCGGAGATGAAGAGGATCGAGCCGCGGGTGCGCTGGAGGTACGGGAACGCGCAGCGGGCCGTGTGGTAGGCGCCCATGAGGTCGATGTCGACGACGGTGCGGAAGGCGTTCGAGCTCATCTCCTCCGCCTTCGCGAAGAAGTTGCCGGCGGCCCCGGCGACCGCGATGCTGATGTCGCCGAGTTCGGCGGCGGCATGGTCCATGGACGCCTGGAGGGCGTCCATGTCGCGCACGTCCGCAGCCCGGTAGGCGACCTTCGCACCGAGCGCGGCGAGCTCCTCGGCGGCGGCGGCGAGCTTCTCCTCGGTCCGGCCGCAGATCGCGACCGCAGCACCGCATCGGGCGAAAGCCTTGGCGATGCCGAGGTTGATGCCGGATCCGCCACCGGTGATGAAGGCGACCTGCCCGGCGAGGAGATCGGAGGACAGGTGCCCGATCGGGTCATGGGCGGACTCGGCGCCGTGCGGCGCGGTCCCCTGCCGGCCGGTCATCACTGCGCTCCCTTGCGTGCGGCGAGAGCGGCGAGTCGCTTGTCGACGGCCTCGATCTGCTCGGGTCCGCCCATGAGCTCGGCGATGACCTCCTGCTCCGCATCGAATCCCTCGGCGAGGTCCGCGGTGGCGGCGAGGTCGATGAGCATCTTCGACCTCACCAGCGCGGTGCGGGACTTGTCGGCGATGGCGCGGCCCACCTCGAGCGCGCGCTCGACCGGGTCGTCGACGACCTCGTCGGCGAGCCCGATCTCCCCGGCCCGGGCACCGGAGAAGACCTCGCCGGTGAAGATCAGCAGCTTCGCCCGGGAGGGGCCGACGAGCCGCGGCAGCAGCTGGGTCCCGCACATGTCCGGGGCGAGGCCCCAGTTGATCTCCATCATCGACAGCTTGGTGTCGGGTGCCATGATCCGCACGTCGGCGCCCATCGCGATCTGCAGTCCGCCGCCGAATGCGACGCCCTGGACGCCGGCGATGACGGGCACCTCGAGCAGCTGCCAGATGTGCACAGCCTGCTGCGCGATCGCACGGGCCGAGCCCAGCCGCTCCCCGAGGGCCACAGCAGGGTTCTTCTCCCCCGACTTCATCTTGCCGAACTCGCCGAGGTCGAGGCCGGCGCAGAACGCGCGCCCCTTGCCGGTGAGCACGACCGCGGCGACGGAATCGTCGCCCTGCAGTCGCGTGCCGATCTCGACGAGGTCCTCGAAGACCTCGCGGGTGAGGGAGTTGAGCGTGTCGGGACGGTTGAGCTCGACGCGGGCGAGGCGGTCCTCGATCGTCAGGGTCACGGTCCCGTGGGATGCGGTCTCGGTCATCATGCTCCTTCGCAGTGACAGGTGAGTGGCAGGTGATCAGCGACGCGCATCCGATCGCGCGGCACTGCGGCGCACTCTCCGATCTTAAACCGAAACCGAACGATCGTTAAGAGGTGGGTGCGAATCGGGTCGACTCCCCCGATCCGTGCACCCGCCCCGTAGTGACCGATCAGAGTGCAATTTCCGAAGGTTCCTGTGCGTGGAACCTTCGGAAATTGCACTCTATAGATCAGCCGATGAAGGCCGTGGAGAAGAACGGTACGAAGGTAACGATCGCGAATGCCGTGAGGAGCGGAGTCATGGTCTGGAGTGTGATGTCGTATTCGCCTCCAGAGGTGCAACAGATAGAAGGATCAGCACAGCGAGCGGTTCGAGATCGGAGCCGGACGTCGCGCACACCCAGCCCCTGGGGACATTTCGCAGGATTTCAGTATTCTTCTCTGAATGATGCATGATCATCTGGCCGGAGGATCCGCACCGTCGAATGACATGCCCCCACCGGACTGCACCCACCAGGGCGCGCACCCGCCTGCACCGCCTCGGGAACCGTGCATCCATGACACCGGGACGATGACTTCGACCGAGGAGCCGAGGGGCTGGCAGCGAAGGCGCGAGAGCGCAGCGGGTGACGCGGCTTGAGATTGCACAAACGTGCGGATTCGCGTGGTGGTGTCAAGCTTCTAACGCATCAGGAGCTTTTCGAACATGTCGGCCGGGGTCTGCAACTCGAGTGTGGGCCTCGGCCGCGTGTTGATCAGG
>NZ_JBFAMF010000021.1:0-10459 GCF_040656435.1 Brevibacterium sp. NPDC049920
AGTCCAGTTCCCCAACAGACTCCCCCTCTGACCACCCGGCAGAGAGGCTGATCGACCGGTCCCTTACACAGAAAACTTGACACCTCCACGCGCCAGTGTCGAAACACACTACCCGCTGACTGCATATTCTAAACATGTGACTCTCTAGACTGCGCATTGAACAGTGGGGACTTCTGCTGTCCCTGGGGGGTCAAGGACCGTATTGACCGCACGGTCTTTGAACTCCACTGAGAGTTTCATTCTCGGAGTTGCTCCTCGTTCTCCAGACAGAAAGAACGAAACTGAACTATACCCAGGGCGCTTCAGGAATGCGGTAGCCACGTCGACAACGGAGCGAGAGTTGAACCGCATTCGATAAGAGTCGCGTGCAGGATCGCGAATCAACGGTTAAACGTTCGTATCCGCATTGGTTGTGGTGTCTGAATGCTGCAACGGGGGCTCACCATCACGTAACCTCGAGCAGAGCATTGAACAGCCTGATCGGCGTGCGGTCGAGGACATATGCATCGGACACAGTAATGTGCGACAACCCGCGCCCGCGCAGTTCTGTAACTGTACGTCTGACTCGGGGATTCCAATGCGCGTCCTCGTGCCGCCAGAGCGGGTGACCGATGACAACCGCTGCCCCACGACCCTCCGGCGAGATGAGTGATGTCAAACCGTTCACCGTATGCTGTTCGATTCGCAGGTGTGGGCCGTAGCCATCAACGAAGCTCTGCACCAGCGCCTCGGTGCGATTTGACCAGTGCGAAGGGTCAAGACCGCGGCCGAGCACAAGGTCCACGACGTCGAGCCCGAGTCGCCAGTCCAACGCCCAATGATTAAAGCGGTTCTCGTAGTTGCGGAGACACCCAGGGCAGGACGATGTGCAAGCAGTCCCATGCGGCTCCTCGCGCAGTCGCTTTCCAGTTGTGTCTCGAATAGACGTCAGGAGTCTTTCGAACATCGACGGCTCCCCGAGTTCGAGCGCGTAGCCCGCGCCGTTATCGAGTGCGTCGGCGAGGAACACCCGCGCCGAGACTGTGGTACCAATCCGCGTTGGCTGTAGCCCGACCTCAAGCTCGGACTGCTCGATGTCCAGGTATTCCTTGGCTGCGTTGCGAAGGAGCTGGGCAAAGGAAAGGAGAGCACCCTTGCCTGCTGGGCATGCCCATGGCAGTGTCGCGACCGCGCCCTCGGGCAGAGCCAGGCCGTCAAGTCCGAGAAGGAGCACGTCGGTACGTCGAACCTCGCCGATCGCTGCCGGGTCGATCGCTTGCCCGCCAGTTCGCATGAACTCGGGCAGAGGGCGTCGGTACAGGTCCCGATTCTGAGCGATTATCGATCCGTCAGACTGGCGACTCAGCTCGAAGAGCTTCCGATTGTTGTCGTTCACTGCGACAACCTCAGCTTGTTCAAGCAGTTGGAGCGAGACCCCGTGAAGTCGGGTATCTTGCCCGAGTTCGGTATTCGTGGAGAGTTCGGAGTAACCGGCGAACATGGGGGTGATGTGCGAATCGTCGTAATCCGGCTGACTGTAGATCGTCCGATAACCCTCGGGCTGGTAGAGCGAGAACGCTCTCATTTCCTCGCCGCACACCGAGCACTTGAGTGACTCATTCGTCGGCCGGGTATCGAGGCTGCCGCACTGCCCGCAGCGATGAACCGGAAGCGGAGTCCCGAGCGGGTCCTTCCTTCGTGCGCTGGCCCCGATGATGCTGTAGGCCGCGAAACCCACAGCGAGGTGCTCGGCGCCGTCTTTGACGACGACGGCTCCGGGAGCAAATGCAGTGATGGACATTCGGAGGTCGCGGTCGGCGACGGTATGTTGCTCGGCATCGCTTGCACGGCGGAGCTGCTTCGAGTAGAGCGGGCGGACCCGAGTCGGGAAGCCGAACATCGGGAGCACGCCGGCATTAGCGAGCAGTTCACTAAGCTCCGTGTGCTGGAAGTATGGGTTGCCAACCGCTTCGTCGATGTCGCATACCAGCCCGGTCCGTGCCCAGTGCTTGAGACCGTCGATGTCGAGTGCCGTGTAGGCACTGAACCTTTCGCAGACGATCGGAACATCATTCGATGTCTGCAACCATGCCTCGACCTCAGCGCGCCGCTGAGTCCAGTCATTCGTATCTCCGAACGTGCCGTGGATGCTGTCGCCCGTTCGCCGAGGCGGAATACGACCGGCGAGGAAAGCCCGTCGCAGAAGCTCTGCTGCGATCACCCGGCGAACGATTCGAGGCCGCGACAAGTCGATGAACGGCGGAGGCGGATCAGCCGCGGTCATTTTCTCCGGCGTCTGGAAGTAGTAGTCATCGTGCGCCCGGTCTCGCGACACGGTAACCGCGAATGAGAACGGCTGACCTGAGCGTCCGGCTCGACCGACGCGCTGCTGATAGTTGAACCGCTGAGGCGGCATATTCGCCATCGCCACTGCTCGGAGGGAACCGATGTCGACACCGACTTCCATTGTGGTTGTCACCGAAAGCAGATCGAGCGGATCGGCGAGCTCACTCTCAGCGGGTGCCGGAAGCACCGCGCCCTTGAAAAGGCGCTGCCGCGCTCGCTGGTCAACCAATCGCGTCTGACCCGTGAGTTCAGCGACTCGCATTCGTCGAAGCGGTTGCGAGGCGAGCCATCCGTAGTAGTCGAGTTCCTCTGACCACGCCTCCTCGCGGAGTACGCCGCTCGCGCATTCCTCATTGGTGCAAACACCGGCCGCCGGGTGCAAATGAGTTGTGCCACAGTTATCGCAGACCCAGACCTTGTCGCCCGGCATCCTAAGTTCGAGGGCATCCTGCCCTGTTTGGGTTCTAAGCGCCCATGTCTGATCAACGATGCCGCTCTCGCGAAGGAACTCACCGACGTTCAACTGCAGCGTCTGCCAGTCCATCTGATGCTTCGTTGCCACCTTCTTGAGGTAGGTGCCGATGACCTTTGGTGCTGTGTTCGACCGAGCGACGTACCCTCCCTCGAATCGCTTCGCGATTCCAAGGATGCGGATGACACTCGCGACCACGTCCCCTGCGATCCTCGCCGACATTGTCTCGTCCTTTGAGAAACCCCAGCTGTCGGGTGCCGGCGGCCGCGCCCTGACTACGCCAAGGCGGGTCGATTCGAGGTCGCGTGCGGCACGGTCGAAGACGGCCTCAGTGACGGCGGTCGCGGTAATCCGGTAGCGGTCTTGGCGGATAGGTCGTGCGACTGCGTCGGTCAGCGGTTCCCAGGCGTTACGAACCGGCGGCTCGTAAGCGCGATACCACGGTGCGTCACCCTCGCTTTCGGCCACTGACGGCCCGGGACCAGCCGGGTTGACGCCGGCCTTAAGCATCATCTGCTCGGCTTCATGGATGAGAGTTGCCCACGGAAGAGATTCGGTCTCCTTCTCGGCCGCCGCGATCGTCGCCAGATCCGTTGCATCGCCCGCGCCGAGGCTCTCCAGTCTGAGCTTGTCGAACAGCTCTCGACGGACTGCACGCAGCTGCTCGGCACGCTGAAGATCGTCGCCGGTGAGTTCGTCACGTAGGAGTGCCCGCAGAATCGGCACAGGGTTCTCGCGTCCGTGAAGCAGTTGCCGGACGACCTGTCGAACTTGGTCGCGGAAGTTATTGAGTGCGATCCCAGCGGCGATGCGCGCAGAGTCATCCCGGCTGTCGGTAAAGACGATTGTCCTCGACTCTGCTGCTTCAGACCCAAGGCTGCGGAACAGCTGGGATACGGCCATTTGGTTGAGTTGAGCGCGACCGGAAGTGTGTGCGCGGATTGGCGAGCGGACATTGCCGGCGAAGTAAACCGCGGCATCACGGTTGTCCTGGCTTCCCCCGCATCGGGGACAGGCTTCCGGTAGCGCAGGAAGCGTCAGTCCGCTATTCCCGCCTGCGTTGTGACTGAGAACAACTGCTGGGACGCCGTCAGGCGAGCTACCGAGAACGAGCGAACCGAGCTTGGGATTCCAGCTGGCCGCCCCAAAGTTGGTTTCGATGGTCGTTTGGTTCTCGTTCATGTGCGCGGGGAGCTTGTGGACCCTGGGTGCGTCGGGAACCGGCGAGCCGAGCCAGAGCCATCGGTACTCGTCGTCGTTCCTTCGGTACACGAAGTCACCAGAGTTCTCGCCAGGCGTGACCGGGGTGGTTGAGAGTACGACGGACCCGCGGTCCGGCCGATCCACGACGTAGCCGCCGAGGCTGACATCACCACACTCGAAGCAATAGAGAAGTTCAAGCACTCGTGCGCCGCAGTCAGCACAGGTCGACCGGGGCGTGTCGTACATTCGACCTACTCGCCGAGGTTCCGATTCGGTTCCGCCTGGGCAGGTTGGGTCCGAGCAGGCCCAGAGCCCGCGCATTCCTCTCATCATGACATGGCCGCGGAACTGGATCGCGGGCTTCTCGGCATCAGCGAGACCGATGAGCATTGCCGTGAGGGCTGGCGAGGCTATTGGATCGCTCCCGAAGAGGCGGGCCGCAACCGTGCCGATGCGGGTGGCCTTGTGCCGCCCGTCACCAGGGTCAGCGCATGCCGCAGCGATCGTCTCCGCCCACCGATCTCTTGCGGCGGCCTCCGCCAACTCATCCGGGGCGATGTTCAACACTTCAGCGGCCGCTGGCTTCTCGCCCGGCACCAGCAGCCGCGCCTGCCCTGGCTCGATCACGAAGGACGCCCGATCGACGCCAAAGAAGCGCTCCAGGTATTCCAGACCCGAGTCGTCCCCGGGGAGGGAAGCGCTCGTCGCGATGATCCTGAACTGGTCGGACGAAGGCTCAAGCCCGAGCCGCGATGCCAGGTTTCGGACGACCATCCCGACTTCGGCCCCGGTGCTGCCGCGGTACAAGTGCAGTTCGTCAACAACGAGGGTGAAAACATGGTCGGAAGACTGCCGGAGCCACCGCCGAGTGGACTCGAAGATCGGTTCCTCGACGTCGCGCATCAGCATCACATTGAGCATCGAGTAGTTCGTGACGAGCACATCGGGCGGAGTGGCGATCATGTCCCACCTGGTGATGAGTTCGCCACCAAAGGGGTCCTGAAACTGAGCCGTCAAGTCCGGGTCGTTGAGTTCAGCTAGTCGGGCGTTCAGGCGCGACAGCTCCCGCAAGTCCCGCGCCGCGTCGGCGGTGGCAGGTGCCGAGACCTTTCCGGTTGGAACTCCACCCGAGCCCGGTGTCGCCCCGGTATAGCGCCCGAACCAGAGGTCAATCGGCGACGCCTGTCCCCGAAGGCCGCGTACGGCCCGACGGAGCCGTGCAACCTGATCCTCAACGAGCGCATTGGTCGGGTAGAGGATCACCGACCGCACAGCTGCCGGATTCGCTCCAACCGTTCGGGCTGGTCGCCAGTTTTCGGTTTGCCGCTTCAGATCCCACCATTCGTGGATCGCGGGCAGTGCGGTTGTCGATCGCTTCTCCGCCACGATACGGCTTAGGAGCGGGATCAGGAAGGACTCCGTCTTGCCTGAACCGGTGCCAGAAGTCACCACCGGGTTATGACTGATGCCGCCCGCGAAGTGCGCAGCGAGTGCTGTCGACTGATGCTTGCGCAGTTTGATGCCCGCTAGCTTGTCGAGGGGCACACCAAAGACCGCCGCGATCACTTCACCGAGGTCGCATGCGTCAACTCCCGCTTGGCTGGCCGCTTCTACCACCGATGCGACCCCGTCATAGGGCAGAACTGGCTCGAGCATGAGCGGGGCAAATAGGTTGCCCTGCCCTTCAAGCAGCAGGTGTCGCCGCTCGTCTACAAGGGCCTTGTCGCGCAGTGCGTACGCGGTGTCTATGTACCGCAGAAACGCGTCGCGGAGGTCATCGGCAATCTTCACTGGGGTCGGGAACGGCATGCTGATCACCGGCTCACTCGGTCGTAGATGATGTCCGCGACGGTGCGCGGTACTGACGGGTACTGGAGCAGGCGGTGATTCACAATCTCACGCGGGGCTCGTCCCGAGCAAAGCGCGAGAGCACGCCCGTACAAGGATGGCAGGTCCGCACCCAGCGGCGTGACGACTGAGCCACTGCGCGAGTTATAGCCAACGAGGGGATCACCGGCCCACGAGTTTGCGATGTGCTTCACGATCTGCGCGTTGCCGAGCCCGATCGTGCCGCCTGCAATGTCATCGGCGGTGCGTATCGCGTAGGTTGAGCCGAAGTCCTTGAGCCGATATGCGCCAACCTTGACCAGCGACTCCGCGGGGTGCCATGAGGCCGACGTGGTGTCCCAGAACTCTGCAGACCGGTGGCTCGGCACGATTACCCGTTTGAGCGACGTCACCACCTCACTAAGTGGTGGCAACGCCTCAGCGATGTCCTCGACCGGTGAGGCTTTCAATACAGCAATCCCAGCGTCTGCCATTTTACCGACCGGCAGAATGCCAACGACCTCGAGGCGAGCGAGCTCCGCATCAACGCTCGTGCGCACGACAGCGCTGGTGCCGAGCAACTCTTCAAGCTGCTCGACCAGCGCGCTGGAGCGCGACCCGATGAGCACCCATGACCGGTCACCCGTTGGAACGAGCGTGGACGTATTCACCGCCCATTGAGTCACCTGGAGATGGTCGTCCCTGGCTACGTCCACATGCCCGACGACTTCAAGCCGCCGGAGGAACGAGTCCGCGAACAGGCCTGAGCCCTCCACCTGCGCGGCGATGCGCTCGAATGCCCCGAACGAGCCGGTCCCGACGTGGTTCAGCGCATCGAACGCGACCTCGAAGTCTGGCTGGTCCGATTCGATCACCGGCGGGATTTCGGGGATCTCGATCGTCCTGGCCGCGCCCTTTTTCTTTCTCGCAGCCCGGTCGGTCCCAGCGAAGCGACGAACGAGCCCGCAATTCACGCACTCGCCTTCGATGCTACGCGTACGTGCCTGGCCGCGGAGCATGGGCGGGAGCAGGAATCGGTGCGTCCCGGTAATGAGACACGAGTCGCTCGCCATCGGCACGCCCACCCGAGTCTTCGCAATCGACGCGGTCGACGCGCTCGGCTCTCGGGGCGCAAACTCAGGCATCGGCACTGTACAGCCGCCCCGGCGCGGTTCGAGACCCACTGTTCTCGCTCCGTTGACATGACTCGGCCACTTGGCGGGACCGGCGGTCAGCGGCCAGCGCGGCGAATATTCAGGCGAGTAGACCAAACGGATATCGACGTCCTCGACGCGGAACTGAGGAGTGCTCGCCGATCGCAGTCGTAGGAGCGCCGCTGTCGATGGCTTGTTCGTGTCGTTTACGAACATCGCGACGACGTACTCTCCGTCAGTTAGGCCCTGATCTATGAGTGGAAACACCGCGAGCTCGCCGGGCTGTACAGACTTAGTGATGAGTTCGGCCTGGTCGATTCTGTTGCCGCGGTACACACAAACGCCGACCGAGGAAGCTCCAGCGGCGAGGGCGACCGCCTCGGGTGGCTCTTTGACCGACCACTTTCGTAGCAAGCCAGGAAGCACGAATCCCCCACGCAGTGTCAGGCTCGTCCGCACGCGGGGTGTCAGCGGCAAGAGATCAAAGTGTGGTTGCCTGTTCGGTGCGGACACGATCTGGACGTGGTGGTAAACGACCCACCCCTCTGGCGTCCCCGGGAGGTCGACAAGCTCACGCCATCCCGGTCGTGCGTGAGTCTCAAGATGAGTCTCGACACGCTGGCGTGCGTCCGACCGGGCCAGGACGATGCTGTCCTCCCCGAGCGAAATGTGTTCGATCTCGACGAATGCTCCCTGAAGGTCGTCCCATCGGAGCGGAGCGACTCGCTTCGGGCGACGACCGAACGGGCGACTCTCGTCATCCCCGAATTCGCCAGTTAGCAGTTCCCCGACGAGCGACGCCGCGCTGACTTCCTCAGCACCGGATAGCCGCGTGGAGCCACCGGGCCCGGCTACAGTCGGGACAATCGACTCCTCGTCAGCGCCTTGGAACCGGGCGGTGTCCGGCCCTTCCGAGCGATAAGGGAGGATCAGGTTGAACTCAATCGACTTGCGAGGGAATGTCCGCAAGAACGCCACCAGGCGCGTCGTGACGACGGGTCGCACAGAGGAGAGCGATTCTATCCCCGACCCATCCCATGCTTCGAGTTCGAGACAAGCGGCATTGGCGATTCGCTCTCGGGCGGCCGGGTCCCGCCAGAGACGAGCAAGATGCGAACTGAGGGGGAAGCTCGGAGTGGCCGTCGCATAGGGGTCCATCACGAGACTCATGTCGTTCGGCGAGATACGCAGACCCGGGGTCATGCCTTCAAGGGCGAAGAGTTCGTGGAGGCCGGCACGATCGTATTGCCGAACGACCGCCTGCGACATTGGCAGCCCGATGAAGGCGTGACCGCCGACGGCGTAGGCCGTCGGGATACCGCGCTCACCTTCCCAAGCTTCAAGCCAGGAGTTCAGCGACCCCCACAGCAGTTCGGCGACCTGACGATAGTTGTTCTCCACCCGCGAGCATCTCGTCTCCGGGACATGCAAGAGCCGATGTAAACGCGTGTAATAGTTGTGAGCAGCCAGGTTGCCGTCGGCATGCATTTGCTCGGCAGCGATTGACAGTGTGACGAGAAGGGGGAGCGCGGGCGGAGTTTCAAGTGGCGAGCGCTGATGGCGCTGCGCAGCCTTAGCCTGCCAGTGAAATGGGGATGCGCCAGCCTCGTCGATTTGAAGCGAAGACCGGACGACTGCCGCCAGCCCTGCAAGCGTCCGATCCTCGACCTCGGCTGTTTCGAGCACGTTCTGCACAGTCTCGGTATCAGCAAGCGCATAGACAGGCCGCCCGGCCTGAGCAGAGCCGAACATGACGTCAGCGATCGCCTCACTTACGCGCTCATACACGGTATCCAATGCCAGGCTCCCTCCATGTCATGCCGACCGTCCAGCAACGAGGACGGATCCTATGCTCGGTGGCTTCGTAATGGGAGCGCATTCCTGCCGGGCGTCTCTCCACTTGTTCGACGTAGAGGTGCGCATTCCTACTATGGGTTCAGGGTCGGCAGTGCTGGAGGAGTTCGAATTGGCTAGACCTTCGAGTAAGACTTCGGCGATCGCCTTGACGACACGAGCATTGACTGCGTTGCCGAGCGCTTTGTAAGCGTCGAGGTCGGAAGTCGGCAGATGGATATCGCCGAGGCTTTGGAGTTCAGCGCATTCAGCAGGTGTAATGTAACGGCGTTCTCCAGTCAGGTTGGAGCCGAGGATGGGAACCTGTGTCTGGGTGAAGGCGATGAGGCTGGGGGACGTCGTAGGCCGCTTGATCCTGAGCCCAGAAGCTCGGATCTGCAGGACGAAGTTGTCGATGTTTCGATCCTCACCCTGGGCATTCCACTCCATTTTCTGGAAGCTGGACTGCATCTCCTCGGGCTTCCATTGATCCAGCCAAGGGTCGATCCAGGAGCGGTTGTGTTGGTAAAACTCGCGGTTCTGTCTGATGAAGGTGCGCTTCCACCGGGGGAACTGATAATCGCTATCGCGATTGGCGTGACTGGGGATCCGCTCCTTCTGTTCCCCGACCGAACATTCAAGACTTTGGCCGAAGCTGCCTTTGACACCCATCTGACGCAAACCCCATATCGGTCGACGATCCCAGATTCCCGGCGGGGTCTCGTCCTCGTAGGGATAAGTTGCGCCGAACTCCATTGACCAGATCGGGAACGAAGGCATCTTCAACGAGGCTGGCGAACGACGGAGGAAGTCACCCCACATATCGATTGCGTGAAGTGTCTGCTCGGGAATCGAGCGAGCGGGGGGCACGTCTTGGCGAAGCACCGAAGTGATGTCGGTCGGGTCCTTATGCTTGGTTGGCCACTCGAACTTGTCTAGCCCGTCGAGTGAACCAACGAAATATGCGCGGTCACGGACCTGTGGAATGCCGAACTCGTGAGGAGAGAAGTGTTCAACTTCCACCGAGTAATCAAGCGCCTCCAGCATCTCGATGATTTTGCGTTGAGTGCGACCGCCGTCGTGCTTCAGGATATTTGGCACGTTTTCAAGGATGAATCGGCGTGGGCGTTTTACGCGGAGGATCTGGTGGACTTTGAAGAAGAGGGTGCCCTGGAGCGTGTCGGCGAAACCCATTTGGTCGCCGGCTTTGGAGAACGGTTGGCAAGGAAAACCTGCAGTTAGGACGTCATGGTTAGGGATCTCACGCTCGATGTCTCTATCGGTCTCAAGAGCGTTGATGTCGGTCCAGGGGTGGACGCCATAGTTCTTCTTATAGAGAGCGTTGAGTGCCGGCTCCCATTCGGCAGCGAACACGACTCTGCCGTTAAGGTCATCGAGCGCAACATGGAAACCGCCAAGGCCGGCAAAGAGGTCGACGAACTCGAAGGCTGGTCTCGTGGTTGCCACGTCGCCTCCTTACCTCGTCGCGCCCGCCGCAACTATTAGTATCTTAGTCTCCCCGAAGATCCTGAAGTCGACATGCCATGGCCGAAGGGAGGGAGGTGTCAAGTTTTCTGTGTAAGGGACCGGTCGATCAGCCTCTCTGCCGGGTGGTCAGAGGGGGAGTCTGTTGGGGAACTGGACG
>NZ_JBFAMF010000022.1:0-10136 GCF_040656435.1 Brevibacterium sp. NPDC049920
CCCTGCGGCCGGTCGGAGCAGGCAGCAAGTCAGCGATCAGAGACCATTGAGCATCCGTGAGCAGTTGGAATCTCGACATGCTCCCAGGCTCTCAGTCAGCGAACCACATCATTGTCAGACACGCCCTAGTGACCTCACGAAATCGCGGCGCACCCCCAGCGCTGTGTCGGTGCGGTGAATGGATTCTTCACCGTCCTCGACCGGACCGGTCAGGGCGCGGATCGCGTCGATGTTCTCCGGGGTCACGATGGCCTGGTTGTCGACCGTATACGTGCAGAACAGTTCGGTGCCGTCCACGGTGAGGATGTCTTGCCAGACTGCGACTTCGTACATGTCCCCGCGGGGCCTGCCGAGGTCCTGCATCAGCTCGGCGGTGCTGTTGACCGCCACGATGCCATCGGAGCGGCGGACGACCGCGATCCTGGGCACCGTCCGGAAGGCCTCGAGGACCTCGGCCTTCTCGGCGGGGCGGGTGAGCTCGATCGTCCAGTAGTGCAGGTGGTTCTGGGTATGGGCCCCTTTCGCTGCCATGGTGACGACGTCGAGGTCAGGGACCACCGTCTGGGCGTCGGGTCCCTGGTGGCTGGGAATGCGCCCCTCGGGGACGATCGTGTTCATGATCCCGGAGTGGTCGGACTCCCAGGGGTCGGTGGCGCGTCGGATGAGCACTCCGCGTGCCTTCGACAGCAGCCCGACGTTCTTCAGCGCGGTGAGGGTGCGCACGGTCGCGGTGGTATTGCACGAGACGACCCGGGTGGTGTCGCGGCCGCGGGCGGAGCTGTAGTTGGCGTGGGCGACGAAGGAATGTCCCGTGAGATCGTGCTTCTCCCCGCCCTGAAACACCGATTTCACGTGATGCGCCCGGTAGAGGTCGAGGTTTCCGGCCCCGACTTTGGCCGGTGTGCTGTCCACGACCACATCAACCTGATCGAGCAGGTCAGGCAGTTCACCCGCCACGGCATGCCCGGAGGCACGCATCTCCTGATAAGCCTCGGAGGTGGAGGCGAAGACGGGGATGTCGCGCGCGGCGGCGGCCGCGACCCGGTAATCGGCGGTGACGTCGCTGACGCCGATGAGTTCCATGTCGTCCTGGGCCAGGACGGCGTCGGCGACGCGTTTGCCGATGACCCCGTACCCGTTCACCGCGACTTTGATCTTGGTGTCCATGCTCATTCCTTTCGAGGTGGTGCGCTGGCGTGACCCCGGTCGGCTCGTCGCCGAGTGGTCAGAGTTGGTCGAGCATCGTCTTCATTTCCTGGATCTCTGCTTCCTGGTCTTCGATGACCTGCTCGGCCAGGGCTTTCGCCTGTGGGTTCTGCCCGTCGGCGACCTGCTGTTCGGCCATTTCGACGGCGCCCTCGTGGTGTCTGGTCATCTGTTCCAGGTACAGTTTCGCGGCCTCCGTGCCGGTGGCGTCTTCGAGCTGCTGCATGTCGTCCTCGCTCATCATCCCGCTCATGCCGCCGTGACCGCCGTGACCGCCCGAGTCACCCATGTCGCCCATGGGTTCCTGGCCCCAGGCGTCGAGCATGGCGTTCATCCGGTCAATCTCGGGCCCCTGCGCGTCGATGACTCCCTGGGCGAAGTCAGCGACGTTCTGCGGGATGTCGTCCTTGGCCAGCAGGGTCTCGCTCATCTCGACGGCCTGCTGATGGTGCGGGATCATCATCTGCGCGAACATGACGTCGGCATCGTTGTGCTCCTCGGAGATCTCCTCACCGGAGCCTGCGGTGTCGGTGGCGACCGAGGTCGCAGGGGCGGGATCTTCCCCTGTGCTGCCGGGGTCGGCGTTTCCGGTGCATGCCGAGAGGATCAGCGTGCCGGCGACGGCTGCCGCAACTGCCAGTGGTGTGCGCTTCATGATGTGACCTTTCCTTGGTGGTGGACGGTTTCTGGTCGGGACGTCTCAGTCGGGGTTGGTGCCAGCCATGCCGGGTTGAGTTCGGTGCGGCGCAGCAGCTGTGCATTGAGGGCGACGACGATCGTCGACAGCGACATCAGGATCGCGCCGACGGCCGGGGAGAGCACGAGCCCGATGGGGGCCAGGACTCCGGCGGCCAGCGGGACGGCGAGGACGTTGTAGCCGGTCGCCCAGGCCAGGTTCTGGATCATCTTGCGGTAGCTGGCCCGGGACAGGTCGATCATCGACAGCACTGCCCGTGGATCGTTGCCGGCCAGTACGACCCCGGCCGATTCCATCGCCACGTCGGTGCCCGCCCCGATGGCGATGCCGACATCTGCACGGGCAAGGGCGGGGGCGTCGTTGACGCCGTCGCCGACCATCGCCACCGACAGTCCCCTGTTCTGCAGGTCGATGACGGCGGAGTCCTTGTCCTGCGGGAGCACTTCGGCGAAGACCTCGTCGATGCCGAGGTCGCGGCCGACGGCGTCGGCGACCTGCTGCGCGTCACCGGTGATGAGCGCGACCTTGACGCCGCGTTCCTGCAGGGCGTGGACCGCGGCCCGGGATTCCGGCCGCACACGGTCCTCCAGGGCGACCGCGCCGATAATGGTCCGGTCCTGGACGATGTGCAGGACGCTGGCGCCGCGCTGGGTCCATTCCTCGACGTCGGCGGCGATCTCGGCTGGGGATTCCAATCCGTAGTCGCGCAGCATGTTGGGCCCGCCGACGGTGATCTCGGAACCCTCGACCATGGCGCGGACCCCGCGACCGGCGGCGGCGGTGAACTCACTGGCCTGCAGACGAGTCGAGGCCGCTTCCGGGTCCTCGGCTGCCGCTGCGGTGATCGCACGTGCCACCGGGTGTTCGCTGTTGGCCTCGGCGGCAGCTGCCAGCGCCAGCACCCGCCCGGCGGTGGTGCCGGTGACATGGGTGATCCCGGTGACCGCATGCGCGCCCTGCGTGAGAGTGCCGGTCTTGTCGAACAGCACGACGTCGATCGAGCGCATCCGCTCCAGCGCGAGCCGGTTCTTGATGAGCACGCCCGACCGGGCGGCCTTCTCCGTTGAGATGGCGATCACCAGCGGAATCGCCAGGCCGAGCGCGTGCGGGCAGGCGATGACGAGCACCGTCACCGTGCGGATCACCGCTTGGTCGGGGAAGCCGAGCAGCAGCCAGACGGCGAAGGTGATGATGCCCGCGACCAGCGCGAACCAGAACAGCAGCGCCGCGGCGCGATCAGCCAGCGCCTGCGCCCGCGACGAGGACGCCTGGGCTTCGGCGACCATCCGCTGGATGCCTGCCAGGGCGGTGTCCCCGCCGGTGGCCTCCACCCTCACACGTACCGCGTTGTCGGTGGCGACGGTGCCGGCGACCACCGTGTCGCCGAGCTCGCGGGCGACGGGCTTCGATTCGCCGGTGATCATGGACTCGTCGAACTCGGCGCGCCCGTCAATGATGCGTCCGTCGGCCGGAACCCGGGACCCGGACCGGACCAGGACGGTGTCGCCGATGCGCAGCTGGGCGATCGGGACGGTGATGATGCCCAGATCGGTGACCTTTTCGGCTTCGTCGGGCAGCAGTTCGGCCAGCGCGTCGAGCGCGCCGGATGCCGCACCGAGTGCACGCATCTCCATCCAGTGGCCCAGCAGCATGATGGTGACCAGCAGTGCCAGCTCCCACCAGAAGTCGAGCATGAAGTCGCCGATGCCCAAGCTGGTGATCCAGGAGGCGACGAAGGCCACGGTGATGGCCATCGCGATCAGCAGCATCATCCCCGGCTGCCGCGATTTCAGCTCATTGAGCCCGCCCTTGAGGAAGGGCATGCCGCCGTAGACGTAGATGACCGTGCCCAGCACCGGGGCGATCCAAGCCGAGCCGAAGAACTCGGGCACCTGATAGCCGAGCAGGTCGGCGACCATGTGGCTGAAGATGACGACCGGCACCGACAGGATCAGACTGACCCAGAACCGGTTCCGGAACATCGCAACACTGTGCCCGGCGTGCTCCCCATGGCCTGCATGCTCGTCATGGTCGTGCCCGGCATGACCACCGTGGGCCGGTGCCGGGCGTTCATCGAGGGCGGAGTGCCCGTGTCCCTGCGGCATCGCCTGTCCGTGGCTGCCCGCGTCGAGGTGATCGTCGTGGTGCTGGTGGTGGTGCTCCGGATTGCTCATCGTTGTCCTTCACAGTCGGGGATGGGTAGCCGATCAGGCTTCTGCTGCGGGGTAACCGGCCGCGGAAAGCGCCGATTGCAGCGCCGCAGAGTCCACCGGTGCGCTGCTGTTCACCGTGACAGTGGACTGGCCGTGGGGCACCAGCGTGACGTCCACCTGGGCGTTCGCATCCAGTGTTTGCACGACGTTGGTTACCCGCGAGGCGCAGCCCTGGCAGGTCAGCCCCTCCACTGCGAGCGTGACCGTGGAGACCGGCTCAGCACTGCTGCCGGTTGCGTTTGCAGTGGCGGTGTCGGCTGGTGCGCAGCAGGCACATCCTGCCGATGCGAGGGGCAGCTGGCGGGAGGACGCGGTCATGATGTGCTCCTGACTAGTGGGCTCGGAGAGGTGGAGAGAGCCTCCAACAACCCCGACTATACCCCCGGGGGGTATGTGAGTAAAGGTGTTTGTTCTCACGGGTAGGCCTTTCCAGGGGTGCGGGGCAGTTCGATGGTGAACTCGGAGCCGTGTCCGGGGCCGGCGGAGGAGGCGGTGAGGGTGCCGCCGTGAGCTGCGATGAGGGCGTGGGAGATCGTCAGGCCGATGCCGGAGCCGCCGTGGTCGCGGTCGCGGGCGGTGTCGCCGCGGTAGAAGCGTTCGAAGATGTGGGTGAGCTGGTCGGCGGTCATGCCGTCGCCGGTGTCGGTGACGCGGATGAGCACGGTGTCGCTGGTGCCGGTGGCGGTGAGGGAGACGGTTCCCTTCGGTGGGGTGTGGCGCAGGGCGTTCGACAGGAGGTTGTCGAGGACTTGTGCCAGCCGTTGCCGGTCGGCGATCAGGACGTCGGCGTCGGCCGCGGTGGTGAGCGTCACTCCCTTGGCCGCATAGTTCTCCCGGACTGCGGCGGCGCAAGTTTCGAGCAGGTCGGCGAGGGGCAGGGGGGCCGGGTCGAGGTCGATCCGGCCCTCCTCGGCGCGGGAGACATCGTCGATGTCTTCGACGAGGCGTGTCAGGCGTGCCAGCTGTTCGGCCATCACGGCGTCGGTGGTGGGGTTCCACTCGACGACCTCGTCCTGCAGCCCCTCGAGGTAGACGGAGAGGACCGAGACCGGGGTGCTCATCTCGTGGGCGAGGTCGGACAGGATGCGTCGCCGTGTCTCCTCGGTGCGTGTCAGCTGGTCGGCCATCATGTTGAACGCCCGGGCCAGGGAATCGAGCTCGACGCCGGCGCCGAGCACCGGAACGCGCACGTCGTAGTTGCCATGGGCAACTTCGGCTGCCGCAGCGGTGAGCTGTTCCAGCGGGGTGCGGATCGTGCGGGAGAGCAGGAAGCTGGCCAGGAGCGCGCAGGCCAGACCGGTGCCCAATGCCACCGCCAGGGTGATCAGGTTCGCGTCGCGGTAGGCCTGCTCGACATGGAACAGTTCCGAGGATCCCCCCGGGATGCCGGCCAGCTCCAGGTGTTCGTGGAACAGCGGGGGCCCGGCCAGGGTGGCGACTGCCACCGCTCCGAGCAGGCTTGCCGCCACCACGATCAGCTGGGTGGCGAACAGGCGGGCGGCCAAGCCGGAGTTGCGCAGTCTCATCGGGGCACCATTCGGTATCCGACGCCGCGGACGGTCTCGATGAGGCCGCCACCGTCGGGCTCCTCGCCGAGCTTGCGCCGCAGATGGCCGATGTGGACATCGACGATCCGTTCGTCGCCGACCCACGACGT
This sequence comes from Brevibacterium sp. NPDC049920, assembly GCF_040656435.1. Lineage (NCBI taxonomy): Bacteria > Bacillati > Actinomycetota > Actinomycetes > Micrococcales > Brevibacteriaceae > Brevibacterium > Brevibacterium sp. NPDC049920. The sequence continues at coordinate 5,774 of NZ_JBFAMF010000022.1, forward strand.
GTCCCAGACGGCGTCGATGAGCTGCCGGCGGGAGAGCGCGCGGTTGGGTGCTGCAGACAAGGCGACCAGCAGGTCGAACTCGGTGCGCGTCAGGGGAAGCACCGCGTCAGCCCGCCGGATCTCGTGGCCGGCGAGGTCGATGGTGAGATCACCGACGACGCGGACGGAATCCTGGGGTGGGTTTCCGGTGCGGGGACGCCTGAGCACGGCGTGGACTCGGGCGACCAGTTCCCGGACGCTGAAGGGTTTGGTGATGTAGTCATCCGCGCCGGCGGCAAGCCCCAGGAGCTTGTCGTTCTCGCTCCCCCGGGCGGTCAGGATCAGCACATAGCACTCCGACATCGCCCGCACGCGACGGCAGACCTCGATGCCGTCCAGCCCGGGCAGTCCGAGGTCGAGGATCAGCACGTCAGGCTCCTCGGCCCTGACGCTGTCGAGCGCCTGGACTCCGGTGTGTGCCTGCTCAACGTGGAAGCCGTCTCGACTCAGATAGGTCGCCACCATCTGCGCCAGAGGCTTTTCATCCTCGGCGACGACGATGCGTCCGCCAGGGTGGTGGTCGGTTCGTTCAGTCCGCATGTACCCAGTCTGTCCCCAGTTCAGGTGGCACACAGTCCTCAGCGCCCTCTGCGGCCGGAATCTTCGTCAAACCTTCAAATGCCCGGGCCCGTCCCGCGCTCGGGGGGTCTGGTGATGTCGATGCTCGTGGCGGCCTCGGCCGGGCAGGTGCGCTCGATCTGCAGCGTGGAGAAGTAGATGTCGAACCGGTCGGTGAGCAAATCGGTCGCCTGTTCCAGCACGGCCTCATGCTGGGCCGGGTTGACCACGTGCAGGTGCGCGGAGAAGACGGTGCGCCCTGAGGTGATGGTCCAGGCGTGCACGTGGTGGACGTCCTCAACCCCGTCGATCTCCTCCAGCGCTGTGATCGCTGCCGGCAGGTCGAGGTGTTCGGGGGTGCCCTGGAGCAGGATTCTCAGGGCTGAGCGGATGATGGTCCACGATGCCCACAGCAGCACCACGCCGAAGACCATGCCCAGCAGCGGGTCGATCGCGAGGAAGCCTGTCAGTCGGATGACCACCGCGGAGATGATGATGATGAGGCTGCCGACGAAGGTCTGCAGGATGTGCCAGAACGCGCCCTTGATGTTCAGGTTCGTCTTCTGACGTTGGTAGAGCAACCAGAACGCGATGAGCTCGGTGACAATGCCACCGGTGGCCACCCAGAGCATCACCGTGGTGGGCAGCTCGATCGGATCGGCCAGCCGCATGGCACCCATGTAGAACACGTAGGCGGCCATCAGGGCGAGGAAGAGTCCGTTGAACAGCGCCCCGATGATCTCCGCGCGGGCCCACCCAAAAGTCTCCTGCGCAGTGGCGGGGCGTTGGCTCAGACGCTGGGCGACCAGCGCGATCAGCACCCCGCCGACAGCCGAGAACGTGTGGAAGGCATCGGAGATCACCGCGACCGACCCGGACCACAGCCCGATGACCAGCTCGATGACGAAATACACTCCCGTCAGCCACCCGGAGATCCGGAGGGCTTTGCGGTCTCCGTCGACTGGCAGATGTCCGCTGTGTTCGCTCATCCTGGCCTCCGAGTTGACCTGTCAGGGAATTGAACTTCCGGGGAGACAGCACGGCACCGTCGGGCCACGCGCTGATTCGAATGTAACCCGCCTCACCTCGGCGGGGCTGTCACCCGGGCAATCTTCGTCAAATCTTCAAGAAGCCTGGTCCTTTCACCATCTCCGGCTCGACCAGAATGGAGGGAATCGTTTTCCTGCGAGTCGAAGAAGAAGGATGCTCTCACCTCTGTCGCGTCGTTCGATGATCCGCCGGTCAGGCTCGTTGACCGTCCTCCTCGCGCTTGGCCTGGCCGGGTGCGGCAGCGATGCCGACGAGTTGGCCGACCAGGTGCCGGAGGTCAATGAGCAGGGCTACATCTCCGGGGCCGGCGTCATCACCCAACTGCCCATCGGTGAGCGGGGTGAGCCGATCGAGTTGGCCGGCGAGTACACCGACGGCACCGCCTTTGACCTTGCCGACTGGCGCGGCGCCCCGGTGGTGCTCAACCTCTGGTACGCCGCCTGCCCCCCGTGCCGCAAGGAAGCCCCGGCATTGCAGGCCAACTACGAGCGGTACCAAGAAGACGGCGTGAAGTTCTTGGGCATCAATGTTCGCGATGAGGCACCGGCCGCCGACGCGTTCGCCAGGACGTTCGATCTGACGTTTCCGTCCATGCTCGATCAGGACGGCCTCGGTGTGGCAGCGCTCGGTGCGGTGCTGCCCGCGCAGGCGGTCCCGTCCACCGTCGTCCTGGACGCTCAGGGCAGGGCGGCGGCGCGGGTGATGGGAGCTGTGGACGCGTCGACCCTTAAAGCGTTGATTGGTGACGTGGTGGAGGAGTCGGCATGACACTCACAGCCTCCATCGGTGAGATCTTTTCGCAGACCGCCTTGTCCGGTCCGATGCTGTTGGCGATCCCGGTGGCCATCCTGGCCGGGGCGGTGTCGTTCTTCTCCCCGTGCGTCCTGCCGCTGGTCCCCGGCTACGTCGGCTACGTCACCGGGTTGGGCGCCGCCGCCTTGACCGACCGGAAGATCAGCCGGGTCGTCATCGGGGTCTCCCTGTTCATTGCCGGCTTCGCCACAGTCTTCGTGTCGATGGGCCTGGCGTTCAGTCTCGCCGGTGTCTTGCTCAGCCATTGGGCCGATGTCCTCAACCGCGTGATGGGTGTGGTCGTCATCATCGCCGGCATCGTGTTCATGGGCGGGATCGGCATGTTCCAGCGCACCGCCCGCATCACCAAGCGTCCACCGGCCGGGCTGTGGGGCGCCCCCGCCCTGGGTGCCACCTTCGCGTTCAGCTGGGCCCCGTGCATGGGTCCCACACTCGCGGCGGTGCTGGCGCTGTCGACCAGCTTCGGGGTAACCGGTACCGACGGCATCTGGCGCGGTGCCCTGCTGACGCTGATGTACTGCCTCGGGCTGGGAGTGCCGTTCATCGTCGTGGCCGTGCTCATCGTCAAGGGCACCGGCGGGCTACAGTGGGCCAGAGACCACCACCTGCTGATCAGCCGGATCGGCGGGGCGATGCTCATCATCATCGGCGTGCTGCTCGTCAGCGGCGTCTGGACCCAGTGGGTCAACAGCCTGCAAGGCATGATCGGCGGCTTCGAAACCATCATCTGACACACCCCCGACCATTCAGTGAGACCACGCATTCGCAGTCGTCACTCCTGCGCATGCTGACCCTCGGGCACCGGCCCGAACGACAAGGAGATGAACGTGAAACGAGTAGCGATCGCTGCAGCGACACTCTCGCTGGTGCTGGCAGGATGCGCGCCGGCAGCAGACTCCGAACCATCACCAAGCACCGACTCGCAGGCTGAGTTCCTTAACACTTACGACCTCGACGACATGGATGCCGTCGAGATCATCGATCATCTGGACCGGCTCGAGACAGCCGAAAGACCAGCAGACCTGATCGCATCGGTCTATCCCGATGAGCTGGTGCTGACCGACAACAGGCAGGAAGTGGTCCTGGACCTGCCGCAGAACCTGTCGTATCTGTCGATCGCCCCGTACGTCGAGCAGACACATGACTGCTTCTATCACAGCCTGACCACTTGCCAGGGTGAGCTCAGCAACGCAGCCGTCGACGTCGAAATCACCGACAGCACTACTGGGGACGTCGTGGTCGACGAGCAGGTGGCCACCTTCGACAACGGGTTCGTCGGCTTCTGGGTGCCCAGCGACATCGACGGCACCATTGAGATCAGCTACGACGGCCGGACAGGCACCTCGGACTTCACCACCACCGACGAAGGCGCCACCTGCATCACCGACCTGCAACTCGTCTAACACCCGGTGGGCGAAGCGATTCCCGCAGCAGACCCGGATGCCGGGACAATGAGGCGTATGGCTTCTGCAGATGTCGCTCTTCCCGATGGTTATCGCCACACGCTGGAGGCGCTCAAGCAGCGTGTCCACCAGGCCCAGACACGGGCGCAGCGGACGGTCAACACTGAGCTGATCCAGCTGTACTGGTCGATCGGGAAGGAAATTCTCCTCCGCCAAGAACAGCAAGGCTGGGGCAGCAAAACCATCTGAACCGCCCCAGGTTTGATGCCGCTGCTGTTTAAGTCCGGAAGGATGGACAGCATGCCGAAGAAGATCGATCCCCAGTTGCGCGCGAGGTGCGTGCGGCTCGTGCGGGACCACGCCCAGGAGTACCCCACCTTGACCGCGGCGACGGCCGCGGTCGCGCGCCAGGAAGGTGTCTCACGTGAGTCCGTGCGGCGCTGGCTGGCGCAGGCCGAGGTCGACGACGGGACCCGGCCCGGCGTCACGAGAGAGGAGTC
>NZ_JBFAMF010000023.1:0-10040 GCF_040656435.1 Brevibacterium sp. NPDC049920
TGCACCGAAACATCGAGTGCCGAGGTCGGCTCGTCGGCGATGAGGAGCTCCGGGTCGAGCGCGATGCCGCGGGCCAAGGACGCACGCTGGCGCTGGCCGCCGGACAGCTCGTGGGGGAACCGGGCGGCATAGGACTGCGGCAGCTGCACGGCCTCGAGCAGGTCGAGCGCGGCCCGCCGGCGCTGCTGGTCGCCCAGCTCCGGACGGTGCACCGCGAGCGGCTCGGCCACGCACTCGCCGATCGACAGGTGCGGGTTGAAGGAGGCCGCCGGGTCCTGGAACACGAAGCCGATCCGCTTGCGCACGGGTCGGAACGTCTTCTCCCTGAACCCGACCATCTCGTGGTCGAACACCGTGAGCGAACCCCCGGTGGCACGGGTGAGACCCGCGATCGCGCGCCCGATGGTCGTCTTGCCCGACCCCGATTCGCCGACGAGGCCGAACACCTCGCCCGGCCGGATCTCGAAGCTCACGCCGTCCACGGCGGTGAAATCGCTCTTGCCGAAGCCGCCCGGATAGACGATCTCGAGGTCGCGCGCGACGACCACCGGCGCGATATCCGGGCGCACGTCCGCGGCCGGATCGGCACCGGGAGCCGCGGCCGCCGCCCCCGCCGAGGCGCCCGCCGGCGCATCCGCCCGTGCCGGGTCGGACGCGGTGCCCGCCGCAGCCCCCGCCGAGGCGCCTGTTGCAGCCTCGGCGACCGGCACCTCGGTGACGGAGAGCCGGGGCACGGCGGCGAGCAGCGCGCGCGTGTACTCGTGGGTCGGATTCGCGAACAGGGTGCGGACGTCCGCGGTCTCGACGAGGTCGCCGCGGTACATCACGGCCACGCGGTCGGCGAGGTCGGCGACGACGCCCATGTTGTGGGTGATGAGGACGATCGAGGTGCCCATGTCGTCGCGCAGGTCGCGGAGCAGGTCGAGGATCTCCGCCTGCACGGTGACGTCGAGCGCGGTGGTGGGTTCATCCGCGACGATGAGCCGGGCCCCGAGTGCCAGCGCCATCGCGATGACGATGCGCTGCTTCTGCCCGCCGGAGAACTGGTGCGGGTAGTAGTCGTGGCGCTCCTCGGCGTTCGGGATGCCCACGTTCTCCATCGCCTCGACGACGCGCGCCCGCATCGCCTTCCTGCTCATCTTCGGGTTGTGGGCGCGCAGGCCCTCGGCGATCTGCCAGCCGACGGTGTACACCGGGTTGAGCGCCGTCGAGGGCTCCTGGAACACCATCGACACATCCGAGCCGCGCATCTGCCGCAGCTTCTGCTCCGAGGCGGTGAGCACGTTCCGGCCCGACAGCAGGATCGCGCCGTCGGTAGTGGCGGTCTCCGGGAGCAGGCCGAGGATGGCGGGACCGGGACGGTCCAACGAGCATGAGAACCCGCACATCGTGGCTGGTGACGACACGGTGCTAGCCACGGTGGAGCCGGGCAAAGAGCTCGACCGTGACGATGCTCTCGCGCTGGCTAACACGCTGGATCATCCGCGCAAGATGTATGGCCGCGAAGTGAAGGTTCCGATCCGCCGCTACGACGCCGAGGCCGGCAAGAGAGTGAAGGTGGGCGAGAAGGACGGGCACGTGTGGCACTGCTCCCTGTCGCTGAAAGCAGACGCCGACGAACCGTTGACCGACGAAGCCTGGAAACTCATCGCCGAACAGTTCGTGGATCGCATGGGATTCATCGACCCGGACGGCGCGAAATCCTCACGATGGGTCGCGGTCCGGCATGGCATGTCGAAGAACGGAAACGACCACATTCACCTCGCCGTGCAGATGGTCACCGAGGACGGTTCCCGCGCACGAGAGCACAACGATCAATCACGCGCGCAGAGGATCTGCAGACAGCTTGAACGCGAGTGGGGCCTGGCGATCACCGAAGGTGCTGCCCTCAAGCAGACTCTGCCGCACGAGAAGCGGTGGGAACGCGAACGCAGCGAGCGGGAGCACGCTCCGCACTACGAGCGGCAGGAACTACGGCGGCGCCTGCGAGCGGCAGCGGCCGGAGCCACGAGCGAAGCGGAGTTCGTCCAGCGCGTCTACTCGTCCGGCGTCATCATTCGACCCCGCTTCGCGCAGGGCAGCACTGACCAAATCACCGGCTACTCGGTGGCGCTTCCCGCACCCAAGGGCGTCGACCGTGACCCGATCTTCTACTCACCTGCGAAGCACCTAGACAAGAACCTGAGCTTGCCCAAGGTGCGCGCCTCACTCGGCGCGCCAAAGGAAGGCGACCCACAAGCCGTGGGAGTGTGGCAGGAGCACCACACCGCCACCCGGAAGGACGCGCCACCGCAGACGCTTGCGCCCCCAACGGAAGCACTGCGGAACCGTCTCGCGGCTGGCAACGTGTCGTTGGTGGACCTCTCACGGATCTACGCATCCGCCTCGATCCACTTCGAGAAGGGCGAGGCCGGCCCCCTGGCCGAAGCCAGCGAACACATCGCAGCTGTGGCCACCAACCCGATGCAGGCCGGCCACTCGGCCCGACTCATGGACCGGGCGCTCAGTCGGGATTCCATCGAGGGCTGGACGGCGCTCATGCGCCAAGCCATGAAACTCTCGCAGGTGATGAGCCGCAATCGGTTCGGCGGTGGCCGCGTCCAGCTCGCCGCAGCACATGACCAGGTACTCGAAGACGCCGCGAAGCGGCACAGTTCGGGCACCACAACAGCAGTGCGCGAGCGTTCCCCCGAGACGCGCGAACGCGGCCGAGGAGGCGGCGCAGCGATGAACTCCCGCGAACGGCTGTTCGGGATTCCCGGCAGCAGTGCGAAACCGACCAAACCACCAAGGCCCGGACAAGGACAACCCACCCGCGACCCGGCGCGCGACCGCGACGACGGGATCGGACGATAGGAGGCGGAACCATGAGTGTGAACCCCGCAGAGGAAGAGACCGAGTCCTTCAACGAGATGGGCCGGATCGCACGCGGCCTCGGCATGGCCGGCATGCAGATCAAGGAAGCCGGCGAACGCAAACGTGAAGCACGAGAGCGAACGTGCAGAGCGCCAAGAACAAGGCGCTGAGGCAGAGCAGCAGCGGCAGGCTCAGGACCGCCACCGCGACGAAGCCGAAGCGGCCAAGGCGCTACACAAGGACGCCTACTCGGCGCAGTTCTGGAAGTCGACATCGAACGCACACCTGGATCGCTCCATCGTTGACGCCCAGGACCTCGCAGCAAAGGGCCACGGACCGGCGAACAGCGCCTACATGGCGTTCGCTGACCGCGTCCGGGACTTGCACGGTCTCAACATCGAAAACCTGACTTCTCAAGGTGCCGATGGAACCGCACGTTTCAACGCACTGCAAGCTGCCCTCGACGACCACAATGCCGCTGGCCGTCTGCGTGCCGAGGAACGCACGAACGACACCGCCGCCGAGTCGGTCCGGGAAGAACAGCAGGCGCAGGCCGAGGACGAAGCCGCCCACGATCCTGCCCTCCGCGAGGCCGCGATGAGTGAAGCCGCCGAGGCCGGTATCGACACCGACGACTACCTCGACCGGTTGTCAGCCGAGGACAGGGACGCGTTGCTGGCAGACCCGGAGAACCCGGAGGCGCGAGACGCCCGAATCGAAACAGCCACACGGGAGGACGCTGGGGCTGATGCCGACCGCACCCACTCGGAGTCCCACCCTGAGGAAAAGCACTACGACACCGCCGCCGATACAGCCGGCGACGACGCCGACCTTGCGCGGAAGCGCGAGACCGGCCACCTGGCAGCCGCAGCGTCACTGCCTGACTCCCAGCACAACCGGGACATGAGCCGGCATCTGGACGAAGTCGCCAAGCGCGACCCACAGGCAGCCGCCACCAGACGGGAAGCGCTCAAGAACATCTCGGGCGACGCTAAGGACTACCTGCGGCGTTCCGTTGATTCGAAGGCTCATGTCCGCAAGGCAGGCCAGAGTCAGCCCACACGCGAACGCGAGCACGTCCAGCAACGCTGACGCACACATCAAAGGGGCACCCAACCAAAGCGGTTGGGTGCCCCTTCGAGTGCCGGTCAGTCGAGTCGGAACAGGTCTGGAACCGTCAGCGGAGAATGCGGCAACGGCTCCGGCATATCTCGCTCACCGTCCGGGTCCGTCTTGTTCGGATCGTAGGCATGGAACGGCCCCTGCGGGTCGAGGATGACCCGCATCATCGGGTCCAGGTAGTCGCGAAAGAACGTCACGATTCCCGGCCCGCCCTCCAGCCGCATCTTCTCCCAGGACGCCCACAGCGCCTCCAGGCGCATCACGACCTCCGAGTACCGCCACCACTGCGGGTCCCACCGGAACTGCGAGACATCGCGTAATGGCCGCGAGTAGTTCGGCAACAGCCAATCAGTCACCCACTGATCCAGGGACGAGTAGAACGGCTCGAAGGCCGGCTCCGTCTCCGTGATCTCTTCCTCTGTTGCTTCCTCGATGGGTTCGGCCGGTGCGAAGTCATCCGACATGCTGGTCCTCCTTGCCGATCTGCGAGGTCGACGCGCCGCTCTGGGTCGCCGAGGACGTCTACGACCAGGTGAGCGTCGAGACCGAGGTGCAGTCCGAGGACGAGGAAGAGGAGATCAAGGAGTTCCGCGACTTCGTCGAGCACGTCGACCCGGAAGAGTTCGAGAAGTGGACTGACTGAGGGCGCACCGGCCCCGGCCTATCGCGTCAGGTGCGCCTCGGGCGTCAGGCGCCTCAGAAGCCTGACTACACCGTCCGCGTTCTCGACAGCGAGGGATCCCAGCCTGACCCAGGGCAATCAGACTTGGGACGCCTCCACGAACTCCGCGTAGTACTTCTGCGCGACGTTGGGGTGCGACCGCAGCCGCGATGCAAAGGCATTCTCCCCGTAGACGGCGTGCAGCGCGTCCCGCTCGTCCTGGGAGACTCCACGGGCGCGGGCGGCGAGCTCCGAAGGCAGCTGCACCTCGGGCAGCGAGCTGCGCAGTGCGGGATTGAAGAAGAACGGGACGGAGATCCGGTCCTTCCCCGGCTGGGTGGGGAGCACCCTGTGAACCGTGGCTCTCAGATACCCGCCGGTGGCAACCTCGAGCAGCTTGCCGATGTTCACGATGAAGACGTCTTCGATCGGGTCAGCGTCGATGTAGCCGTCATCGGTCAGCACCTGCAGACCTGTGGTGCCGGGCTGCGGGTACAACAGCGTGAGCACTCCTCCGTCGCGGTGCTCTCCAACCCCCTGCGTGACCGTCTCGTCAGCTGGGGCCGGGTAGCGAATGATCTTGATGAAGGACTCCGGACCATCCTCGAAGGCCGGAGCGAAGAGGTCTGCCGGCTGCCCGAGGCTCAGCGCCCATTCGGACAGCAGCTTGCCGCCCAGAACGGTGAGCTGCCGGTGCCACCGGTCGGTCACCTCACGAAGCTCGGGCAGAGACGCAGGGTACTGGTTCGGACCGGTCAGCCGTTCGAAGGGGAACTGCGGATCTGCAACCGGTTCGCGGTTCGGACCGATGTCGATCTGCTCCCGCCAGTCGACCTTCCCCCGCGTTCGCTCCCCACCCGTCCGCGTGTAGCCGCGGAAGTGAGGGGACTTGGTGTTCTCGATCGCCAGCTTCTCCTCCTCAGGAAGAGCGAAGAAGCGCTGGGCCACGTCGATGATTTCGCCGAAGTCCTCAGCGGGAATGCCGTGGCCGGTGAGGTAGAAGAATCCGATTTTGTGGGTCACGCGACGGAGATCGTCGCGAAAGGCCTGGGCCGTACTCGGATCGTCGGCCCGGGACAGGTCGATGATCGGCAGTGTGGAATCTGACATTGTGCTCTCCTCGTCTCGTTGTCGCTTGCGGCGGGCCGTAATCGCCCGACGTCATGCTCCGCTCGCCGCGACCTCTTCCTCGCTGCGCAGCAATTCGACGAGCTGCTCGGCGGTCCAATCGTCCTTGAACTTCAGATTTCCCCCGTTGAGCTCCGTCACGGCCTCTTGCACCTCGGACGAGTGGTAGACATCGATGAGCGTCTCCCACCGCGGATCGTCGGCGTTCTCCTCTTTGGTGACGAAGGCGTTGATGTACGCGTCGTTCGTCCCGGACTCGAGGTCGTCCTTGTAGATGATGGCTTCGTCGCCGAGCCCGCCCTTCTGCGCCTGGGTGTTGTTGACGACCGCTGCAGCGGCCGAGCCGTTGAGGGCGGTGACGGTCTGATTCGAGTCGACCGGCGTGATCTCCACCTTCGCGGACTCGATCTCCGCCGGGGTCGAAAGCGAGTCGCCACCGTCCTTGAGGGTGAGCAGTCCAGCTTCCTGCAGGTTGAGCAGGGCGCGGGCCTGGTTCGTCGGATTGTTCGGAATTGCGACCTCCGCACCCTCCGGCAGTTCCTCGAGCGAGCCGTAGTCCTTCGAGTACAGCGCGAGCGGATAGACCGCCGTCGCTCCCACGGGAACCAGAGTCCCGTTGTTGTTGACGTTGTACTGCGCGAGGTAGGCGAGGTGCTGGAACAGGTTGATGTCGATATCGCCGTTCTCTGTGGCGGTGTTGATCTGCGTACCGTCCGAGAAGGTCTTGACCTCGGCCTCGATCCCTCCTTCGGCGAGCTTCTCCTGGATGATCAGCCAGTGCTTCTCCTGGCCGTCATCGGTCCCGATGGTGAGGACATCGTCTGGGCCTTCCGCAGAGGCTGCCCCTCCCCCGCACGCTGCCACGCTCAGCAGCAACCCGGCGGCGGATAGGGAAAGGGCGGTCTTCACCCACGAATGAGTTGTCGGACGGGTCATGGCATTCTCCTCGGCGTCGAGTTGAGTCTGATGCTCGGAACGCTATGCCCGAGGCGCATCCGGAGTATGTGGGGAATGTCTCAGAAAGTCGCGATTCGTCACACATCCACCTCAGATGACGCACAAGGTCACCATATGACGATTGGCGGTTCCCGTTCAGCCGGCTCGTCGTTCACTGTCACCTGTGCAGACAACCGCAGGGAGTGATCCGGTGAGTGACATCGATCCCCACATCCGCTTCATAAGTATTTTCAAGGAGTACCCATCCCCGCGCGGCAAGGAGAGCAGCGTGAAGGCTCTCGACGGGGTGTCTCTCGACATTGCACGCGGCTCTGTCGTCGGCATCGTCGGCTACTCCGGTGCCGGCAAGTCGACCCTCGTGCGACTCATCAACGGGCTGGAGCTGCCCACATCCGGCAGCGTCGTCATCGACGGCACCGACATCACCGGACTGCCGGAGACCAAGCTTCAGAAGGTGCGCAGCCGCATCGGCATGATCTTCCAGCATTTCAATCTCTTCGGCTCGCGCACTGTCGCCGGCAACGTCGGGTACCCGCTGAAGATCGCCGGCTGGTCCAGGGAGAACATCAAGGCCAGAGTCACCGAGCTGCTGCGCTTCGTCGACCTCGAGGACAAGGCTGATGTCTATCCGAGGCGGCTGTCCGGCGGGCAGAAGCAGCGGGTGGGCATCGCGCGCGCCTTGGCAACCAGCCCTGAGATCCTGCTCGCGGACGAGGCGACCTCCGCACTCGACCCGGAGACGACGACCGAGGTGCTGGGACTGCTGCGTCGCGTGAACCAGGAGTTCGGAACCACCACCGTGGTCATCACCCACGAAATGGCCGTGGTCCGCGAGCTCTGCGACAACGTCGTGATGATGGAGAAGGGTCGCATCATCGAAGCGGGCAGCACCTACTCCCTCTTCTCGAATCCAGTGACCGACACCACGAGGAAGTTCATCGCCACCGCTACTCAGGGAACTCCTTCCGCAGCCACGCTCGAACGCCTCCGTGCCCGCCATCCGGGCACGATCGTGGCCATAGAGATCAACGAGGAGTACGGCTCGTCGGAGGTCAACCGCATGCTGGCGGCCGCGCAGGTCACGGGCACCGTGGTGTTCGGCGGAGTCACCGAGATCGGCGAGCGCCCGCTCGGCACCCTGACCTACGAGCTGACCGGACCACCCGAGGCGATCACCGCTGCGATCGAGCAAATCGCAGCACACACCCGCACCGAGGTGCTCTCCTCGCAGCAGCCCCAGAAGGAGGTTTCCCATGGACACTGATTGGCCGACTTTGCTCCCCGTCCTCCTGCAGTCGGTGCAGGAGACACTCGTCATGGTCACCGCCACCATCGTGCTGAGCGGCATCGCCGGGCTGATCATCGGTGCTGCGCTCTACGCCTCCCGACCAGGCAACCTGTTCGAGCAGCCGGTGGTGTTCGGAATCCTCAACGTCATCGTCAACATCGTGCGGCCGATCCCCTTCATCATCTTCATCACCGCCATCGGACCGCTCACTCTTCTGGTCGTCGGGACCACGATCGGCACGGCTGCGGCGATCCTGCCGATGACCCTCATGGCCTCGGTCGTCATCGGTCGGGTCGTCGAGCAGAACCTCGTCGCCGTGGACCCGGGAATCGTAGAGGCGTCCCGGGCGGCCGGTGCCGGGCGACTGCGCACTCTGTTCAGCATTGTCCTTCCCGAGGCGCTCGCCCCGCTCATCCTTGGCTACACCTTCATGCTCATCGCCATCGTGGACATGTCCGCGATGGCCGGCGTGGTCGGCGGCGGCGGCTTGGGCAACTTCGCGATCATGTACGGCTACCAGCAGTTCGACTGGAACGTCACCCTCGTCACCGTGACCGTCATCATCGTCATGGTGCAGGTCGCTCAGCTCGTGGGCAACTGGGTCTCACAGCTCATCCTTCGGAGGTGATCACAGTCCGCACGACGAGGCAATGCCACGACGGCACAATGCGTAGATCCCAGTTTCACCGGCGGTCTGCATCCGGATGCGGCACGGTGCGATAGGCGTGCACGGATGTGACGAGCAGCCAGGCGAACCCTGCGACAACCGCAATCCAGAGGGCAAGCACTCCGAGACCGCTCAGGCCGCGCCGAACGCGACACCTGAACTGTTCTGACCGGGGCGTGCAGTGAGCAGCGCAAGCCGGAACTGTTCAGCACTCTGATTTCGCGCCGCGCGGGCCTTCGCCAGTGCGCGCAGGACCATGTAGTCGAGCCGTGGATCGATGTGCTCGCGAAACTTCGACGGCGGCTCGGGTGCGTGATGAACGTGCTGGAAGGTGAGCTCCACTTGAGAGCTTCCCACAAACGAGGTCCGGCCAGTCAGCAGCTCGTAGAGGACGCATCCCGCGGAGTATGCCCGCCTCATGAACGATCGCCCGCCACGTACTGAGCTGAGTCGCCTGCAGCCTCCGACGCCGCCCCGCGTACAGGTTGACGACACCAATGATGCAGTCATTCACGCGCAGCGGCATCGCATAGATCGATCCGAAGCCAACCTCGACCGATTTGGCGCTGAAAGTGGGCCAGCGCCGAACTCAATCTCCATTTGTGCCCCCGTGCTCCGATAGAGCTCGAGTGAGCTTCTGACAATTGCGCACTCCGGGGTCTGAAATGAGCTGCGCTTGGATCCTTCAGCCGTCTGCTTTCCTGCGGCTCAGGTCTAGACAAGGAAGCAGAAGACGGCGGTCGCAATGCAGATCACCAGCATCCCGATGGCGTTGACGAAGAGGTTGCGGCCAAAATCACGAGCGCGGATGTGCATGCTGATGGCGAGGATGAAATACACGATCAGGCACACAGTGGTGAGCGCGGCCAGGCCGGGAATCCGGATCCCGAGGATGAGGCCTGCCGCCGCTGCGAACTTGATCGGTGGAATCACCCACCACCAGCGACGCGGGAAGCCGACGTCCTCGAAGCACCGCCCGATGAACTCCAAGGGCTTGATGCACACGAGCCCGTCGATGAAAGAGATGACCGCCAGCAGGATGACCGGCCATACAGGATCCGGCAGGAGCTCCATAACGCATACCGTACCGTGCAGCGCAGCGACCGGCGGTGCGTCGCGTGGTGAAGCGCCTCTGCAACGACCCATTGAACCCGAGCCCATTTTCTCGACCACGAGTGATCACGGTCCGGGTGATGATGCCACCGGTGATGCCGCCGGTGGCCGCGGGCCCGCCAGCCCCCGCGGGCTCGCCAGCCCCCGCCCCTACCGCAGCGCCCGGGCCACCTCGCGCCGCTGGGCCTGCTCGACCGGATCGGGCACCGGGAGCGAAGCGATGAGACGCCGCGTGTAGTCGTGCTGCG
>NZ_JBFAMF010000024.1:0-3661 GCF_040656435.1 Brevibacterium sp. NPDC049920
CGCAGCACGACTACACGCGGCGTCTCATCGCTTCGCTCCCGGTGCCCGATCCGGTCGAGCAGGCCCAGCGGCGCGAGGTGGCCCGGGCGCTGCGGGAGTGAGGACATGAGCGAGCCGTCGGTCTGTCCGCCGTGGTCAAGGCGCTGGACGCTTCAGAGCCGGGCCCGCGCATGCGAGCGGCTCGCCGGCGAGTGGCCCGGCGATTGAGCCCGGGCCCGCACCGAGCGGGCCTCACCCGCTGCGGGGCATCCCCGCGCTGCTCACCGCCGCGGGTCGTCCTCTGAGGTTCCGGAGGACTCTCCGGCAGCCGTCTCCTCGCTCTCGGCGGCGACGGGGTGCTCCTGCGTGCCGCCCGCGGTCACCCGCAGGCTGCGGGCGCGGCGCACATCCTCGTCGAACTTCTTCGCCTTCTTGTCGCTGGCAGCGGTGTCGCGCGGCGGCAGCTGGAGGTCCACCTCTGCGGGGATCCCGGCCTGCAGCTCGCGTCCGCGCTCGAGCTCGGCGTCGACCTCTGCGCCGAACAGCAGGATCGCATTGATGATGTAGATCCACAGCAGCAGGATGATGACGCCGGCCAGCGCGCCGTAGGTCGCGTTGTAGTTGCCGAAGTTCGACACGTAGAAGAAGAACCCGAGTGTCGCGAGCACGGAGACGAGGATGGCGATCAGCGCACCGAAGCTGACCCACCGGAACTTCGGCTGCTGCACATTCGGCGTGGCGTAGTACAGCAGTGCCACGACGAAGACGACGATGAATGCCAGGACGAACCACTTGGCCACGTTCCACGCGCCCACCGCGGCGGAACCCAGGCCGATCAGATCGCCCACTCCTTCGGCGACCGGGCCGGACAGCACGAAGATCATCAGCGCGACAGCACCCAGCACCAGGATGAGCGCCGTGAGCAGGTACATCTGCAGGGTGAGCTTGATGCCTCCACGACCCTCGGGCACGTCGTAGATGGTATTCATCGCGCGGCCAAAGGCCTTCACATACCCCGAGGCCGACCACAGTGCGACGAGCAGACCGATGATCAGGCCGAGGCCGGGCGCCGGCGCGGTGAGCACCGACTCGAGCGGGGGACGCACGCTGTTCCAGGTGTCCTCCGGCACCACGCCCTGCACCTGGTCGAGGACGGCGGTGACGGTCTGCCCGCTCTGCCCGAACAGGCTGAGGATCGAGACCAGGGCGATGAGGCCGGGGAACACGGAGAACACGGTGCGGTAGGTGAGCCCTGCGGCCACGTCCGTGCAACCGTCGGCGGCGAACTCGCGGATGGTCGTCCGGAGCACGTACTTCCACGACGGTTTCGTGAGGTCGGTCGGATCGTCGGGCTTCCGGTCGTCCTCGGGATGCGGAGCATCCGCCGGGTGATCTGCGGATCGAGTCTCGCTCATCGTCTGCCCCCTGGTGCAGAATATGGTCTCAATAGTCAAGGCACCTTGATTATAGAGTAGATTCCGCGGCCCGGGTGCGAAGCCCCGGGGTGTGGCAGATGGCGGTGCGGGGGTTTACTCCACATCGGCAGCGGTGAGCTCGGCGGCGGCGAAGTCGAGCAGACCCGGGTGAACCGCCCTAGGTTTGATGCCGCTGCTGTTTAAGTCCGGAAGGATGGACAGCATGCCGAAGAAGATCGATCCCCAGCTGCGCGCGAGGTGCGTGCGGCTCGTGCGGGACCATGCCCAGGAGTACCCCACCTTGACCGCGGCGACGGCCGCGGTCGCTCGCCAGGAAGGTGTCTCACGTGAGTCCGTGCGGCGCTGGCTGGCGCAGGCCGAGGTCGACGACGGGACCCGGCCCGGCGTCACGAGAGAGGAGTCCGTCGAGGTGAAGCGGCTGAAGGCGGAGGTCAAGCGGCTGCGTGAGGACAACGAGATCCTGCGCCGGGCTTCGATTTTCTTCGCGGGGGAGCTCGACCCCCGCAACCGCTGATCCTCGCGTTCATCGACGAGATGAGGGCCGAGGGCTACGCAGTCGAGTCGATCCTCTGCGTCCTGCGCCAGCAGGGCTTGGGGATCGCTGCACGGACCTACCGGGCCTGGAAGAGGCCGGCCCGCATCGCTGCTAGGACGGTCACAGACGCGCTGGTCGAGGACAAGATCCGCGACCTGGCCTGGAGGTTCAACGAGGTCACCGGGCGGATGCAGATGACGCCGGAGGGCCTGTACGGGCGGCGGAAGTGGGTTGCCCTGCTCCGCCGCCAAGACGGCCTCGCCGCCACCTCCCGCGGAGCAGTGGACCGGGCCATGCGCACCCTCGGCCTCGAGGGTGTTCGCCGGGCGAAGAAGCTGCGCACCACCATCCCCGACCCCGACGGGAAACGTGCCGGTGACCTGCTGAACCGCGACTTCACCGCGTCCGCGCCGAACCTGGTGTGGGTCACAGATTTCACGTACGTGAGGACCTGGGCGGGCTTCGTCTACGTCGCGTTCGTCCTGGACGTGTTCGCCCAGCGGATCGTGGGCTGGCTCGCCAGCTCCAGCATGCGCACCGACCTGGTCATGACCCCATTACGGATAGCTCTGTGGCAGCGCGACCGCGACGGAAACCCCGTCTCACCTGGCGATTTGATCCACCACAGCGATGCCGGGTCCCAGTACACATCTATCCGATACACCGAGCATCTCGACCTCGAGGGCATCGCGCCGTCGATCGGTACCGTCGGCGACGCCTACGATAACGCGCTCATGGAGACCGTGAACGGCCTGTTCAAGACCGAGTGCATCCGCACCACCGTCTTCCATCCTGGGCCCTTCAGGACGCTCTCGGACGTCGAGTACGCGACGGCCGGCTGGGTCGACTGGTACAACAATCGGCGCCTCCACGGCTCCCTCGGGATGCTCACCCCGATAGAGTTCGAGACGCTCCACTACGAGGCCCTCAACCGAGAGCCCGAACCCGCAAAGTAGCGGCAGAGAACCCGGGGCGGTTCAAGTCGGCCGAGCTGCGGGAGCTGCGCAAGCGGAACCGGCTGTTGGAGCAGGAGAACGAGGTGCTGCGGTGCGCGGCGGCGTATCTGTCGCAGGCGAATCTGCCGGGAAAATGATGTACCTGCTCGTTCGCGAGCTGGCCGCTGACGGGGTCCCCGTCGCGGTGACGTGCCGGGTGCTGAAGATCGCTCGCCAGCCGTTCTACCGGTGGCTGGCCGAACCGGTCACGCAGGCCGAGTGGGACCAGGCGCACCTGGTCAACGCGATCATCGACGCGCACGCCGACGACCCGGAGTTCGGGCGCCGGCTGATCGTCGACGAGCTCCGTGACGCCGGGTTCACCGTGTCTGATCGGACGGGGTGGGAGCGGTGTAGTGAGCACGAGGTGTGGTCAGTCTCGCTCCGGCGTGACGCGTGAGATTCGGGTGGTGCTGCGGTGAGTGGTCAGGGAGGCAGAGACGACAGTGGTGTGCACTCCCGTCACGGGAGTGCACACCACTATTGTGACGAGGCGAGCTCAGTCGCGCTCAGTTACTTGCGCGAGGTCCGGCGGACGTAGGTCAGCGCGGTCAGGCCCAGGGCGATGAGGACACCAGCGGTTGCCAGCGTCATCATTGCAGAGGTTCCCGTGCGCGGAAGCGAACCGTTGTCATCGGTGTCCGGGCCGCTGTTATCGGAATCGTCACCCGGCTGGTCATCCTCCGAGCCCGGATTGGGGCCAGGGCCCTGAGTCG
>NZ_JBFAMF010000024.1:3757-5745 GCF_040656435.1 Brevibacterium sp. NPDC049920
CGCGGTTCCGTGGTGGGCTCCGTGGTCGGTTCCGTGGTGGGCTCCGTGGTCGGTTCCGTGGTGGGCTCCGTGGTCGGTTCCGTGGTGGGCTCCGTGGTCGGTTCCGTGGTGGGCTCCGTGGTGGGCTCCGTGGTCGGTTCCGTGGTCGGTTCCGTGGTGGGTTCCGTGGTGGGCTCCGTGGTCGGCTCCGGAGTCGGGACGATCGTCTTGGCGGAGTTCTCCAGGGTCAGCGCAACCGCAGCGTTCGACTCGGGCGTCACGGAGAAGGTGCCGTCTCCATTGTCGGTGACACCGTCACCGGTGATCGTGTAACCGTCCCATTCGAGACCGTCGACCGCAGGCAGAGCGATCTCGGAGATGACAAACGTCGAACCGAGTGGGAACCGGACTGACTGAGCGCGGTTCCCCTCGCCGAGGAGAACCTCCATTGTCCGCGTTTCCTCGCCGACCGTGTACTCGACGGTGAATTCGGTGCCCTCGGGAATCTCCGACGGATCAACACCGGTCACCGACTTCGCGATCGAGAAGCGGGTGAAGGCCGAACCGTCTCCGTCGCCGCCGCCGGACTGCCTGTACTCGTAGACGTAATCCCTCTGGGTGCCCTGCACGGTGTAGTCATTGCCGAACTTGTCCCCGACGAACACCTCACCGTCGGCTACGGTCAAGTACTGAATCATGTAGACGACCTTCCGATCGGAAGGCACGTTCTTGATATCGACCGAGAACTCACGCTCGCCGTTCGCTGCCGGAAAGTCGATGACAAGATCGTCCGCAGAAACGGGCTTCCATCCGCCCGTGTACTGGCCGGCCTCGTCGATCGCCTGAACCTGCACCCTGATGAAACCTCCCTCGTCAGTTCCGACGAGCGTGTGGTTCTCCACCTCCGTGGTACCGCGCTGCAGGGAGTCGTTGACCGTGATGGTGCCGTTGTCCGTGACACTCGACGGGATCTGGATGGTCCACTGGATCTGACCGCGCTCGTTGAGGCCGGAGGACTGCTTTCGCGGCTGCGTCGGAGCCGGATTGTTCGGCAGGATGCCCTGGCCGCCCGGCACCGTCACCGGCACGATCGCGTTGCCGACCTCGAACTCGACCGCGGTTTCCTGCGTGGCCCGTGTGGCCTGGACCTCGAGCCAGAGGTTTCCGCCGATCGACTCCTTGTCGTTGACGAAATCGGTCAGCGTGCAGATGACCTGAGACGGCCTCTCTTCACTGACCGTGCATTTCGCGACGGTGTCGCCCTCTGGGTTCTTGAGATCGAAGCTGGGGCTCTCCCGCTGGAACTCGGGCGGCAGAGTCATGCCGAAGGTGTCTCCGCCCTGTGCGTCGTTGGGCACAGTCCACTGAGCATCGATCCGCAGCTTGTCCCACTGCCTGGTCGGACCATCGGACCCATCTGATTTCTTCAGGGTGATGTTGGTGATTGCATCGGGGTAAGTGACGTCCGGGGACGCTGCTGAAGCGGGTGTCGTCATGGCGATCGACGCCAGGGCGACGAACAGCGCGAGTGCGAAACCCCACGCTCTTCTGACTGAAGTGGTCAAGACGGTTCTCCTACTGAGGGGACGGCGGTGAAGTGGCGATTGCCGGGGGCCCCGGACATTGTCGTGCAATGAGGCCCGCATCCGCTGGGGATGAGCGCGGGCGCAGTCGGACTGCTCCTGCTATTCACTGCCTAGACAAGGTATTTCCAGAGCCACAGTGTAGCGCAGCTGTGCGCATCCGCCATTTCTGTACTTTGTGTAACCGAAAGTCCGAGGTGGCTCGGAAGGGAGTGATTCGTCTCAGTTCCGGTTCTCCCGACAGCGGCGTGGAGCGCAAGCAGGGCGCCCAGAATCGAAGCCCGCGCGGGGAGATCCCTGCGCTATGGTCGGAGCGTCATGAACGATCACACCGCTAGGGCGTGTCCGATAAATGGTGTAGCCACGCAATAGCCGCGTTGAGTACGACTGCTGCGCGGTAGACGATGGCGAGTTTGTCGTAGCGGG
>NZ_JBFAMF010000025.1:0-1641 GCF_040656435.1 Brevibacterium sp. NPDC049920
GGGTGGATGAGTGGCGAACGGGTGAGTAACACGTGAGTAACCTGCCCCTGACTCTGGGATAAGCCCGGGAAACTGGGTCTAATACCGGATATGACCATTCTCCGCATGGAGTGGTGGTGGAAAGTTTTTCGGTTGGGGATGGGCTCGCGGCCTATCAGCTTGTTGGTGGGGTGATGGCCTACCAAGGCGACGACGGGTAGCCGGCCTGAGAGGGCGACCGGCCACACTGGGACTGAGACACGGCCCAGACTCCTACGGGAGGCAGCAGTGGGGAATATTGCACAATGGGGGAAACCCTGATGCAGCGACGCCGCGTGGGGGATGACGGCCTTCGGGTTGTAAACCTCTTTCAGTAGGGAAGAAGCCTTCGGGTGACGGTACCTGCAGAAGAAGTACCGGCTAACTACGTGCCAGCAGCCGCGGTAATACGTAGGGTACAAGCGTTGTCCGGAATTATTGGGCGTAAAGAGCTCGTAGGTGGTCTGTCACGTCTGCTGTGGAAACGCAAGGCTCAACCTTGCGCGTGCAGTGGGTACGGGCGGACTAGAGTGCAGTAGGGGAGTCTGGAATTCCTGGTGTAGCGGTGAAATGCGCAGATATCAGGAGGAACACCGGTGGCGAAGGCGGGACTCTGGGCTGTAACTGACGCTGAGGAGCGAAAGCATGGGGAGCGAACAGGATTAGATACCCTGGTAGTCCATGCCGTAAACGTTGGGCACTAGGTGTGGGGTCCATTCCACGGATTCCGCGCCGTAGCTAACGCATTAAGTGCCCCGCCTGGGGAGTACGGCCGCAAGGCTAAAACTCAAAGGAATTGACGGGGGCCCGCACAAGCGGCGGAGCATGCGGATTAATTCGATGCAACGCGAAGAACCTTACCAAGGCTTGACATACACCGGAATGTGCCAGAGATGGTTCAGCCCTTTGGGCTGGTGTACAGGTGGTGCATGGTTGTCGTCAGCTCGTGTCGTGAGATGTTGGGTTAAGTCCCGCAACGAGCGCAACCCTCGTTCTATGTTGCCAGCACGTGATGGTGGGAACTCATAGGAGACTGCCGGGGTCAACTCGGAGGAAGGTGGGGATGACGTCAAATCATCATGCCCTTTATGTCTTGGGCTTCACGCATGCTACAATGGTCGGTACAGAGGGTTGCGAAGCCGTGAGGCGGAGCGAATCCCAGAAAGCCGGTCTCAGTTCGGATCGTAGTCTGCAACTCGACTACGTGAAGTCGGAGTCGCTAGTAATCGCAGATCAGCAACGCTGCGGTGAATACGTTCCCGGGCCTTGTACACACCGCCCGTCAAGTCACGAAAGTCGGTAACACCCGAAGCCGGTGGCCTAACCCTTGTGGGGGGAGCCGTCGAAGGTGGGACTGGTGATTGGGACTAAGTCGTAACAAGGTAGCCGTACCGGAAGGTGCGGCTGGATCACCTCCTTTCTAAGGAGCTAACACATTTCAGTGTTGCCACGCTCGGGCCGTTCGTGTCCGGGGTGGTTGCTCATGGGTGGAACATCACAAGAACTGCTCTCACTGGGGTCTTCGGATCCGGGTGGGGGTGCTTGCCGGCGGGTCGCACAGGGTGCGGTCCGGTTGGTGGGGGATGGGCACGCTGTTGGGTCCTGGGAGAACAGGCCCCCACA
>NZ_JBFAMF010000025.1:1736-5106 GCF_040656435.1 Brevibacterium sp. NPDC049920
GCGTCAACCGTTCGGGTTGGTGTGTGGGGTGGGGTCTGCTGGTTGTTTGAGAATCGTATAGTGGACGCGAGCATCTGGACATCGCATACATGCCGTGGGTGTGTGTGGGGTGTTCTGTGTGATTTTGTTGTTGTGTTTCTTGTGTTATCCGACTCGGATGCTCCTGGTCATGCTGCGTGTCAGTGTGTGGGGGTGTGTGAGTGTTCAAGAGCGCATGGTGGATGCCTTGGCATCAGGAGCCGATGAAGGACGTTGTAACCTGCGATAAGCCTCGGGGAGTTGGTAAACGAACGGTGATCCGAGGGTGTCCGAATGGGGGAACCCCGCGACATGTCATGTGTCGTGACCCGCATCTGAATATATAGGGTGTGTGGGGGGAACGTGGGGAAGTGAAACATCTCAGTACCCACAGGAAGAGAAAATAAGAATGATTCCGTGAGTAGTGGCGAGCGAAAGCGGAAGAGCCTAAACCGTGTGTGTGTCAAGCGTGCAGGTGTTGCATGTGCGGTGTTGTGGGGCTATCCGTCTGAGGGCTGCATTCCTTGGGCATGGCTGTTGTGTGCGTAGTCGAACAGGTTGGGAAGCCTGACCGGAGTGGGTGAGAGTCCCGTAGACGAAACGTGTGCTGGTTGTGTGTGATGGTTCCCGAGTAGGACGGGACTCGTGTAATCCCGTGTGAATCTGCCAGGACCACCTGGTAAGGCTAAATACTCCCTGATGACCGATAGCGGATAGTACCGTGAGGGAATGGTGAAAAGTACCCCGGGAGGGGAGTGAAATAGTACCTGAAACCATGTGCTTACAAGCCGTCAGAGCCTTTCGGGGTGATGGCGTGCCTTTTGAAGAATGAGCCTGCGAGTTAGCGGTGCGTGGCGAGGTTAACCCTGGTGGGGTAGCCGTAGCGAAAGCGAGTCCGAAGAGGGCGTCCCAGTCGCGTGTCCTAGACCCGAAGCGGAGTGATCTAGCCATGGGCAGGGTGAAGCACGTGTAAGAGCGTGTGGAGGCCCGCACCCACTTCAGTTGAAAATGGAGGGGATGACCTGTGGTTAGGGGTGAAAGGCCAATCAAACTCTGTGATAGCTGGTTCTCCCCGAAATGCATTTAGGTGCAGCGTTGCGTGTTGCTTGCCGGAGGTAGAGCTACTGGATGGCTGATGGGCCCCACCGGGTTACTGACGTCAACCAAACTCCGAATGCCGGTAAGTGTAAGCGTGGCAGTGAGACTGCGGGGGATAAGCTTCGTAGTCGAGAGGGAAACAGCCCAGACCACCAACTAAGGCCCCTAAGCGTGTGCTCAGTGGGAAAGGATGTGGAGTTGCGAAGACAACCAGGAGGTTGGCTTAGAAGCAGCCACCCTTGAAAGAGTGCGTAATAGCTCACTGGTCAAGTGATTCCGCGCCGATAATGTAGCGGGGCTTAAGTACACCGCCGAAGTTGTGGCAATACCACGTGTGATGAGCCGCCGGCATGTCCGGTTGGTTGAGTTGTGGTATTGGGTAGGGGAGCGTCGTATGGCCGGTGAAGCTGCGGAGTGATCCAGTGGTGGAGGCTATACGAGTGAGAATGCAGGCATGAGTAGCGAAAGACGGGTGAGAAACCCGTCCGCCGGATGACCAAGGGTTCCAGGGCTAGGCTAATCCGCCCTGGGTAAGTCGGGACCTAAGGCGAGGCCGACAGGCGTAGTCGATGGACAACGGGTTGATATTCCCGTACCGGCGAAGAACCGCCAATACCGAGGCATGTGATACTAACCAGCCGAGACTGTCTCCTGTCCTTCGGGACGGGTGTGCGGTCGAGGCTGGGACCTGAATGTGTAGTAGGTAAGCGTATTAACAGGTGTGACGCAGGAAGGTAGCCGGGCCGCGCGATGGTTGTCGTGGTCTAAGGTCGTAGGGCGACAGGTAGGTAAATCCGTCTGTCATGTGTCTGAGAGCTGATGGGCACCCACATCTGGTGGGTGATCCGGTGATCCTATGCTGCCGAGAAAAGCATCGACGTGAGGTTCTAGCCGCCCGTACCCTATTACCGACTCAGGTGGTCAGGTAGAGAATACTAAGGCGATCGAGATAATCGTGGTTAAGGAACTCGGCAAAATGCCCCCGTAACTTCGGGAGAAGGGGGGCCATCCTGGTGAGGAAGATTTTCTCTTCTGAGCTGGTGGTGGCCGCAGAGACCAGGGAGAAGCGACTGTTTACTAAAAACACAGGTCCGTGCGAAGTTGTAAGACGATGTATACGGACTGACGCCTGCCCGGTGCTGGAAGGTTAAGAGGACCTGTTAGAACTTCGGTTCGAAGCGGAGAATTTAAGCCCCAGTAAACGGCGGTGGTAACTATAACCATCCTAAGGTAGCGAAATTCCTTGTCGGGTAAGTTCCGACCTGCACGAATGGCGTAACGACTTCTCCACTGTCTCAACCACGAACTCGGCGAAATTGCACTACGAGTAAAGATGCTCGTTACGCGCAGCAGGACGGAAAGACCCCGAGACCTTCACTACAGTTTGGTATTGGTGTTCGGTGTGGCTTGTGTAGGATAGGTGGGAGACTGTGAAGCATGCACGCCAGTGTGTGTGGAGTCATCGTTGAAATACCACTCTGGCCATAGTGGATTCCTTAACTTCGGACCCTGATCGGGTTCAGGGACAGTGCCTGATGGGTAGTTTAACTGGGGCGGTTGCCTCCCAAAGAGTAACGGAGGCGCCCAAAGGTTCCCTCAGCCTGGTTGGCAATCAGGTGTCGAGTGTAAGTGCACAAGGGAGCTTGACTGTGAGACGGACGTGTCGAGCAGGAGCGAAAGCTGGGACTAGTGACCCGGCCGTGGATTGTGGAATCGCGGTCGCTCAACGGATAAAAGGTACCTCGGGGATAACAGGCTGATCTTGCCCAAGAGTCCATATCGACGGCATGGTTTGGCACCTCGATGTCGGCTCGTCGCATCCTGGGGCTGTAGTCGGTCCCAAGGGTTGGGCTGTTCGCCCATTAAAGCGGTACGCGAGCTGGGTTTAGAACGTCGTGAGACAGTTCGGTCCCTATCCGCTGCGTGCGTAGGAAATTTGAGAAGGGCTGTCCTTAGTACGAGAGGACCGGGACGGACGAACCTCTGGTGTGCCAGTTGTACCGCCAGGTGCATGGCTGGTTGGCTACGTTCGGAAAGGATAACCGCTGAAAGCATCTAAGCGGGAAGCCTGCTTCAAGATGAGATTTCCATCGAGGCGCCCTACAGACTATGGGGTTGATAGGCCAGATGTGGAAGCGCAGCAATGCGTGGAGCTGACTGGTACTAATACGCCGATCACTCACCCACCACCCTTTTCCGGGTGTGTTCGGGTCGGGTAACACAAGCACACACAACACCGTGTTTGAATCCTCTT
>NZ_JBFAMF010000026.1:0-4699 GCF_040656435.1 Brevibacterium sp. NPDC049920
GAACCGGCCCAAGGAGGTGCACCCGGGGCCTGGCCGACCCCACCACCCCGACATTCAAAACCAAGGAAATCCTGCCAACTACTTGACGCGGGACATGTGCACCCACTAATAGAAACCCCAGGTCAGCAAGCTGCCGACCCCCAGAATCAGACCCCCTGATAAAAGTCAGGTCGACCTCGTTGATCCGCCCGATGAGCCTAGCTGCATGCTGGGGGCTCAGCTCGGAGGTGACCGGCAGGCCCTCATGGTCAAAGACCCAGAGCTCCTCATGGGAGGTGGGCCGACCATGCACCCGTTCGAGGGTGACTTCATCGGCGGTGGCTGCCTCGAATCAATCACCGGTGAGGCGGCCTGCGTTGTAACAGGCCAAACACCCGATCCATACCCGAGGCACCGAGGAAAGAATGTTCAGATAGGACATTCGCACAGCTCCTTCGCCGAGAAAGATCACGTTCTCCACGAAAACCCCGGGCCGCCTCCGGCGGCCAAACTCTAGCTGTGCTTGCTGGTCACAGCGGGCTGAAGCCCTGGTGATGGTTGCGGATGCTATGGCAGGCCGAAGTCTCTCCGCCTGTGGTGGCTCCGTTCTCGGTGGAGCCAGGGATCCGGTCGGGTCGGTTCCTGGTGCTGTTCTCAGCGATGAACCTCACCGTCCCGTCCCGTCCGCGGTTGCGCAGAGAGATGGCCGACAAGCCAGCTGGTGGGTCCGCTATGGGAGCCACGTTCCTGCTCTTCGCCCTCCTATGCACGCAGTCTTCCTCACCACGTACGCCTCTCCGCTGTTCTAGCCAGGCAGCGGATTCGGCGAGACAAACTCTGTGTTCCCTTTACCTCGTGCCCCTTGGCCGCGGCACGGGCAGGATCCACATGATTGCGACAGGCTAGTACATTTCCCGCGAGACTGAACAATATTGTTAGTATGACTGCGATGGGCTGAACATAAACGGTGCTCCAGCGCCGGTGAAGCCCTTATCTGCAGCGCGTATGCGAAGCCTCGCGTCTGGCCAGGAATCGGCCGGGCACCGCTGCGAACACCTGTACACAGCCGTGTGCTCCTAGTGCGTCTTCGCAGATGCGAGGACTCCCTAGGGGCGTGACCTATGAAAGGACAGCAGCCCGGAGCTTCGCACCCAGCGCCTGGCTTCGGGCGAAGCATCATGCGTCTGATCTCTTCTTCACATCACATTGAGCGCGAGGCTGCTCTGACCCCGGCGGTGTTGCTGCGATGACAGAGGTGGCATTCTCCATTGAGAAGACTCGTTTCGACGTGACCTACCAGCCTCTGGAAGGCACCCGCCTGACGACCAATTTCGCCAATCTTGCCCGTGGTGAGAACCGGCAGCAGAACCTGCGCAAGGCCCTGGCGATGATTGATGATCGTTGCAATGAGCTGGCCTCGCAGGAGGACGCAGGTGGGGACCGATACCGGGTTGAGCTCGATATTGTCTCGGTGAACATCGAACTTCAGGCAGAAGAAGGTGCCGCCTCATTCCCGGTGATCGAAATGCTGCAAACCACCGTGGTGGACACTCAACAAGGTGAACGCTTTGAAGGGATTGTGGGCAATAACTTCTCCTCCTATGTGCGTGACTACGACTTCAGTATCCGGCTTCCCGAATGCAGCAGGAACGGATCAGCACTGCCGGAGGACTTCGGGGAGCTCCACGGCAATCTCTTCAAGGGCCTCCTCGCCTCAGACACCTACGCCACACACTTCAGCAAGCTGCCGGTGATCTGCATCAGCGTCTCCACCAGCAGAACCTACCACCGCACGGGATATGAGCACCCCGTTCTTGGCGTCGAGTATCAGCAGGATGAGTTCTCCTTGACTGATCAGTACTTCGGGAAGATGGGCATGCGGGTCCGCTACTTCATGCCGCCCAAGAGTGCCGCACCGTTGGCTTTCTACTTCCTCGGTGATCTCCTCGAGGACTACACCAATCTGGAACTGATCGCCACGATCAGCACTATGGAGACCTTCCAGAAGATCTACCGGCCTGAGATCTACAACGCCAACACCCCGGCTGGCGATGCTTATCAGCCCAGCTTGAAGCACTCGGACTTCTCGGCAACCGGGATCGTCTACGACAGAGACGAGCGTGCTCGTCTTGGTGCGGAGCAGGGCAGGTTCGTCCAGGAGAACCTCATCATCCCGCATGGGAAAACTCTTGAGCAGTGGTCTGCTCGCTACTCGGACTACCACCACCAACTTCAGGGAATGACATCATGAACAAACTTCTGCCCACCACATCCGCCGGAAGCCTCCCCAAGCCCTCCTGGCTGGCCCAGCCAGAGACACTCTGGTCACCTTGGAAACTCGAGGGCGAAGCCCTTACCGAGGGCAAACGGGACGCCCTGCTCCTGGCCCTGGCAGACCAGCGGGCCGAGGGAATCGACATCGTCAGCGATGGCGAACAGACCCGCCAGCATTTCGTCACAACCTTCATCGAGAACCTCAATGGGGTGGACTTCGAGAACCGCAAGGTGGTGCGAATCCGAGACCGCTATGACGCCTCGGTGCCCGTGGTGGTCGATGATGTCACCCGCAAAGGTCCGGTCTTTGTCGCCGATGCTGAGACCCTACGAGCACATACTGACGCGCCCATCAAATGGGCTCTGCCCGGGCCGATGACTATGGTCGACACCCTCTACGATGCTCGCTACGGCAGCCGTGCAGAACTGGCCTGGAAGTTCGCCGAGATCCTCAACCAGGAGGCTAAGGAACTAGCAGCCGCTGGTGTAGATATCGTCCAATTCGATGAGCCGGCCTTCAACGTCTTCTTCGATGAGGTCAACGAATGGGGTATCGCTGCTCTGGAGCGAGCCGCCGAGGGGCTCAGCTGCGAAACGGCCGTGCATATCTGCTACGGCTACGGGATTGAGGCCAATACCAACTGGAAGAAGACCCTGGGCTCCGAGTGGCGCCAATACGAGGAGACCTTCCCTCAGATCCAGAAGTCGAGCCTCGATATCGTCTCGCTGGAATGCCATAACTCCCATGTGCCCACTGACCTTCTCGAGCTGGTCCGCGGTAAGAAGCTGATGGTCGGCGCGATCGATGTGGCCAATACCGCTGTGGAGACACCTGAAGAGGTTGCCGCGACCCTGCGCAATGCACTGCAGTTTGTCGACGCCGATAAGCTCTGGGCCTCCACCAACTGTGGGATGGCTCCTCTGTCACGTAGTGTGGCCCGGGCCAAGCTGGGCGCCTTGAGCGCCGGGGCGGAAATCGTTCGCAGAGAGCTTTCTACAGAGCCCGCCGCCTAAGGGTGACCACCACCCTGTCAGCTGCCGAAGGTCTCCGGGTTCACGGGCCACTCCCGCCGGGGGAGGTTCTTCTCCACAACCAAAAGGTAGGACTCAGTGACCAGATCGTCCACCATCTGTTTGTCGACGTCGCCGTCGGCATGCAGGGTGATCCAGTGCTTCTTTTTCATGTGATACCCGGGGGTGATGTGGCTGTGGTGCTCGCGCAGGAAGCTCGCATCCTCTGGTGAGGCTTTCAGGACCACCAGCGGTTCACCGGTGACCTCAGTCTGGAGCATGAACACCTTGCCCCGGACCCGACTTTTATCAGGTTAGTGTGCACCCTGGATGGTGTCGTGGATGGTGCTGAGCTTCTAGGGCTGCGGCCAGCCGGCGGCGGAACTTCTCGGTGGCGTAGATCGACAGCCACCGCTTCACCGTGGCATAGGAGATCGGATCCATGCCCATCTCCTCGATCACCCACAGTGAGTCGAAATTTGATGGCTCTTCGCGTTTGAGGGTGTAGAGGCGGGGATGAGGATCAGGGTCGGCGTGGCGATAGGTGGATAGAGGTCGAGGCCTTCCGAAGATGGAGGTTCTTACACCAATCCATCCAGAAGACCTCGACGATGCCCCAGCCTACTTTCACCACCCCTGACCTCAACAGCTTCTGCCTCCTCGACTCCCTCGGCCTGATGGTCACCGGCCAACAGATCCGCCGCGACCGGGCCATCCTGGAATGCAGAGTCATCGAAGACGATCCATGGTGCCGTAACTGTGGCGCAGAGGGGCTGCCGCGGGGCACGGTAGTCCGGAAGCTGGCGCACCTACCGTTGGGGTGGCGACCCACGGTGCTGTGGGTTCGGGTTCGCCGATACCGATGTGCTGACTGTGGCATCGTCTGGCGCCAGGACACCACCACAGCGGCGGCACCGCGGGCGAAGTTGAGCAGGCATGCGGTGCTGTGGGCCCTGAAGTCGGTGGTGATCGACAGGATGAGCATCGCAAGGGTCGCCGCCGCACTGGCCTGCTCTTGGCATACCGTCAACGACGCCGTGTTGGCCGCCGGCCGGGACCTGCTCATTGAGGACCCTCACCGGTTCGACGGGGTGAAGGTCATAGGTGTTGATGAGCATTGCTGGCGCCACACCGGGCGCGGCTCCCACTATGTCACCGTGGTCATCGATCTGACCCCGGTGAAGGAACGCCGCGGCCCTGCCCGGCTGCTGGACATGGTCCCGGGTCGTTCCAAGCAGGTGTTCAAGACCTGGCTGGATGCTCAGAGCGAGGGGTTCAGGGAGGGGATCGAGGGGGACTGCTGACGGTTTAGTTGACTCCGGGGTTTATGCCGCCAGAGCGACGGCCTTGTGGTGAACAAGCTCGTATTCAACCGGAGTCAGTTTACCCAAACGCCGTTGCCGACGCTTCCGGTGGTAGGTCCGCTCGACCCAGT
>NZ_JBFAMF010000027.1:0-2532 GCF_040656435.1 Brevibacterium sp. NPDC049920
GGATCCCGCCGACAGAGTCCATGACTGCTGCGACGTGGATGTGTTTGTGGGTGTCGATGCCGATTACGATGTGCCCTGATCTGAACTGCTCAACATCGTCCATGATGCTGTCTCCTTCGCCCGTTATCGTGGGTTTCACGCTGTCGTCGGCGGGTGGACAGGACTGTCACGGGGACGCTGTCGAAAGTATGCTCCAGGCTCCTATTAGGTCACGCCCGACCGGCGGCAGCGCTTGATACAGCCCCGGCCGGACGGTCGACAGATCAACGCAAAGGCACCATGCGGGCCAATCATAAGCAAGGGTCAAACCGCGCCGGCCGGGACTACCCGATTCTCGCGGAACCCGGCAGAAACAGACTGACAATCGTAGGCGTCGCCGACGGTCCCGATCGACGGCGTCGCGCCGATCTCCGCGAGGCGTTCGCCGTAGCGAATGGACGTGAAGTGAGACCCCGCTTCGCTGTGACACCGCAGGTCCGCGTGGCGGTGACCTCTGGACCAGCGGGCCATCTCGATGGCGTCGAGGATCATCTCGGTGCGCATGTGCGACGCGACCCGCCACCCGACGATCATGCGGGAGAACGCGTCGATGATGAAGCACACGTACGCGACACCGGCCCAGGTCGCCACGAACGTCAGATCCGTCACCCAGAGCCGGTTCGGAGCGGTCGCGGTGAACTCCCGCTGCACCAGATCCGGGTGTCGCGCGGACGCCGGATCCGGCCTGGTCGTCTTCACCCGTTTCGAGCGCCTCGTGCCCTCGATCCCTGCCACCTTCATCAACCTCGCGGTCTGGTCGCGGCCGATCGCGATCCCCGCCCGCCGGGCCGCCTTCCAGAGCTTGCGGACCCCGTAGATCCGGTAGTTCGCCTCCCACAGCTCGACGAGCCGCGGGATCAGCTCCTCGTCCCGCTGGGCACGGGCGGACGGGGTGCGGGTCTTGGCGGCGTAGTAGCTGCTCGGAGCCACCTGCAACTGTCTGCAGATGAGCTCGACTCCGAGCCGGCGACCGTCGACGAGGTCGTCCTTGTTCGCGTCGATGAACGCGACTACTTCCGGTAGTGGCGGTCGAGCTCCGCCCCGAAGAAAGACGCAGCCCGCTTCAGCACCTCGTTGGCCCGGCGAAGCTCGCGGACTTCTTGCTCGAGCTCTTTCACCCGCTGCGCCTCCGCCGAGCTCACGCCGGAGGTGACACCCTCGTCGATGTCGGCCTGCTTCACCCACATCCGCACGGATTCGACCCCGTACCCGAGCTGCGTCGCGACTCGCTGCACGGTTCCTTGCGTGACCCCGAGCTCGGCCCGCAGCGTCCTCACCATCCGCACCGCGGCGGCCTTCTCCTCGTCCGAGTAGCGACGCGTCGTCGGCTTCCCATTCGCCAGTTCCTTCGGCATAACTCCATCCTCGTTTCCAAGGCCAGGAGCCTCCAACAAACTCAGGGCGCTTCAGTTTGGGAGGTCCCGAGATTGTTGGTTCTGATATCGAGCCCCGCTATGTCCCGCCAGTTGTTGTGTGCGAGCAAAGCACCGCCACATCGTCAGTGAGTCAGACGGTGTATCGGATGAGCCCTTCCAGCCTTCTATACGCGATAGGGATCGCCTGCTTCATCGTCGCGGTCGTCCTCTCGGTTCGTGCAATGGTTCGGTTCTTCCGCTGACGAGCAACGACGAACATCCGTCTCGGAGGTTGTGCAGGACAGTCGCTCGTAGCGGTGCGTACGATTGCCTCACTGATCAATCCCTCAGACCTGATGATCAAACCAGGCGCCGGCAGTGCACACAGAGATGGAGCTCGCTGTGGGGTAACCGTTGGACGTCGCCGTGTCCTTGGTGACGAAAGCAGCAACGTTCTCGTTGATCTACCTACGCCTAAATAGAGGTATGCCTAGTGAAGCCGGTACCGCCCGATCCTGAGTTCATCGGACAGAGGCCAGAGAGGCGAAGGATCAGATTCTTCCCCGACTGGGGAGTCAGGTTTCCCTTATGGGAGACAGGCACCAACAAGTACGCGATGGAGCCCAGTGACTATCTTCTTTCGGCGTCCTTGGGCCGGCGACTCGAGGAGTGGATGGACCACTGGGTCTCCCATTTCGATCCGTTCGAGGGCTGGGACAGCCCTGAGGCTGCGACGCATTCCCGTGCCGCCAGCGACAAGTTGATAACAGAGCTCAGAGCTGAAGTCGGTCACTTTGCCGATGTCCTGGACGAACGCTAGAGATCTGGTTTACCTGGTGCGAGCCTTGCCCCTGATTTGCGCAGCAGGAGCGCTGTAACGAGAACCCCGGCGGGTGAGTAGCGACGCAGCTCCCAGCACCCGGTTCGTGGAGGATTCGACCGGCCTGCCGCCGATTGCGACAGTTCGGTGCTGAAGGGGGCCACGCCCTGGGCGTCCAACGAGGTATACCCATTGGACATCCTTGGGTGTAGGCGCAGAGTTGTGGGCTGTGTCAAGGAATGTGGACAGTCCCTACGAGTTTTCCTTCTCTGCTCAGGCCGCCTGGACGAGGTCTTCAGCGGCGCCGTGGTGATCGTT
>NZ_JBFAMF010000028.1:0-2287 GCF_040656435.1 Brevibacterium sp. NPDC049920
TCAGCACTATCCGGGTCTTCTTCTCCGCCGGAATCGAGGGTGGTCTACCCATGTCTGACTCTCCTTCAGGACCTACATAACGGCCCTGCCACTAAGTCTGACGCGCGACAGCGGTCGCACTTCGTTGTAGTGCCCCAGCCACGGCTCGAGCGCGTCGCGGCGTTCTTGCTCGCTGGTGTAGCAGCGGGCGTAGGCCCACCCGTCGGCCATCGTCCGGTGGAAGCGCTCCACCTTCCCATTGGTCTGCGGGCGGTACGGGCGGGTCCGTTTCGGCGTGATCGACAGGCCATGGCAGGTGTCGCGCCACAGGTGCGAGCGGTACGCCCCACCGTTGTCCGACAGCACCCGCTCGATGGTGACGCCATGGCCGGCGAACCACTGCACCGCCCGGCGAAGGACGGCGACGGCAGTGACGGCGGTCTCGTCGTCGTGGACCTCGGTGTATGCGACGCGGGAGTGGTCGTCGATGACGGTGTGGACGAACGCGTACCCGAGTTTCGGGCCGCCGTACTGGTTGCGCGGCTTGCCTGGCGTGGCGGCGCGGTTCTTCTCGCCTTGGCGGCGGCCGACGTACCGCCAACCGCCACCGTCAGGGATGTTCCCGACCTTCTTCACGTCCACGTGAACCAGCGACCCGGGGTGAGGGTGCTCGTACCGGCGGATGGGCTCACCGGTGGCGCGGTCCACGTAGGACAACCGGTTCAGGCGCGCCGTGGTGAGGATGCGATGCACGGTGGACGGTGCGATGTCGAGTCGGGAAGCGAGCTGAACGGGCCCTTCCCGCAGTCGCATTCGAAGGCTCACGCAGCGCTTCGTCACCGACTTCGGGGTCTTGTTCGGCGAAGTCCTCGGGCGCGACGACCGGTCCTGCATGGACTCGCCGACCAGGTAGCGGTCGACCCATCGCTTCACGGTCGGCCATGACACTTGGAACCGCGCGGCGACTTCACTGATCGGCCAGCCGTCGTCGACGACGAGACGGGCGACCTTGAGTCGGTGTCGGGGCGTGAGAGCGGCGTTGGCGTGATGTCCTCGTGTCATGAAGCCAGAGCCACGAAGAGTGTCGCCGCGATGAAGACGCACTGCATCGCCGTTCGCTGCGGCAGGGGCGTGTTGGGTGAGTGCTCAGACCTACGGGCTTGTGACGCGTAGACATTCGCGGGGAACATCACGAACAGCAGCACGGCCAGACTGAGCGCTGCTGCCACGCGCAGCTGTCCCGCCTCGGGAGGAACGAGAAGGGCGACGGCACCCAGCAGCTCGAGCACGCCGGTGAGTGCGACCAGCGCGGCGGGATGCTTGAGAGCCGGTGGGACGATGGCGATGAGCCCTGCCCGCCGTGCAGGGAAGAAGTGGCTGGCGCCGGTCACGATGAACATGGCAGCCAGCCCCACAGCCGTGGCGGCGGGCCAGGAGGCGACGTAGCCGACGCCCAGCGCCCCCACCGCTCGGGCAAGAGTTGTGAAGACGAGTAGGACGATCAAAGGTGCCATGGGAACTCCCTATCTAGACAATGACTAGATCAGTCTAGTCTTTGATCTGGTCGATGCCTAGATCGAACTCATAGGGTGTGGTCATGAGCGACGGATATCACCACGGCGACCTAAGACGAGCACTCCTCGACGAGTCGGCGCAGATGATCGACGAGGTTGGACCCAGTTCACTGTCGCTGCGCGAGCTTGCCCGTCGGGCCGGGGTCTCGCATGGCGCACCCGCGCATCATTTCGGCGATCGACGAGGGCTGCTCACGGCGCTAGCCGCGCAAGGTCTGCGCCTGCTTGCCGCCGATGTGGCCGCAGCCACGGCTGGTGGCTTCGACGAGGCAGCAGTCGCGTACGTCAGGTTCGCACGTGAGCACCCTGGCCACTACGCCGTGATGCACAGGCCGGAGCTGCTCCACGCCGATGACGGTGAGTTGAGTGCAGCCCGGGCATCCTCGATGGAGGCGCTTATGGCAGGCGTCGAATCAATACCCGCAGAACGCAGGGCACACCTGACAACCTCGGAAGCAGCGCACGTGGCCTGGTCCCTGGTTCACGGGCTTGCATCCCTTGCAGCCGAAGGCGCTACCCCCGATCTTCAAACAGACGATCTCGCCCGCCGCGCCGCTCGGCAACTCTTCGCGTAAGTCTTCGATCAACGTCCCCGGTTAGTACAACTAGGGCGTGTCTGACAATGATGTGGTTCGCTGGCTGAGAGCCTGGGAGCATGTCGAGATTCCAACTGCTCACGGATGCTCAATGGTCGCTGATCGCTGACTTGCTGCCTGCTCCGACCGGCCGCAGGG
>NZ_JBFAMF010000029.1:0-2019 GCF_040656435.1 Brevibacterium sp. NPDC049920
TTGAACTGCGGGCTGAACTTCCGCCGTGATGCACTTGCCATGCTCTTGATCCTCTCCCATCAAGAGGAACTGTCCAAGAACCTTGATACACCCCACCCGGGACCTGCCGGTGTCGAGGACGGCTTCTCGATGATGCTGCAGTGACGGATCGGTTGAAGTGCTTCGGCGGTGTGGGAGCAGTGATCAGCGTGGGGCCGGTCGATTCCGTTCGGACAGGTGATGCATCGACTGCCCAGCGGCAGGTGCGGTACTGATGCGGGGGTACCCGGTGCAGGGGTGTCAAGGCCCAGCTCCGAAGACGGCAAGCCGGGCACGTGAAAGGCGAATTATGGCCCGCCGCAACCCGAGCGGGAAGGCATGTGTGGCACGAGGCGCCGAAGACGGGCCGGGCGTTTGCTGCAGAGATAAATATGCTTATCCTGGTAAGGTCCGCGACATTTCGAGGGGGAGGAAGGGAGGCCAGGGCTGCTGATGTGCCCGGACTGTTCCGCGATTTCTCTTCCTAACTTTCCGTCCACTCCCGACCCAGGTGCCCGGCAACCCCGGGTGCAGACCACCGTCCGGGTCGGATCGTCACCACGAACAGGAAACGATGAGCATGTCCCATCCCTCCCCTCTTCCACCCACTGCTTCGGCTCATTACCAGGTCCTGCGCACAGTGCCCTCCTATGACCAGGCTCAGCGCCTTGTCGATCGACTCTCCGACGCCGGGTTCCCGGTTGAGCACGTGCGCTTGGTCGGCACCGATCTGCGCCTGGTTGAGCAGGTCACCGGGCGGATGACCTACGGCAAGGCCGCCCTGTACGGGGCCGCCTCCGGGGCCTGGCTGGGATTGCTCATTGGCTTGCTGTTGGGTCTTTTCACGGTCGTGGGGTGGCTGTCGGTAATCCTGTGGGCGGTGCTCCTGGGCGCGGTGTGGGGGCTGATCTTCGGGTTGCTGGGCCACGCGGCCACCGGCGGGCGCCGGGACTTCAGTAGCGTCCAGGGCCTGGAGGCGTCCTCCTACGAGATCCTCGTGGAGGCCGAGTACGTCGAGGCGGCCACGGCCAAGCTCGACGCCAGCCGTCCCACGACTTGACCGCCAAAGGCCCGGGCCCGGACCGGGTGCTGGCCCACGCCCGAGTAAGTGCTGAGGGCCGTGGCCCTCTGCGCTCCCCCGACACTCACCGCTGGGGCGGATTCAGGAGCGGATCTCGCCGGGAAGCAGGGACGTCGGCGTGCCTGTCACCACCAACCGGGAGCCTGCTCGGCTCTGCCGAGCGTGATCCCCGCAGTTGCCTGCAGTGGACCCCGACAGCTTCGTCCCCAAGACCCTCTGTCAGGGGCATCCCAGGTAATCACCGATCAACGCCTGTAGGAGGCGACAATGACGAACAATCCGTTTGACCTGAACTCCCCGTTCGATGACATCATGGGCCGTTTTTTCGGCGGCCGGGATCCTTTCAGCGTGCTGGGCGCCCGGCAGGACCCCATGTCAAGCCCCGGTTTTGATAGAGAGTTAGTTATCTGGCGTTGAGGAGCTCGGCAACCGTGTCCACACCGGCGGTGACGCAGAGTTGATGCTCGACGCGGAAGGCCTCAGGGGTCATCCCGCCGAGGGACAGATGAGGTCGGAAGGTGTTGAACCAGTGGGCCCATTCCGCGGTCGCGATCTCGACGTCATCGAGGCCCTGCCACGGTCCGAGGTTCCGGATCACTTCGGCTTTGAACAACGAGTTCAGGGTCTCGGCCAGCGCGTTGATGCTCCTATAGTTGTCAACTCATGATTTCGCCGGTTCGCGGGTCGGTCTTGACGAGGTGGTAGACCTCGCGGATCACGTAGCGTTTCAGACAGCGGATGATGTCGCGTTTGCTCTTGCCCTCGGCGGTGCGACGGGCGACGTAGGCGATCGTGGGCTCGTGGAATCTCATCCTGACAATCACGGTCCGGTAGATCGCCGCGTTGAGTTGCCGATGTCCGCCATGGTTGATGCGATGCTTCCCACTGGTCATTCCTGAACCGGTCGGAACAGGGCTGAT
>NZ_JBFAMF010000030.1:0-1601 GCF_040656435.1 Brevibacterium sp. NPDC049920
TGTTCAGTCGGCGGCGTCGAGTTTGGTGTGGCGACGCATGTTCGGGCCGGCGAGTTGGACCAGTTCGGCGTTGGACACGATCCGGTTGAGGATCGATTCCGCGATCACGGCGTCATGGAGTGATTTGTACCAGTCGGTGGGGTCGAACTGTGATGTGACGGCTGTCGAGCCTCGTCCCTCACGTGCGGCGAGAATGTTGAGGAGCTCGGCTGCGATCTCGGGGCTGATGGGCGTGGTGAGGAAGTCATCCAATACGAGCAGGTCGCACTCGTGCAGATTCTGGAGGAAGCGGAGCCGTCCTGGGTCGGAGTGGTGCTGGACGGCGAGCTGGTTGGCGAGGTCGTCAAGCCGATAGTATCTGGCTGTGTAGTCGCGTCTGCAGGCGGCGTTGACGAGGGCTTGAGCAAGATATGACTTCCCCACGCTCGAGGAACCCAAGATCACGAGGTTGGTGCAGCGATCGATCCAGCCGCACGATGCAAGCCTGGCGACGACGTCACGGTTCAGTGAGCGCCCATCGAGGTAGTGGATGTCCTCAACGCAGGCAGCCGGGTTCGGGGTGTGCGAGGCTTTCAAGAGCTTGAGCATCCGCCGTTCGCCGCGGGCCGTGCTCTCTCGTTCGAGGGCGTGTCTGATCTTCTGGGAGAAGGTCCACTCATCACAGTCGGGGTCGTTGGCGATCTCGATGACCGCTTCGCCGAAGGCGGTCATGCGCAGCTTCGTGAACAGGGGCATGTCATCAACACTCAGGTGCATGTCAAGCATCGTCAGCCTCCCGCGTGTTCTGCGCCGTGAGGGCTTCGAGGCTGAATGCAGAGATCCCTGCCAGGTGGGCCCCACTGGTGTCTCGACCTGCCGATGATGCCCGAGCAGCGGCGGTGCCAGGCGGTGCGGCCGGCAGCGTGCGAGGTCTTTCGTCCTGCTGAGCCTGCAGCGCGCTCGTGGTGTTCTTGACCGCGGTGTAGGTGATCTGGCGGTGCTCATCACTGTCGATGAGGTGTTGACATGCCTGTTCCAGCAGCACTCGGCCACGACGTTTGCCCAGGTCGAGGATGTTCATACACGAACGGAACCCCTGCGCCTCGATCTTCTTGCGATCGAGCAGGCGCTCCAGGGCTGCGACGGTGGCCGGGCCGACTTTCGCCGCCTGGCGGAGGAAGTAGGCGCGCGTCCACAGTCCCGCCGTCTCTGCCAGGTAGGCAGGTGCATGATCCGGGTCGGTGACGTAGCCGTTGCGATGCCTGCCTCGCCGGTGCCTGGCGACCACGTCCCCGCCGGCGAGGACCTCGACCTGGCTGCCGACGATGCGCACATCCACACTGACTCCCGCGAACTCGTACGGCACGGAATACTTGATCGTGTCGATCTGGATATGCCAGTCCCGATGCACCTTCGCTTTCCTCCAGACGACTGGCTCCCATCTGTGCTCGGGCAGTTCGAGCAGTTCCGGCTTCTCCGCCTCCGTGAACCAGGCGTGGCGGCTGCGTTCCTCACCGCGGAACGGGGTTCTGTGGTTGATCCACTCCACCCGTTCAGCGAGGGCTTCGTTGAGGTCATCGAGAGAGGCGAAGACCTGATCGGCGAGGTAGTGGATGGCCCAG
>NZ_JBFAMF010000031.1:0-1365 GCF_040656435.1 Brevibacterium sp. NPDC049920
AGGCACCCTGCGGGCCAATCGTAAGCAAGGGTCAGAACACTCCGGCCAGGACTACCTCATCCTTGCGGGACGCGGCAGAAACAGACTGACAATCGAAGGAATCGCCCCGCGAACCCACTGATGCCACGATCGCAGACTCAGCCAGCGTCTCGCCATAGCGAATCGAGCGGAACTGGACTCCGCGATCCGAGTGGTGAACGAGCCCGGATACATCGTGCCCGGCCCGGTACTTCGCCGCCAGAGCCATCGTGAGCGCGTCCCGGGCCAGGGATTCACGCATATGGTTCGTCACCTGCCAGCCGACGATCTCGCGATGGAACACATCGAGGATGAACGTCGTGTACACCCACCCCGAGCGCGTCGGCACATAGGTGATATCGGCCACCCATAAGCAGTTCGGTGCAGGCGCGGTGAACTCCCGCCAGGCGAGGTCCTCCGGGCACTCCTCGGCTCTGGCCGATGCCGTCTTGGGACGTTTGCGTTTGCGCCGCACCCCATCGATGCCCAGTCGGCGCATCAAACGCTCGACCGTGCAGCGGGCCACCGGCCCGAACCGGTCGGCGTGATCACGGTTGATCGCTTTCCACATCTTGCGCACTCCATAGCAGGAGTAGTTCGCTTCGTAGATGTCCCGGATGACGACCATGAGATCGCAGTCCCGAATAGCCCGGGCCGAGGGCCGGCGCAGTTTGTACGCGTAGTACGAGCTCACAGCGATCCGTGCAGCAGTCCCGCGCAGGACCCGCACGATCGGCTCGACTCCGAACTCGTCACGATTCTCGTCGATGAAGTCGACGATCACCTTGATGGGCGGTCGAGCTCCGCCGCGAAGAAAGCCGATGCTCTGCGCAGGATCTCGTTCGCTCGCCTGGCTTCGGCCAGCTCCGCCCGCAAGCGTCGGTTCTCCGATTCCAGATCCACAGACTCCGACGGTGTGATCCTGCCGGATTCCTTGTGCTTCCGCACCCACACGCGCAAGGTCTCCTTACTCAACCCGAGCTCTTTCGCGACCCGAGTAATCGAGCCGTTGGCAGTCGCGGGATCGGCCTGAGCGTGAATGACGAGCTCTACTGCACGAGCCCTGAGCTCGTCGGTGTACTTCACTGGCATGAGAGAAACTCCTTCTTCCAATCTCCCTGCCTCTATTATCCCCGGGGCGATTCACCTGCCCGAGACGTTCGGCAAGTGGCAGACGGTATGGACCTGGCATCGCCGGATGGCCGGCGACGGCACCTGGGACACCGCGCTGGCCCGCTTGACCGCTCACGCTGCCGGCCAGCTCGACTGGTCGCTGTCGGTGGACTCCACGATCGCGCGTGCTCATCAACACGCAACGAACATCACGCGCCTAAAAAAGGGACTCGT
>NZ_JBFAMF010000032.1:0-1353 GCF_040656435.1 Brevibacterium sp. NPDC049920
CGATTGTCAGTCTGTTTCTGCCGCGTCCCGCAAGGATGAGGTAGTCCTGGCCGGAGTGTTCTGACCCTTGCTTACGATTGGCCCGCAGGGTGCCTTGGCGTTGATCTGTCGAACCTCCGGCCGGGCGCAGTACCGCTGCCGCCGGATCGGGCGTGACCTGATAGGAGCCTGGAGCCTCGTCAAAGCGTCCCCATGACAGTCCTGTCCACCCGCCGGCGACAGCGTGTGACCACGCTAACCGATGAAGGAGACAGCACCCCATGGAACAGATCGAGCCCGCCCGTTCCGGGCACGTCGTGATCGGCGTCGATACCCACAAGCACATTCATGTCGCCGCGGTGATGGACTCGATCGGCGGGGTCCTGGCGACTCTCACGATCGCGACCGACGCTGCGGGGTTCAAGCAGCTGCTCGAGTGGGCGTCGTCATTCGGGAAGATCATCGCGTTCGGAATCGAAGGCACCGGCTCCTATGGTGCCGGGCTGACCTCGTTCGTCCGCCGGAACGGACACAAGGTCGTCGAGGTCTCCCGGCCCGATCGGCGGCTGCGCCGACTGAACGGGAAATCCGACACGCTCGACGCGGAGAACGCTGCCCGGGCAGTACTTGCCGGGTTCGCGACTGCGGTCCCGAAGACCGCTGACGGGGTGGTGGAGATGATCCGGCAGCTGAAAGTCGCCCACGATACCGCGGTGAAAGACCGCACCGGGGCGATGGTGACGCTCAAGGCGCTGCTCGTCCACTCGGACGAAGAGCTACGGCGTGAGACAGCACGGAAAACGCAGAAGATGATCGCCCGTCACTGCGCCGCGCTCCGCCCACGCGGATTAGAGACGCCAGAGGACGCGAACCGGCACGCACTCCGATCGATCGCCAGGCGCTGGATTGCCTTGAACGAGGAGATCAAAAGCCTGGAAGCGCAGATCGAGCAACTCGTCGCCCAACGCGCCCCGCACCTGCTGGACGAGTTCGGCATCGGCGTCGACACCGCCGCGGAGATCCTCATCGTCGCCGGGGACAATCCTGAACGGATCCGCAGCGAAGCAGCGTTCGCGAAACTCGCAGGAATCAGTCCCGTGCCCGCCGGGTCAGGAATGAGCAGCGGTAAGCATCGCATCAATCACGGCGGACATCGGCAGCTCAACGCCGCGATCTACCGGACCGTGATCGTGCGGATGCGGTTCCACGAGCCGACCATCGCCTACGTCGCTCGCCGAACAGCCGAGGGCAAGAGCAAACGCGACATCATCCGGTGCTTGAAACGCTACGTCATCCGCGAGGTCTACCACCTCATCAAGACCAACCCACGAACAGGCGAAATCACGGCTTGACAACTATAGGAGCATCAACGCG
>NZ_JBFAMF010000033.1:0-1332 GCF_040656435.1 Brevibacterium sp. NPDC049920
ATCCTGGAACACAACACCCGCAAGCGCTACCGACTCCACCCGCCAGTGCTACCGGACCGTCCCACGCACGCTACCGAACCCCGCGGCTAAACACCTGCATTGAACACCCGCCGAGGCGGTACTCTGAAAACATGGCCACACCGATGCATTGGACGCTTGAGGAGATGATTCTGGCGGCAGACGTCGCTAACGATCTGAAGTGGACAGGGGTTCGGGCGAATACGCCAGGCATCCCGGAACTATCCGAGCTACTGCGATCCGCCGACTATTTTCCTCCTGGAGCCTGTGACGCAAGTTTCCGAAGCCCGAACAGCGTGGCCATGAAAATAAACAATCTCCGATCGTCGCACCCGTCGAAATCGGGAATCGGGTTGCGGGCATCTCGCGCCGAGCTCCCAGTTGTACAGAGCTTCGTGGACGATCCATTCACCATGGAGAATGTCGCAGCTCGAATTCGAGATTGCATCCTGCAGAGCCGACCGAGCAAGGGCCTAGCAATGGAACTCATGGCATTCGCGACGAACACCACTTGGAATGAGGCGATGAAACGCTTTCCCTCCAACGGAATCTCTTCCATTAGAAGCTGCTCCAACTGACACGCAGCAAGGTTTTCCGATCCGCCTCGATTGGACGAAAAGAGGAGTTGGATAACGGCGGCAGCACAGCATGACGAGCCTGCCCCACCTGGGCCCAAATCGGACCAACCACGACGGACGCCCTCATGCCTCTTCGCCTCATGGACTCCGTGTCGCAAGTGACAGTTCAGATGCGCGTGGATCTTTAGCGGAATGCTCCGAAGCGAAGTGGTTGTCCGTCGTGGGGTGGGAAAATCCTGCCGCCGTCGCCAACTGCAGCGGCGAATCCGGGAACTCACCAGGGCAGCACCGTTGTGGCTCCTGCGTGTCAACGGAGAGAATTCACCCAGCAGAAATGATACTGAGATTGAGAAGATGGTGTTACGAAGACGTGGAATCTCCCAGATTCCACCTCTTCCTGTGATCAGTCAGGCGCTTCGGTCTATCTGGAGTGGAACGCGGAGCCGAGTAAGTAGTTCTCCATTAGGGTCAAGCCAGGGTGACACTTGATCGCGCAGCAGTCGCTAACGTGCGACCTGGCAGATAGGTTGCTTCGACAGAAAATGAACTTCGGGAGCAGCCCTCCCAGAGGTTTGACACGGGCGTTTTGCGGCGGCGGCGCCAGAGGGACGCGCGTCGCCGCTGTGCCGTCGACTCCCTGCGAGGGTGTTTCATTAGTTGTGTAAGGGTCCGGTCTCGAACCGAGGTGTGACCTGGTGTCCCGCCTCTGAAAAGGACCGATGACATGACCGATACT
>NZ_JBFAMF010000034.1:0-1302 GCF_040656435.1 Brevibacterium sp. NPDC049920
GCGAAAGCGTTCAACGCTTGGTGCCATCCCTGGGTGCCGGTGCCGAGCTGGCCGCCGCGGCGGGTTTCGATGTTCCGGATGCCCAGGTAGACCAGCTTGATCGCCGCCTCGTCCGAGGGGAACGAGCCGCGGGTCTTGGTGATCTTCCGTAGCTGGTAGTTGATCGATTCGATCTGGTTCGTCGTATAGATGACCTTGCGGATTCCGGCGTGAACGCGAGGAACGGGATGAACTCCTCCCACGCGTTCCGCCACGCCAGCACGGCCCCTGGTGCCTTGGTCTGCCACGTCTCTGCGAAGGGCTCGGCGGCCTCCACGGTCGCTGCGGTGTAGATCGGGCGCATGTCCTTGGCCATCGTCTTGCGGTCGGTGTAGGAGGCGTATTTCATTGCCGAGCGCAGCAGGTGGACCACGCAGGTCTGGACCACGGTTTCGGGGTAGATGCTGTTCACCGCGGTCGGCAGCCCGGTCAGCCCGTCGCAGCACAGGATCAGGATGTCCTTGGTACCGCGGTTGCGGATCTCGGTCAGCACGTTGGCCCAGAACTTCGCGCCCTCGGTGACCCCCAGCCACAGGCCAAGGACCTGTTTGCGGCCCTCGAGATCCACGCCCACAGCCACGTGGCAGGCCTTGTTTGTCACGACGCCGCCGTCGCGGATCTTCAGCCAGATCGCGTCGATATAGACGATCGGATAGACCGTCTCCAGTGGGCGGGATTGCCACTGGGCGACCTCGTCGGCGACGACGTCTGTGACCCGGGAGATCGTGGCGGCGGAGACCTTGGAGCCGTAGATCTCCTCAAGGTGAGAGCCGATGTCGCGGGTGGTCATCCCGCGGGCATACAGCGAGAGGATCATGTCCTCGACCCTCCCCAGCCGGCGGGTCCGCTTCGGCACAATCACGGGCTCGAACGAGCCATTGCGGTCCCTGGGGACGGTGATCTGGACCGGCCCTTGGAGGGTCTGGACGGACTTGGTGGTCTTACCGTTGCGGGAGTTGCCCGTGCCGACGCCGGCGGGGTCGCCGGGCTCGTAGCCCAGGTGGTCACTGATCTCGGTCTCCAGGGCCCTCTCCAGCACGGCCTGGGTCATCCGGGAGAGGAGTTCCTCGACCCCGTGGCGGCCCTCGCCGAGGTCCTCAGCAGCGTTGACGAGGGCGTCGATCTGATCGGCGTTCAGCACGCCGGCAAGGGGGTTCTGGGCATCAGCAGTATCGGTCATGTCATCGGTCCTTTTCAGAGGCGGGACACCAGGTCACACCTCGGTTCGAGACCGGACCCTTACACAACTAATGAAACACCCTC
>NZ_JBFAMF010000035.1:0-1300 GCF_040656435.1 Brevibacterium sp. NPDC049920
TGGGCTGTGTCAAGGAATGTGGACAGTCCCTACGAGTTTTCCTTCTCTGCTCAGGCCGCCTGGACGAGGTCTTCAGCGGCGCCGTGGTGATCGTTCCAAGCTTGTACCGGTGTCCGGTAGCTCAGCGCTGAGTGGCGCCGACGGCGGTTGTAGAACACCTCGATGTACTCAGCCACCGCCAGCCGGGCTCGACCGCGGGTCTCGAAGACTTGCTGGTAGTACATCTCGTTCTTCAAAGTGGCGAAGAACGATTCGGCCGCCGCGTTGTCCCAGCACACCCCTGTCCGACCCATCGACTGGAAAACCCCGTTCTCACTGCAATAACGGGTGAACTCATCCGAGGTGTACTGCGATCCATGGTCGGAATGGAAAATCGCTCCTGCCGTGGCTCCGCCTTGCGTGCGCGCCATCTCAAGAGCATCGACGACCAGGCTGGCGCGCATGCGCTCGGCGATCTGCCAGCCGATGACCATGCGCGTAGCCAAATCGATCACCGTGGCCAGATACAACCAGCCTTGGCCGGTGCGCAGGTAGGTGATGTCGCCGACCAGCGCCTGCCCCGGCGCATAAGAGTCCGGGTCGAAGTCGCGTTCCAGCCGATCGGTGAAAACCTGGGCCTGCTCATCGACGACGGTAGTGCGCTTGTAGGCGCGCTTCTGGATCGCAGCCAGCCCCAGTTCGCGCATCAGATCGGCCACCAGTCCCACAGAGCAGGGGAACTCGTTGTCGTTGAGCTCGGCCGCGATCCGCCGGCATCCCGCAGTCCCGCGCTGCTGTGCGAAGACCCGTACGATCTCGCTCTTCAGAGCCTCGCGACGCGCCTGCGTCGCCGTGAGGGTCCCGACTCGAGCCCGCCACGCGTAGAACGACGACCGGGCCACGCCCAGCTTCTGACACATCCAGCTGATCGGATAGTTTCCCTTCTCCGCCTCGATCAGGGCTGACTTCTCATTCAGTCCTGCTCCCTGGCG
The DNA here is from genome assembly GCF_040656435.1 of Brevibacterium sp. NPDC049920. Lineage (NCBI taxonomy): Bacteria > Bacillati > Actinomycetota > Actinomycetes > Micrococcales > Brevibacteriaceae > Brevibacterium > Brevibacterium sp. NPDC049920. The sequence goes on from NZ_JBFAMF010000035.1 coordinate 972, forward strand.
AAGAAGGCCGCGGCTTTTTTTAAGAACTCGTTCTCCATCCGCAGCCGCCGGACCTCGTCTTCCAACTCAGCCAGCCGAGCGTGATCGGCCGGCTTCAACTCTTGAACCGGTTCCGGGTTGTCCTGCCGGTAACGCTTGACCCAATTGCCCAAAGTCCCCGGATTGACCTGCAGCTCGCCGGCCACCTCGACGATCGGCCGATCGTTCTGCACGACCAGCTGGACCGCCTCAGCCTTGAACTGCGGGCTGAACTTCCGCCGTGATGCACTTGCCATGCTCTTGATCCTCTCCCATCAAGAGGAACTGTCCAAGAACCTTGATACACCCCA
>NZ_JBFAMF010000036.1:0-1250 GCF_040656435.1 Brevibacterium sp. NPDC049920
GGTGGTGTCAAGCTTCTAACGCATCAGGAGCTTTTCGAACATGTCGGCCGGGGTCTGCAACTCGAGTGTGGGCCTCGGCCGCGTGTTGATCAGGTACTCTACGTGGGCGACTTCTTCATCGGTGACGTCGCGGAAGTCTGTGCCTTTGGGGAAGAACCCGCGGATGAGTCCGTTGGTGTTCTCGTTCGTCCCGCGCTGCCACGGGGAATGCGGGTCACAGAAATACACGTCCATCTTCGTCGCGGCGGTGATCTGCTTGTGCTGCCCCATCTCGACTCCCTGATCCCAGGTCAAGGACTTGCGCATCCGGGTCGGGAACTCCCCGAATCGCTCTGCGATCACCCGGGCGACGGGTTCGGGCCCATGCCCATCGGGCAGCCGGATGATCACCGCGTACCGGGTCTGGCGCTCCACCACCGTGACCAGCGCGCTCTTGTGGTCCTTCCCGATGATCTCATCGCCCTCCCAGTGCCCGGGCACACTGCGATCATCAGGGTCGAAGGGCCGGTCGGCGATATTGACCATGTCACTGATCCGGCCGCGTCGTTCCGTGCTGGAACGGGACTTCCGCTGTTTCCTGCGGGTCCGCAGGTACGTGGTGAGCTCACGTCTGAGTCCGCCCTTGGCCTGCACGTAGAGCGCTTGATAGATCGTTTCGTGACTGACTCTCATAGACACATCGTCGGGGAACTCCTCGACCAGCATCAACGCGATGAGTTTCGGTGACCATCGCTGCTGGCTGAGTTTCTCCTGCACCCAGTCCCGCAACCGGGCGTTCGTCGCGAGTTTGCACGGCCGCACCCGGTGCCGGCGATGCACCGCTTTGAGCTGGGCGCGTGCCGGGGAGTAATCGACCCCGGCCCCGACGAGCCTGCGATCACGATTCCGCGCGACCTCGCGACTGATCGTCGAGGGACTCACCCCCAGCGATGCTGCGATCGTGCGCATCGAATACCCCGCGGCCAGACCGGCGAGGATCGCTTCGCGATCCGAGATCGTCAAGTGCTGGCCCTTGCGGGCCCGTGATCCCGGAGGGATGCGCCGCGGTGGCATTCCCCCGCGGCGCGAGATGATCCGCGAGACCCAGGTCGCGGACTTCTCGACCGTGGAAGCGATCTCCTCGATCGAGAGTCCCTGCCCGCGTAGTTCCCAGACCCGGAATTCGAACTCCCACGCCAGACCGTACCGACCGACCCTGCCCGCATTCCTCGACCCGACCATCACACAACCCCTTTCGCACCTACCCTGAC